>CAZHEM010000061.1:0-16046 GCA_964531725.1 uncultured Acetatifactor sp.
ATAATATATCTATAAATTTAAAGCTATATCCTATTATATGTTATGATTCTTGATTTGACATATAGATGGGATGTCTTACAAGCATACGTATTACATGCGGCGTGCTTATCATAGTTTTTCAACTAATAATTTCACCATAATAATTCAATTTAAACATTTTTTATTAAGAAAAAATTGGAAGTCATCATTGGAAAAATACAGTCGAAGCATTCGCTATATATCACGAAACTTTTGGTCTGGTCCTAGACAGGAGGAAAACTTGTACGAAAAATTTAACGAAAACAGGGAACTCGAGCAGACGAGAAAGGAAATGCTAGTGACTCTTGAAAATTTACACCAAAATGGGGTGGCACTTTTTGTAGACAATAGAGAAGTGTTGCCTTATGAAGCAGTGATGCAGGTGGTAAGGGAGGAAAGTGTATATATGGCAGACTATGTCGCTGGGGACCCAGGAAAAATTGCACAAGTACGCTTTGACAAAGTAAAAGCGTAATAGCCAATGTCAGTGTTACCTCTTTTAGTAAACGGATTGCCTCTTATGCTGACTAAAAAGAGGAAAATGTCAAAAATGGTAATGACGATGCAATTAGAGTGTGTTAGAATGGAACTGTTCTGTGATGAACAGTTTCATTCTACATTTAGAGAGGAAAAATCATGAAAAAAAGAATTATACCTGTATTGGTTGCGTTACTATTGATTGTTATTGTTGGTGGTATCGCAGTGGGAGGAATGCTCTATAAAAAGTATTCCTATAGCAAAGAAAGAGCAGATTGGGAAGAATTTTATCAGGTGTCAGGAAAAGAACACGCCATCATATTTCAAGATGAGATGGTGGAAGAAAAAGCTATTTTACAAGATGGAAAAGTATATTTTGATCTGGCAACTGTTCATAAATATTTTGATGAAGCATTTTATGTGGATTTAAATGAGAATCTTTTGCTGTATTCAGGTCCAAAACAGACTACCTTTGTAGGTTTGGGAACCAGTACTGCAAGTGATAATGCTGGTTCTGTTGATTTGGGATATACAATTTACTTTATAGAGAACGACACTACATATGTGGCTGCTGATTATGTAAAACGTTTTGTGAATTTCTCCTATGAAGTATATGACAAGCATCTTCAGGTTTATACAGAGTGGGGAAGCCGTCAGGTAGCAGATATTACTAAGGATACAGCTGTTCGAGAAAGAGGCGGTGTTAAGAGCGCGATTCTGACAGACGTGCTTAAGGGAGATACAGTGGAAATTCTCGAAGAGATGGAGAATTGGAGTAAGGTTAAAACATCAGATGCAGTAATTGGTTATGTGGAGAACAAGCGTCTTAGCACAAGTAGAACAGAAGAAGAAATGCCCGTTACAGATGTAGTCATTCCTGAATATACTAGTAAGACTATGGAAGAAAAAGTAAGTCTTGGATGGCATGCCATTGGTGCAGCAGCAGGTAACGATACTTTATATTCTATGGTGCAAAATACTCAGGGGATGAATGTGATTGCACCTACATGGTTCAGCTTGAATGATAATGAAGGTAATTTCAGAGATTTTTCTAGTAGTAATTATGTGAATCAAGCACACAACATGGGCTTACAGGTATGGGGTGTGTTAGATGACTTTAATTATAATAATGAAAATGGTGGTGGAATTGATGTATATAGTATTCTCTCATCTACCACGAAGAGACAACATTTGGTGTCAGGAATTACTACAGCAGCTCTTGCTTGTGGCATGGATGGTATAAATTTAGACTTTGAACGTGTAGGACAGGATGCAGGAATCCATTATGTTCAGTTTTTGAGAGAATTATCCATTGCATGTCGCAACAATGATTTGGTTCTTTCTATAGATAATTATGTTCCATTCCATTTCAATGATTATTATCGTTTGGATATTCAAGGACAAGTTGCTGATTATGTGATTATCATGGGATATGATGAACATTGGCATGGTAGTGGAGATCCAGGAAGTGTAGCTAGTATTGATTATGTATCAAATGGTATTGATAAGACATTGGAAGAAGTACCTGCGAATAAGGTAATTAATGCATTGCCATTATACACAATTGTGTGGAAGATTGATGGCGCAAATGTAACAGATGAGTATTTGACCCTTAATAATCTCAACGATTTTGTGAACCGTATAGGTGTAGCGAAAGTATGGGATGAAGAGACATGTCAGAACTATATGGAGTGGACTTCAGGTTCTGCAACTTATCGTGTATGGTTAGAAGATGAGGAATCTATTCGAGTGAAGTTGAATGTTATGGCAACCAAGAATATTGGTGGTGTTGCGGTATGGCGTTTGGGATATGGAACTTCTAATATATGGGGACTAATTAATGCATATTCTAGTTCGTAATATTTGAATTGCAGCATTCTATATTGAAAATAAAAGAGGGTATCTGGATGGAGTCCAGATACCCATTTTTCTGTATACATTAATTAATTGGCATGTTTTCTTGTAATGAAAGCTATTGCAAAACAAGCAGCAGAGATGCCATATAACCACATGCTAAGATTACTGTCACCAGTTTTTGGAACCTCATCATATTCATTGGATGTAGATGTGGTTGTGGTAGCAGCAGGAGTGGTAGCTGCTTGTGTAGCGGCTGCGGGAGCGCTTGGAGTAGCACCTGGAGCTTTACTATAACTCCACTCTGGGCTATCTAAATCACCTTCGTCCAAAAGCAAGGTATTACTGCTGAAAGAATAAAGGTCATAAGCTACATTGCCATATTTGTCAGTTGCACGGAAGTGTCCGCAAGTACCAGCGACACCTACGGTAGCATTAACGTCTTCTTCATCACTGAAAACTTCTAATGTTCCAACATCGCCATTAAAATTACCAATAGAGTAGTTATATACATATGCATGATCTATATAACCAGAAATAGAAGCGGCGCTTCCAGTTAGTACATAACATTCATTAATGCGTTCAGCACCAACGCAAATAAAACCGCAATGAGCAATGGATAAATTGCTTAAAGTAACAGGTAAATTAAGATTGAGTGTATCTTCACCACCATTGCCATTTACTACTACGATATCGCCGTTTTTAATTTCTTGTTCCAGATAGTAGAGTTCTCTGCTTTCGCCATCATCAACCCATGCGGAACCATACTGGAAACGCCAATCATCGTAATCTACATCGAAACCAATTACAAAAGTAGTAGGTTCATCAGCAGATACTGTCATAGTATTACTGCCAAAAGAAGCAACCAAAAGCATTGCTGAAGTAGCCAAAAGGGAAATGATTTTCTTGACTTTTTTCATAAAATAGTCCTCCTAATTTGTGTTCATTGTTGTCTGTTCCTGAATAGGTAAATAGGCGTCACCATTCTCAATTTCTTTCGCTACCACTACGAACCTTCCATTTTCTACATGGTATACACATGTAGATAGGGTTAGGAAGTGGTCGCCAAATTCGGCGGTTACACCAGTGTCATACAGGGACAAGTCTTTAATATTTTGATAAAAGTCGTCAAACTCTTCTTGGGTATCTGCCTGGAAGAATTTGTAGAACTTAAATACCTGATCTGATTTTCTATAAACCTGAGAACGAAATACTGCTAATATTTCATAGCGTCGTTCACATTCTTCGGTATACAAAGAAATATACTTGTGATTGTCATAGTAAGTGGCATCCTCGTAATCAGTCAAATCGCCAAACATGGCGCCGGATTTCATGTTGTGACCATGAATAATTAGGTTCGTGGTAAGCGGTTCTAAGGAACTATCGGTATCTAATATAAGGCTACCATTCTTGTCTTCGCTACCATCAAAGGCACGATACAAATAATAATTTTCATCTTCAGGAGTCCACATAACGGGATAATCAATCTGATTTTCTATAAACCTGAGAACGAAATACTGCTAATATTTCATAGCGTCGTTCACATTCTTCGGTATACAAAGAAATATACTTGTGATTGTCATAGTAAGTGGCATCCTCGTAATCAGTCAAATCGCCAAACATGGCGCCGGATTTCATGTTGTGACCATGAATAATTAGGTTCGTGGTAAGCGGTTCTAAGGAACTATCGGTATCTAATATAAGGCTACCATTCTTGTCTTCGCTACCATCAAAGGCACGATACAAATAATAATTTTCATCTTCAGGAGTCCACATAACGGGATAATCAATCTTGGTGTCTGGAATCTGAATCCAAGCAACCATATCATCGTTTTGTAAGAAAATATCCTGATATGGATTTTCTATGGCAACAATCAGCTCTTCTGTTGATGCCACAGTAGTAGGTTCTTCGGTATTCACCTCTGTTAATGCCTCTGTTGAGGGTTCTGTGCTAGGAACTCCTGCCTCGTTAGTGGTTGATACTTCCGAACTGGAAGGAACCTCTGTAGTCGTTACACTTGCACGTAATTCATCCATAGCATTAGCGGATTGTTGACTGTTTATGTAATTTTGTATGGTTACGACGCCTGCTACTAAAGCACAAAGCACAGCTATAATTGTGAAAATTGTCGAAATTATTCGTCTGGAAGTATTCATTATCAGTCCTCCATCAAGGTTATTATAAACTAATTGTACAATTTAATGCAACAGTTTTGGAAACTTTATGTATGTTTGTTCATTTCAGGAAAAGTGATACATATAAATAGTATGAAAAAACGCAAAGAGAGAAAAATGTGAGTAAAGTAGAGAATGAACAAGGTGTTGGTTTTAATAGGAATCAACAGAAATTATTAGTATTAATAATGGAAGGAATACTACTTACCTCTATGTTTTTTGTTGGAAGAGAGACGGCGGCGTATGTGGCGTCCATGAGTAATGGTGTGGTGTCAGAGCAACCCTGCGTTGTAATTGATGCTGGACATGGTGGTGCGGATCCAGGAAAAATTGGAGTTGGCGGCAGTAAGGAAAAGGATATTAATTTGATTATCGCTAAAAAGGTAAAATCTTATTTGGAAGCCAATGATGTTAGAGTAATCATGACACGAGAAGAAGATAAGGAATTGTGTCCAGAAAATGCTTCTAGTAGAAAAGTACAAGATATGAAAAAACGCATAGAAATAATTGAGGAAGCGGCTCCTAGATTGGTGGTAAGTATTCACCAGAATAGTTATACAGAAGAATATGTCCAAGGAGCACAAGTATTTTACTATGAAAATAGTGAGGAAGGTGAGAAGCTTGCAGCTACACTCCAGCAGGAACTGATAGATAGCCTCAAACCTGAAAAGGCTAGGCAGATTAAAGCAAATAGTAGCTATTATCTTCTCAAAAAGACCAAGGTGCCAATAGTAATCGCAGAGTGTGGTTTTTTATCAAATTATGAGGAAGAACGGTTGTTGAATACAGAAGAATATCAGGATAAGGTTGCATGGGCGATACATATGGGAATCATTAAGTATTTAAATAGTGGAAAATAGTTTACGAATTCCTTTTATTTTTTGAAAATGCGTGGTATACTTGAAAAGAGTATATAGATTTATGAGAAAGTGTGTCCTATGAAAACGGAGATAATAAGAATACAAGAAGACAATGTGGATGAAGCTGCGCTGAAACGTGCTGGCGAGATTTTGAAGCAGGGCGGATTGGTTGCATTTCCTACAGAGACAGTATATGGTCTGGGCGGAGATGCGTTGAATAGAGAGTCCTCCCATAAAATTTATGCAGCAAAAGGTAGACCTTCAGACAACCCTTTAATTATACACATAGCTCGATTGGAAGACTTGTATCCCATTGTTTCGGAAGTGACAGAGGAAGCGATTCAGATTGCTGATGCGTTCTGGCCAGGGCCTTTGACAATGATATTGCCCAAGTCGGATTGTGTACCTTATGAGACTACTGGCGGATTGGATACGGTGGCAGTTCGAATGCCATCTCATCCTATTGCCCAGAAGCTAATTGCGTATGGTGGTGGTTACATTGCAGCGCCAAGTGCTAATACCTCTGGAAGACCAAGCCCTACTATAGCCAAGTATGTAGCTGAGGATATGGATGGGAAGATAGAAATGATTATAGATGGTGGAGAGGTAGGAATTGGTATAGAGTCCACCATTATAGATATGACAGTTACCCCACCCCAGATATTGCGTCCGGGTTATATAACAGAGACTATGTTAGAGGAAGTTTTGGGGCAAGTGGATGCAGATGTTACCATGATGCATGCTAATACGGGACAAGCACCAAAGGCTCCGGGAATGAAATATCGACATTACGCCCCAAGTGGTGAACTTACTATTGTAGAAGGTGAACCAGCGGAGGTGGTAAGGTATATTAATGAACAAGTTGAGCAGGATAGACGCAGTGGCGAACGAGTAGGTGTTATTGCCACAGAAGAACTGATTGAGGAATATACTGCGGATGTCATTAAGAGCGTAGGACAACGTAATGATGAAGCTGGAATTGCTAGAAGGCTTTATACCATTTTGAGAGAATTTGATGATGAACATGTTACCAAAATCTACTCAGAAGGATTTGAAACAGATGGTTTAGGACAAGCCATTATGAATCGTTTGCTGAAGGCAGCAGGACATAAAATGATACGAGTATGATAAATCTTATATAGGAATTACAGGCATTTTAGGAGGAACTATGATAGCGATTGGATGTGACCACGGAGCTTTTGATTTAAAGCAGAAGGTGATGAAATATTTGGAGGATAAGCAGATTTCCTACAAGGATATGGGTTGTTTCAGCAAGGAAAGTTGCGATTATCCAGCATTTGGACATGCAGTTGCCAAGGCAGTAGCAAGTGGCGAATGTGAAAAAGGTATTGTGCTGTGCACAACCGGAATTGGAATTAGTATCTCAGCAAATAAAGTAAAAGGTGTACGTTGTGCTCTTTGCGCAGACACATTATCAGCTAAGATGACTAGATTACACAACGATGCCAATGTACTTGCAATGGGTGCAGGTATTGTTGGAGAGAATTTGGCAGTAGAGATTGTAGATACATTTTTAAATACTGATTTCTCGGGAGAAGAGAGACATCAGAGAAGAATTGATTTGATTGAACAGCTATAATTGAGAAAGCACCACGGAGGATGAATATGGCAAAAGTAGTAGTAATGGAACATCCATTGATTCAACATAAGATTGGATTTATTCGTAGAACAGATACTGGTACAAAAGATTTTAGACAGACCATTAGTGAGATTGCGATGTTAATCTGTTATGAGGCGACCAGAGATTTAGCTTTGGAAGATGTAGAGATTGAGACACCAATTTGCAAGGCTACGGTTAAAGAACTAAAAGGTAAGAAGATGGCTATTGTTCCTATCTTAAGAGCAGGTCTTGGAATGGTAGATGGTGTATTGGCGTTGATTCCAGCGGCTAAGATTGGACATATCGGTTTGTATAGAGATCCTGAGACATTGAATCCAGTAGAGTATTATTGCAAGCTTCCAGCAGATTGTGCTGAGAGAGAAGTGTTTGTAGTAGATCCAATGCTTGCAACAGGAGGTTCTTCTGTGGCAGCAATTCAGATGTTAAAGGATAAAGGATGTAAAAAGATTCACTTTATGTGCATCATCGCAGCTCCAGAAGGCGTAGAAGCAATGAAAAAAGCGCATCCAGATGTAGATATGTATATTGGTTCTCTGGATGAGCGTTTGAACGACCATGGTTATATTGTTCCTGGTCTTGGAGATGCAGGAGATCGTATTTTTGGTACAAAGTAGAGGACTACGCATGAGTACAAAAAGAGAAGACTACATTAGTTGGGATGAATATTTTATGGGCGTTGCCCATTTGTCGGGGATGCGTTCCAAAGATCCTAATACACAGGTAGGCGCATGTATTGTAAGCAATGACAATAAGATTCTATCTATGGGGTATAATGGTTTCCCTCGTGGTTGTTCTGATGATGAGTTTCCATGGGATAGAGAGGGAGATACCTTAGATACCAAGTATCCTTTTGTAACACACTCGGAATTGAACGCTATTTTGAATTATAGAGGTGGTTCTTTAGAAGGGACTAAATTATATGTTTCTCTATTTCCATGTAACGAGTGTGCAAAAGCGATTATTCAAGCGGGAATTACAAAGGTTGTATATGCTAGTGACAAATATAAAGGGACACCGTCTAATATCGCTTCTAAGAAGATGTTTGACGCGGCAGGGGTACAGTATGTGCCATATGCTCGTACAGGAAGACATATTTCTATGGAGGTATAGAAAGGCAAGGGTATTTGCATTTTGAGAAAAACACTGATAATACTTACGGTTATGTTGCTGATGGGCACTTTGCCATCTGTATCAAGTATCGCAGTTGCATCAGGAAAGACGACGCAGCAACAGATTCAAGAGGCTCAACAGCAACAGAATGAGCTAAAAGAAGAATTGAATAAGACCAATGAGAATTTGGATAATTTAAAGGGTGCACAGAGCACTTTAAAGGGGGAACTCAACAATTTAAATTCTCAATTGACGGAAGTAAGTGATAATCTGGATTCTTTAGAACAACAGATTGCAGCTAAGGAAAATGAGATTACAATAACACAGGCGGAACTGGAAGATGCAAAGGCCACAGAGAGTTGGCAGTATGAGTGTATGGTAATACGTGTGAAAGATATGTATGAGCGCAATGACAAAGGTTACGTGAATACAATTCTTAGCATGGGAAGCTTCTCTGATATGTTGAATATGGCTGACTTTTTTGAAAAGATAGCTGCATATGACCAAAAAAAATTAAAAGAATTCAAAGAAACCCGTGCTCTAATAGAAGAACATGAGGCCAAGTTGCAAACGGAAAAAAATGAGTTGGATGCACTAAAAGTTGCAGCAGAGGCAGAAAAAAGTAAAGTGTCAGGTTTGATTAGTCAAACGTCCAATTCTATTGCTAAATATCAAGATCAGATATCTGATGCGGAAAAAAAAGCATTAGCATATGAAGCAAAGATTAAAGAGAAGGAAGAAGACCTTGTGTATCTTCGTAAAAAGTTAGCAGAGGAGTTGGCTTTGTCTCAACAGGCGGCTAATTCTACTTGGCGCGATATTTCTGAGGTGACTTTTGAAGAGGGAGACAGATATTTGCTGGCTAATTTGATTTATTGTGAAGCAGGTGGAGAACCTTACGATGGTCAGTTGGCGGTAGGCAGTGTTGTGATTAATAGAGTGCTGAGTTCTGTGTATCCCGACACAGTGGTTGGAGTTATTTATCAGAGAAAACAATTTTCTCCTGTTGCCAGTGGAAGACTTGATTTGGCGTTGGCATCTAATAGGGCAACAGAGAGCTGCTATCGAGCGGCAGATGAAGCAATGTCAGGAGTTACAAACGTAGGGAACTGCGTATATTTTAGAACACCGATAGAGGGTTTGTCGGGTATTAATATCGGTGGGCATGTATTTTACTAAGGTATTTTACTACAGAGGGTAGAGGAAGAACTGCGTATGAAATTGGAGAGAGATTTAAGAACATATTCACCAGAGCGTTTGTTAGAGTGCATGGTGTATGTGCGTACAGATTTAAGAGTAGCACGTGCTTCAGAACCATATTACAGATATGTGGGAGATAATTCATATTTGCAGATTAGTGACCTGATTGAGCCGGAAGATGGAAAGCGCTTGTTGGAGGCTGCACAAAATTTCACAGAAACTGTAGAAATGGTGACGATGTTTACCAATGGTTCTGGTCAGTACAAGAATATTTATTTGCGTATGGAGGAAACTTCTGAGACTGAGAATGGTGAGAAGTTGTATTTAATCTATTTGTTTGACATTGTAGATGTGGAACAACGAGTGGAATACGTGGAAAGCTTAGTAAGAAAATATCGTTTTTTGCTGGGATTAACAGATTGCTATTATTTTGAGTACACATTGGCTGATAATCTGTTTGTTGTATACAAATACATTAATGAAAGTGCAATAAAAATTATTTCTCAGGATCTAGATGAATATGTAAAGAGCAATGAGAGTAATCCAGAGATAATAGACGAACAAAAAGAACGAATGAAGGTGTTTTGCGCTTACATGAAGGGGAAGAAGCCATCCTTTGAATTGGAATTCCCTATTGTGGAAAATGGCGAATTGACTTATTGTCGAATTAGAGGGGGGTCTATTCACCGTACTGAAATGATGGTTGCAGGTGTATTCCAGACCCATCAAACCTCTTTGAAAGAAGCATATTATATGACTCCCGCAGCTCGTGATGTTGGAACTGGTGTGTTTAATAAAAAGGCAGGTATGGAGTATGCAATGGAGAAATTGCAACTTCAGGATGATACTACGCGTTGGTTGGTAATGCTTGATATCGATGATTTTAAGAATGTCAATGATACATTTGGCCATATGTTTGGAGATGAAGTCATTAGATGTGTGGCGAACACATTGCAGAAAATTGTGGGATATCGTGGTGTTGTCAGCCGTTTTGGTGGCGATGAGTTTTTTGTGTTCCTGGATAAGGTTAAAACAAGAGAAGAATTAAAACTGGTTATTAAGACGATTGCTAAAGAATTGGCAATCGCGTTTGATCCTAAGCTTCGTGTTACTATATCTGTTGGTGTGGCACAGTATCCAAAAGAAGGAACAACTTATGAGGAGTTGATTGCGAAAGCTGATAAGGCAGTTTATATAGCAAAGGAAAAAGGAAAAGATAGACATATCATTTACGAGGAATCGGTTCATGGTAAAATTGAGAAGGATAACATGAGCCTTCGCACAGCGTCTTATTCCCTATCTCGCGAGAAACGTCGAGAAGCTTTAATTGAATTGTTAGGTAATTTATACTCACAAGGAGTTGTTTATCTAACTAAGAATGCAAAGGTACAGAAACAGGTGCGTGAGATGTTCGACTTGGATGGTATTACTATTTATTCTAATGGCGGTGATACCGTGTTGTGCCGTTTTGGAGATTATGCATTACAACCAGAAAAGAAAAATGTATTAATGTCAGATGAGAAATATACAGAACTGTTTGCAAAAGAGGGTGTGTTAGTAGAGTCCTCAATGCTCAAGCTACGAGCTGTACACGCCGAAGCATATGATTGGGCAATGAAGCATGAAATCGGTGCAACAGTGCAATGTATAGGCCGTAAAGACGATAAAGTACATACACTAGTATGCTTTGATATTTTTAACTGTAATAGAAAGTGGTCTGATATTGATATTGAGATGTTAAGTATCTTGGGTGGTTGCATTAACAAGCTACTTTGTGAGGAAAAGTAAAATAAGTTTAATACCTTGAATGGGGTAAAAAGGGACTGTAAGTGGTAAAACTTACAGTCCCATATTATTTAGCGGTATTTGTAGTTCTGTAAAGCGATTTTGAGAAATAATAGACAGTAAACTATTCAATTGCATAAGGGACTTATGTAATTGTTCATCGGTTATAATCTTATCTCGATGGGCTTCTGCCAATTCATCCAAATCAACAACTTCCACTTTTCCATCTGGATAAATAATTACATCAGCTAATAAATCGGAAACCACTAGAGAATTGTCTTCCGCACAATAGTCAAATTCTACAATGTCGCAGTACCAATATAGCAAAGAGTGATCTTCACTATAGAATTTACTTACTTTCCAACCTTCTTTTAGGTAATAACAAGAACAACCATGGTGCAAAACTGTTTTGGGACGTATAGTGTTCCATTTAGTAATGACGATGTCTTCTGTGTGTTCTAGAATGACATCATTCAAAAGGATGTTTTCAGATGGAACAAAACGTTTTCGATAAAGTTGTAATGTCTTCATAGGCTTACCTCATAGAAACAAGTTTATGTGGTTGCTATATTTAGGAAAGCTTGGGAAAAGGAATGAAAGGTTTTGGTGGGATACTGTGAGGGCACAGTTCTTTTTCCATCCAAATCATATCAACCCACTGGCCTCCTTTATATCCTGACGAATGAAAGTGTGCAACGGTCTTGTATCCAAATTTCTCATGGAAAGCGATGCTTGGTGGATTTGGAAATGCAATGCATGCACACAGGTTGCATACATTTTGCTTGGTCAAATGTTGTTCTAGAACTGTGTACAGTGCTTTTCCCACGCCCGCTCCGTGATAAGATTGTGCTACATAAATGGATGTTTCCACAGACCAACTGTAAGCGGCTCTAGTTTTAAAAGCAGAAGCATATGCATAGCCTACAATAGTACCATTTTCTTCTGCCACAAAATATGGATAACGTTCTATAATTTGGCGAATGCGTTCGGTGAATTCTTCTAAGGAAGGAACTTCATATTCAAAGGTAATATTTGTATTTTCTACATAAGGTTTATAGATTGCTAAAATAGCAGAGGCGTCTTCTAGTGTTGCATAACGAATGTTCATGTATAGCCCTCAATTTTAATATAATTCATATAAAAATAACTTTGTACAAATACTACTGCTTGAAAGGTAA
Organism: uncultured Acetatifactor sp.; assembly: GCA_964531725.1. Taxonomy (GTDB): domain Bacteria; phylum Bacillota; class Clostridia; order Lachnospirales; family Lachnospiraceae; genus Acetatifactor. The sequence continues at coordinate 12,300 of CAZHEM010000061.1, forward strand.
GAAGTCAATGCACGATTTATCTAAAATTGTAGTTTTTTTAGGAATGGACGTATGGTTTCCCTAGACATTTGGTACAAATTTGAGTATAATTTACATTAGAACTCTTATGAAGTGTGTCAAATTTGGAAAATATACCTAAATTATGAAAAATCATGATAAGTTCTTAACAAAAGGAATGGTGTAATGAAACGTAAGAAACCTGTTGACAAAAGTGTATATCGTTCCTTTGCGCTAGTTATGCAATTTGGGATCAACATGCTAGTTCCTATTGGCATGATGTCAGCGTTGGGAATTTATTTGGATGAGAAGTTAGGAACGTCTTATATTTTTATTCTGTTTTTTATAATAGGGTCGGTTGCTGGTGGGCAGAATGTGTACCGTATGGCAAAACAAGTATATGACACACCTACAAAGAGGAGAAAAAAGGAGCATGACAGCAGGAATGAGGATAATGGAAGCATTAAAGAGTAAGAACAGAACGCTCCTAGAGATGTTTATCGGCATTTTTTTCTATGGATTGGTTCTACAGATAATAGGAAGTTTTTTTGTAGAAGATCAATGGTATTATGCCAGAGGATTATGGTTTGGCATCGCATTAGCGTGGGTTAGTGCTCTTCACATGTATCGCTCATTGGACAGAGCATTGGACTGGGGAGCAGATGCATCTAAAATGGTAATGCGTGATTATCTGATTCGTTATGTATTGATTGCCATAATTTTGATTATCATTATGGTAACAGAGGTTATGAATCCGTTGGTGGTATTCTTCGCCTACATGAGTTTGAAAGTAACGGCTTATTTACAACCGTTTACTCATAAAATATGTAACAAAATGTTCCAGGAAACTGATCCGATTCCACAGTCTTTAGAGGAATTGGAAAAAGCAAAAGAGGACGAATAATCCTCAAATGACCTACAATAATTTGAAAAAAGGGAGGTGAGAATATGGGACATGGAATTTTGTTATCCGCAGGCGCTGACATTGACTTTATGGTCCATGGAATAGTGAAATATGAACTGTTTGGCCAAGAAGTGTGGATAACAACAACGCATGTGAGTGTTTTGATTGTCCTGATACTTCTAACTGTATTTTCTATTGTTGCTAATCATGCGATGAAAAAGGCCAGTGAAGTTCCCAGTGGCTTTCAGAATGTGGTCGAAATGATTGTTGAACTGTTAGACAAGGTTGTCGACGGACCAATGGGGAAAAGTGCTCCTAAGTTTTACAACTATATCGGAACGATTTTCGTATTTATTTTGGTAAGCAATATTTCCGGTCTGTTAGGACTAAGACCACCCACAGCGGATTATGGTGTAACCCTTCCACTTGGTATTTTAACATTCGTTTTGATTCACTTTAATCAGTTTAAGTATCAGAAACCGAAGGATATTTGGAAGGACATGTGTTCGCCATTACCACCATGGCTGCCAATCTGGTTCCCAATTAACTTAATTAGTGAGATTGCGGTACCAATTTCTTTGTCCTTGCGTCTATTTGCTAACGTGCTGTCTGGTACGGTAATGATGGCTTTAATCTATGGATTGCTTGGATGGATTGCTACAGCTTGGCCAGCTGCATTGCATGTGTATTTTGATTTGTTCTCAGGTGCAATTCAGACATATGTATTCTGTATGTTAACAATGACCTATATTTCCAATGCAATAGGTGATGCAGACAATTAATAAACTGATATCATAAAATGTTATTTTAGGAGGAAACGAAAATGGAATTTAATGAAAACTTTATCTTAGGATGTTCAGCAATCGGTGCTGGTTTGGCAGTTATTGCTGGTATCGGACCTGGTGTAGGACAGGGTATTGCAGCAGGACACGCAGCAGCAGCAGTAGGACGTAATCCAGGTGCAAAATCTGACGTTATGTCTACCATGTTATTAGGTCAGGCGGTTGCAGAGACCACTGGTTTGTACGGTTTGTTGATTGCGATGCTGTTATTATTCGTTAAGCCTTTATTACCATAAAGTTGATATCTCATACCAACTTGCATGAGTAGAAAGGAGATAAAGAATGATACTTTTAACAGGGGGCGAGTCTATGGAAAGACTGTTTGACTTAGACTTGCAGCTACTGGCGGACTCCGTTTTAATGATAATTGCCATTTTCTTCCTGTTTCTGGTAATGAGTTATTTCCTATTTAACCCTGCTAGAAAGGTTTTAAATGACCGTAAAGAGAAGATTAGGGGCGAGCTAGAAGATGCAAAAGAAAACCAAGAAATAGCCCAGAGTTTAAAAGCAGAGTATGAAGAAAAGCTGAAAAACATTGACAAAGAAGCTGAAAATATCTTAAGCGAAGCAAGAAAGAAAGCATTGGCAAATGAGAATAAAATCGTTGCTGAAGCAAAAGAAGAGGCTGCACGTATTATCGAAAGAGCGCGTGTAGAAGCTGAGTTAGAGAAGCAGAAATTGTCTGATGATGTGAAGAAAGAAATCATTGCTATCGCATCCGTTATGGCGGGTAAGGTAGTATCAGCTTCAATTGATACAACGGTACAAGAACGTTTGATTGATGAGACTCTGAAGGAAATGGGTGATAGCACATGGCTAAATTAGTTTCAAAGACATACGGAGAAGCATTGTTTGAATTAGCCATGGAGGAGAATAAATCCCAAGAGCTTATGGAAGAAGTACAGGAACTTTCTAAGGTTCTTAAAGAGAATACTGACTTTGATAAGCTTATGAAACATCCTGGAATTGCAAAACAAGAAAAGGTTGAAACAATGAAAAATGTCTTCAAGGGACGCATCAGCGAAGAACTGCTTGGATTTTTTGAAGTAGTTCTAATGAAAGAACGTTACAATGACATGCAGTCGATTTTTGACTATTTCGTCGAGAAGATGAAAGAAGTCAATAAGATTGGTGTGGCTCATGTAACGACTGCATTAGAACTTACCAAGGAACAGCAGGATAGTGTTGAAAAGCGACTTTTGGAAACCACTTCTTATGAGAAGATGGAAATGCATTTTCAGGTAGATAACTCCATTATTGGTGGAATGATTATCCGTATTAAAGATAGGGTTGTGGATAGTAGTATCCGAACCAAGATTGATGATTTAACAAAACAATTATTACAAATCCAGTTAGGATAATACTGGAAGAAAGGTGCTACAGAACAATGAATTTAAGACCAGAAGAAATAAGTTCTGTAATCAAAGAGCAGATTAAGAGATATGCTTCACAGTTGGATGTATCCGATGTAGGTACAGTTATTCAGGTGGCAGATGGTATCGCTCGTGTACATGGTTTGGAAAAAGCTATGCAGGGTGAGCTTCTTGAATTCCCTGGTGATGTATATGGAATGGTGCTCAACTTAGAGGAAGACAACGTTGGTGTCGTACTGTTAGGTAGTGCAAAGAATATAAACGAGGGAGATACCGTTAAGACTACTGGTCGTGTAGTTGAGGTTCCCGTTGGCGATGCCATGCTTGGACGTGTTGTGAACTCATTAGGTCAGCCTATTGATGGTAAAGGACCTATTCAGAGCAACAAATTCCGTCAGATTGAGCGTGTTGCAAGCGGTGTTATTACCAGAAAGAGTGTAGATACACCTTTACAGACAGGTATTAAGGCAATTGATGCCATGGTACCTATTGGAAGAGGTCAGCGTGAGTTAATCATTGGTGACCGTCAGACTGGTAAAACTGCAATTGCCATTGACACCATTATTAATCAAAAAGGACAGAACGTAAAATGTATTTATGTTGCAATCGGTCAGAAGGCTTCTACCGTTGC
>CAZHEM010000062.1:0-15904 GCA_964531725.1 uncultured Acetatifactor sp.
CTGGCTGATAATCATTCCATGCATTAACAACCATATCAGCACTTTCTCTATTGGTTCCATCAGAAATCGTAATGCTTCCGGTTACACTTCCACCTGCGGTCTCCATGTAAGCTTTATAGTTACCTGCTGATAAGTTAAATGTCTTTGTTAAAGTAAGAGTCTGCGCACTTGCTGACCAGATATTCCATACAGTTGAGGTGTTATTTCCTTGACCAGTCTCTGTCTGTGAGGTTGCTGCACTTACACTCCATGTAGCAGTCCAACCACTTGGAATACCATTTTCCATATCTGCTAGATATGCAACGCCTGACTCAGTAAGTCCTGCCTTTGCAGTCTGCAATGCTGTCAATGCACTGTTCACTTCTGCAAGTGTTTTATTGGCACTGTCCGCTACAACCGCTTCTGCTGCGGTAATTGCGCTCTGTAAAGTTGCCCATGTATTCACATTATAATTTGATGAACTTAACGCCTTACACTCTGTAATTAAAGAGTTTAAGGTTGTTAATGTCTCCGCTTTTTCTGTTGCTTCTGCATCAGCTGCTACGGAAAGGATTCTAACGTTATCTATGTCAAAATAACCACCTGCTTGAATGTCTCCGTAGATTGTTACTGTAACAGTTGCATCTTGCGATAAATTCAATGCACCAGTAGTAGCCGACTGATAATTGTCCCAACCACTAACTACTAGGTTTGCAGTCTGACTGTTGTTTCCATCAGAAATAGAAATGGTACCTGTAACCTTCTCTCCATCTGTTTCTACATATGCTTTGTAGTTACCTGCAGATAAAGCTACCTGCTTACTCATAGTAATGGTCTGTGCAGTAGCAGAATATACATTCCACACTTTTCCATCATGACCACTTTTTATTTCTGAAGTCACTGCCTGCGCTGGCCAAACAATATCCCAATCACTTAAATCTCCATCTTCAAAATCATCAAAATACACGATATCTGCTGACAATAATCCAGCCTTTGCAGTTTCTAAATTACTGATTGCAGCATTTATCTCATCTAACGTATTGTCTGTAGTAATTGCTTGCGCTCCAGAAAGTGCTGTCGCCAATGCACTCCATGTAGTAGCATTGTACTCGCTTTCAATTAATGCAGAGCAGTCTGCAATCAATTCACTAAGGCTTTCCATTGCTGTTGCTTTCTGTTCGTCCTCAGTTGGTCCTTGGTCTGCATCGTTGGTAAGACTTAAGGTATCTAAGCATACCCATGCGCCCGAAGAACCAGTAACTTGAAATCCTACTACATAATTGGTTACAGCTTCTGCAAGAGTAAACTGATAAGTAAACTGTTGGAATTCATTTGTGAGCCCACTATCTAAAAGATTATCCGAAACGCTTGATGCATCGCCATAATATACCTTCAAACCACTTGCAGCTTTTATATATCCTGTAAGTGTATAACTACCCGCTTCCAAAGATGCAATCGTCTGGTAGAAATCAACTGTACCATCTGCTATATAGTTAATCGCTAATCCTTTTGTTGTTCCATTTCCCGCATATTGATTGTGGTCGACAGAATCTGTAACTGCCCAATCAATATTACCAGTCTGCCACACACCATCGCTCCAAAAAGCTTCACCATCATCATCTCCCAAATCTCCATCAACCAGAAGATTGGTTCCTGCAGCCTTCGCAACCAATGGCTCTGTACCAAAAGTCATGCCACCCAATACCAACGCTGCTGCACATGTCAATGCAGTAAAACGTTTCCATGCTTTCAACATTAGTTTCTTCTTTCTCATAATATAACCTTCCCTTTCTAACTCAAGAACAACTGCGCAATTCGTTTGCGCAACCGTTTGTCCTCACTATGGAAAGTATAACATGTAGGCATTTTAATTTACAATTGACAGTAATTCTAATATTTGGAATTTGATTTTGTTCGTTTTTACTAAATATGATGCTATTTTTGCTCTATTTTTGGCATATCGCGCAATCTGTCTTGCGCAACAATTGCGCATTCTTTTCAAACTATTACAATTATTGCAACGTCATCTCTTATTTTTCCATAGTTCATGCACATTTTTATCTATCGTTATTCTTCCTTTCAATAAAGCAAAAGTGACATTACGACTAATTCGCAATGTCACTTTCACTACTACCCGCACTTTATCACACGGTCTGCCAATTCAATTGTTGATGGTCTGTGGGCAATCATTATTATAGTACGTTTGCGTTTCATAGCTTTTAATGCTTCATTTACCAGACGTTCTGACTCATTATCCAATGCAGAAGTAGCTTCATCCAACAGCACAATTGGAGCCTCGTTCAGAATAGCCCTAGCAATGGCAATTCGCTGTCTCTGACCACCAGATAGACGATTGCCACGCTCACCTACATTGGTATTATATCCCTCCTCTAACTCTAGGATAAAGTCATGAGCATACGCCATTTTTGCTGCTTCCATAACCTCATCATCTGTAGCATTAGGTCTACCCATGCGGATATTGTTCATAATGGTATCTCGGAACAAATATGGTTCCTGAGGTACATATGTAATCATTTGACGCAGTTCTTCATTGGTCAAATCATGATACGACTGTCCATTGATTCGCATATCTCCACCTTTTAACGGATATAGACCTAAGATTAATTTGGATAAAGTAGTCTTACCACAGCCAGAAGGACCTGTGATTGCCACACTCTCGCCTGCATCCACTTTCATAGAATATCCTTTTAATAAAGGTTTATCCTCTCGATAGCAAAATTCAATATCCTCAACCTGAAGAGTGCCTTCCTCCATATTATTCAAGCATGTACTTTCTGCCTGCTTATTGTTCTCATTCTCGGATTTTGCCTTGTCTCTTTCATTCTCAGATACTCGCTTAATACTCTTAGTTTCCGTCACTGTCTTACCGTTCTCAGTAACAACTTCCTGTTTGTTATACCAATTCTCAGGCTCTCTCTCTTCTGCCATGAAGTCAAACACATTCTGTGCATTGGTGAGACATCCAATTAACTCAGGCAAATATCTACCCAACTGCAAGAACTGGAAGGAAAAGCTACCATACAAGGTATAAATCGCCGCCAGTGATCCCAAAGTCGTAAATCCACTCTGTACAAAATAGATACCTAAAAGTAGGAAAATTAAGATACACAATAATTCAAATCCATTGTTACAACAATCCAAGCAAGCCGTATATAGAACCTTTTTTCCACTTGCTTTTTTATAGTTCTGGTTCTCTGTCAGGAAATCCTCTACAGTTACTTTTCCTGCCTTATACATTCTGGCCTGCTCCATACCCTGAAGCAAGTCAGATAATCTCTCTGTCATCTTGCCATTGATTCCAGACAACTTCTTGCTGACCTTACGCATAGGATTTATCATCAATCCATTGATTGCTAGCATTACCAGATTCACTCCCACCAAACATAAAGTAATCTGCCAACTAAGAATCAACATAGGAATCACATATACCATTACCTGTAGCAGAGGTGCTACTGTTCTTCTCAATCGAGAACCATAGATACTTCCCGTTTTCTCCAAGTCATAGGATAACTTAGACATGAAATCTCCACTGTGGTGTGTCTCGTAGTAAGAATATGGGAGACGCACTTCATGATGGAATAGCATAACGCACAGCTTACCATGCGCACGCTTTGCCTCTACGTTATAAGCAATAGCTGCCCAGCGGTAGATAATCATGATAAGGATTCCGCCAATTACATTTCCTGCAATTAAGGTAGCCATCTTGGAGGAATCACCTGTCTGTGCCGCATCCATAACATTCTTCATGAGCATAGATGCCATAACGGAGAACATTGCCCAGCCAGTACTCATAAAGAATATACCCGCCAGATAGATAGGACAGCGATTTCCCATGATTTTCATTACTCTGATAAAAGTCTTCCATGATTTCATGCTATCACCCCCTCTTCCTTGCCATACATGCCAGCATATACTCCACATGCATGCAACAGCTCCTGATGTACACCTCGCTCCACAATCTTGCCATCCTTTAATACCATAATCTCATCCGCATTCTGAATAGTTGAAAGTCTGTGGGCAATCGTAATACAAGTTCTATTCTCAGACAGCTTATTGATTGCTTCCTGTATCAATCCTTCTGTCTCTACGTCCACCGCTGAAGTTGGCTCATCCAGTAGCAGAATAGGCGCATTTTTAAGGAATGCTCTTGCAATAGACACTCTCTGTCTCTCACCACCTGACAAGAGAATACCACGCTCTCCTACGATGGTGTCATACTGCTCTGGTAGCGACATAATAAAGTCGTGAATTCTCGCATTTTTACAAGCCTCTATAATCTCTTCACGGCTTGCTTCTTGATTACCATATTTCACGTTCTCATAGATAGAAGTAGGGAATAAGAATACATTTTGTGATACAAGAGCAATCTGCTCTCTGGCAGCCTCCACATTCCATTCACCAAATTCTCTTCCAAAAAGCTGATATTTACCGCCAGCAATAGGATAGAATCCGCATAAAATATGGAAAATAGTACTCTTTCCACCACCGGAATCACCTACAAAAGCTACATTTTTGCCAGTCTCAACAGAGAAGTCTACGGATTGCAGAATCTTTTTGCCCTCTGTGTATTCAAAAGCCACATTTTCAAAGCTTACTGCAATATTCTGCTTGGTTCCTTCTGTAGCTGAGCCGCTTGGTTCGTCCTCTTCTGCCAGAATCTTCTCCACACGCTTGATACATACGATATGCTCTTTGGCATCTACAATTCCAAATGGCAATCCCACGAAAGCATTCACAAATCTCTCTAATATCAGGATAAATGCCATCAACTCGCCCACACTCATGTTGCCATTGCGAACTAATATGTAGGCATAAACCGCACATGCGATGTTAGGAATCCACTGCAAAATTCTTCGAATAATGATTGCCGTATTGGAGATACGAGTTCTCTTGCTTTCATTATCTACCAATTCCTGTGCAGCTACCTTCATCTTATCCTCAAACAACTGCTCCAGTCTAAAAGCACGCAGTACCAAGATACCACTGGTACAATCCTGAGCAATCTCCGTAATGGTATCTGCTTTCTGTCGAAAGGTTTTGCGTAGGCTCATAAGCTTCTCTGCTAACTGATTAGTAAAAACTAATATCACAGGATAAGAGACTAACATCAGAAGCAAAAGAGTGCCATTCAACTGGCCAACATAAATTGCATACACCACTAACTGCACTGCACAGCTGCAGATATGTGGCAAAGTATCGCCAAGTAACGCGTCTGCCTCTGCAATGTCCGAATTCATCTTATTGATAACAGACGCCGAACCATTGGCATCAAAATATTTGTACTCCAAGCGATAAAGCTTCTTGGCAACCAGACTCTTGTAATCGGTCTGTACCTTCACACTAAACAAAGAGGACGCCACACTTTTCACAAAAGCAACTACAACTCCCAATCCAGTTAATCCCAAGAATAGCGGCAAAAAAGTACTAAGGACAACTTCCTTCCCTGCCAGCATATCGTCAACTGCCTGACTAATAACTTTGTTACCTTCTACCACAATAGATGTAAGTATGTAAGCCAAAATCATTGCTAGTACAAAATAAAATCCATGCCTACATCCACATCGTAGAAACTGATTCTTTTTCATAAGTATCCCTCCTCACTCATCCTTGTTGTCAATCAACTTTGCATTGTTTCCATTATTTGTCACAATTTTTGGTTGATATTGTTCTACATGATATACCTTTCTTCACTCATAATCAAGAACTTTTTTCCATATGTTTCTGCGTGAAATATCGTTTATTTATGCATACAAAAATACCCATCAAAAAACAAATCTCCTACTCATTAACTTTTAGGTATAACTTTCGGGAATCGATTCCTTACGATGGGTATTTCTATTATTTCTTATTTACTTTATGGCTGTTATTACTTACCACAATAGATTGCTATGGCTTTTGACGCTAGTTTAGCAGTTCCCTCTCCACCGGCATTATCAATGTTTTCTGTAAAACTTCCACCGCCTGAATACAGTTTGCCTAAGCTAGATAAAATTTCATTGGTACAATTATAATAATTCTCCGTAATGAAAGCTTGTAGCTTGGCTACCTGCTCCTGTACAACATCCGATTCCGGTCCATATTCACGAAGCACACCAAATTCTACAAACAACTGCCAAAGACCTTTTGACATATCGTTTATCTGCTCCTGCGATTTTCCTTTAATCTTTTCTTCGTATTCTTGATAAGCTTCTGTTTTGCCCCAGTTTTCCTTTACCTGAGCTGCGTACTCATCCATTTTAGATGTATCAAATGCTGAAAAATCCATATTTTTTACTCCTCTAAAGTATATTCCACGAGCGTACATAATCAGATTTTCAAGATGCTCCTTTTTTAACGTCAATAGCTCAATCTGCTGTTTTAGAGCTTTGTTACGCTCAAAGCTAGGGCTTTCCAAAATCTTTTTTATCTCCTTGAGAGGGAATTCCAATTCTCTGAATAACAGAATATGCTGTAATCTTTCAAGGGCTGTATCGTCATACAACCGATATCCAGATTCTGTGACGGATGTGGGACTCAATAGTCCAATTGTGTCATAGTAGTGCAGAGCGCGTATACTCACTCCTGTTAACTTACTTACCTCATGTACTGTTTTCATTATGCTCTCCTTTCTCGTGTAAGTTCATCATATACTATGACGTAACGTTAGAGTCAACAAGAAAATTAAAAAAACCACCGCAAAGCATTATACCTTGCAGTGGTCATTAGGGGGCAATATTATCTTCTTAATCTTTCTTTGGCTTCCTCAACAGTCTCGCCGTCTTTGGTGAAGAACTTGTCCACAAAAGTGTCCTCAACCTTTTTATAACCTTCTACCGCAGCGTTCTCGATTTTCTTGTAACCACCAACAGCTGCATCCTCAATTTTTTTATATCCGCCTACTACTGCGTTCTCAATCTTCTCATAACCTTCTTTTACTTCTTTCCCCATTTTTTCGAAATCTGCCATTTTTCTAATCTCCTTTTCTTTTTATAAAATCTATTAATTAGTTTCTGCTGTTTTCTTGAATCCTACGCACATAGGAATTAAGAAAAGTAAAAGTACAATTCCTACGATTCCAACCAACATACCCTGAATTAACATTCCTTCAAATGCCATAATCATTGCCATACCAGCACCGAGTACCAATGCTGAGACTGTTCCGTACAAAGCTTTACCGATTGTCTTAAGACTAACCTTAATTGGCTGCTTACCCGACATCTTGCGATATGTAATTACAGTTATAAGAATTCCGATAAGTCCTACGATACCACAGCCTAATCCTGTATTGAATGCATTCCACTCAGGCAATAAACACATGCACATGCCAAGTGCAAAAATCAATCCGCTTACAGTTCCCATTACCAATGTTACAAAATTCTCTTTTTTCATTTCCATAACCTCCGTGAAGTTTTTTTGTTTTCGTTTTCTTGTTTATTATCTTAACTAACATTTGTTTATGAATTGCTGACGAAATGTTTACGAAATATTAATTCTTAAAATAAACCATTCAATCCGTTTGTTGCTAATACTCCTAAAATAATCTCTGCTCCCATTACCATTCGACTTAATAAAGCTAACATTCTTTTCCTCCATTTCTATTTGTTTTCCTCTTGATGATATGAATATATACTCATTGTTTTAAACAAATGTTTTTGAAATGTTAGAGAATTATTAATTTGAATCAAAAAAATATTGACATATGCTTTGCTAGGGAGTATTTTTAACATAATATTTTTGAAAGGAGTTCTTCTCATGAGCAGATTAGTAACCAGAAATACATACTCTACTACAATGACTATGCACCCTCATCATGTGTATGGTTTTATTGGCGTATGTAAATATTGGGATTACAGAGAAGAATAGATTTTAGTATATGCTGACCACTTATCTATTCCAGATAAGTGGTCTTTTTTTATTACTTGGGCCCAGTAATATCATCACAAGAACGGTCCTTTTAGAAGTCATCTTGGGGGAGTTTATAACTCTGTATTTTTATCAACAACCGTAGCTGCAACAACTTCTGCCATGTCTGGACTACAACCTTGCGAGCACAGCTGGCTTGGATGGGACTGTTATTATCCGCAAGTTGATAAGAATGTTACAGTGTTTTTGAATACTGTCCAAGGAACTGAAGAACCAGCAGCAGACTATAATATTGCGTGGACTGTAACTCCTTATGAAAATGTAGTAACCACGATAAATAAAGCAGGCGGTAAGGCATATGGATGTGCGCCATTTTTGAAACCTTTTCCAAATAGCATTGAAGAGATATGTTCTCGAATTAAGGACTTATGTGAAGAACCTGACCAGAAATATATCTATGCTTATTGGAATCAGCCTGATGGATTATTGCACAGCAATGGGTGCAGTTCAACCATTGTAAAAGAAGAACTTAAAAGCATTGAGGCAACGATAAGTAAACTTGCAGAAGAACTGGAAGATACGCTTATTATTGTTACGGCAGACCACGGACATATAGATACGGATTATGTTGTATTACAGGATTATCCCAAATCTGTGATTGTCTAGTTCGATTACCTTCATTGGAACCAAGGGTCCTAAATTTCTTTGTAAAGGAAGACAAAAAGGAAATCTTTGAAAAGGAATTTCAGAAAGAATTTGGGGACAAATTTTTGCTTATGCCAATGGAAGAAGCAATCGATAAAAATCTTTTTGGTACTGGAAAACACCATGAAAATTTCAGAGCAATGTTAGGGGACTATTTAGCAATTGCAACCGATGATCTTACCATATATTATACTGAGGAAAGATGGGTATCTATGCATGGTAGCTTAACAGAAGAGGAAATGTTGATTCCGTTAATTGTATTTGAAAAGTAATTTATAAATTATACTTCCATCCAATATTTTACAACTATTTTTAATTATAACAAGAGACTCTAACTACTGGACTTCCCATAGTCAGAGTCTCTTATAACCAATATTATTCCAACGAATCTTTCATATGTATATTTCTATTTCAGCCTTTTCTCTTCTAAACTTTTCAAAAATGGTTTCTTTAATTCCTGTGGCTTATAAAAAAATTTCTCTTCCGATTTACTAAGTCGTTTCTCTTCTCTCTTTATTTTTAAAAGTTCCATCGAACACACAAAATCAGCCACTTGTAACAATCGATATTTTTGTGGTTCTGCTTTTCTAAATTCTACCTCATTGAATAGTACTGACAATACTGCATTAAGAATAGCACTAAGCTCAACTTGTCCATTATCATAATACACAATAATCTTATCAAATTGGTCAAAATATGTGGAATGTCTTGCTATCATCTTTGCTATTTCTTTTGATAAACGACCAGACAATGCAATCTTATCCGTAGCTTCTTTACGATTAACTACAGCCGTATCATGATAAATATCACATTTATTGTAGAAATATAGCATCTTGTACAAAAGTTTTCTGCGTTCTTCCATCGAGTAATTTTCAAACACCTGCTCTCGACGTATTACCGGACCAGTATGAATATATTCTAAATTAAATCCAGATTTACACATACTTTCTTCTAATTTTTCTATTTCCTTAGATATGTCTATAGCTTGATTATGAAAAACCATTGTTACCAAATAATATGCTGGTCTTTCTTTAACCTCGCCAAAATCCCCTGATTCATCGATAAATATACTTAATTCGCTCATATAGTTCCCCCAAACATCTTAAGTATTTCAAGTAAAAAAAATGGCGGGAAATTCTCCCGCCTACGGTGGTCCAAAGAGTTTTCACCCAGACCGAAACTGTAATGACATTACAGTTTATTTCTATGAAAATCTTAGCAGAAATATTCATATTAATCAATACTTTTTATAATATAATTTTTAGCACGTTGAAGCATAATTTTTCTACACATAATTCCCTCTACTACAATACAATTTCTTCACCACCTCGTACGCTAGCTTCGGTCTGCGGTATTCATCTACCACACCTTTGTTGTTCATGGTGCGAGGGCGTTTGTCGAACCAGCCGTCACATACTCTTACATCGCAGAACTGCCAGATGTAGATACCGCTACATCCTTCCTGTGCAAATACAGCCTCAATCTGTTCTGCGAGAGTCTCTGCCTGATATTCCTCAGACCATTTCACCTTGGATGGATGGCGATATCCATACATAGCGCCTGCTCCAATCTCTGTAATTAAGAATGGCTTTCCTGCACCCTCGGAATCTGTCTGTACCCAATTATATAAATCATTCAGGTACTCTTTTACAGGGGTATTGTGATACCACTTTGGATAGATATTGTAGGACACCACCTCTGGAAGTCCGAAGCAGATGTCAGTCTTGAATTTGAAGCTAGCTGAGGAACGTGGTCTGGATGGGTCCAACTCCTGAATCAATGCATACTGAGCTGCATAGCATTCCTTGCCGTACTCGATGTCACTGGCGCATTCATTTAAAATACCCCATATATAAATAGAAGGATGATTGAAATGTGCCGTAATCATCTCACGAATACAATCCTCGCACTGTCTCTGGAAATTCGGATTGCGCATAGCTGCCTCATCCAATCCTCTTGCGTGATTCTCTTCCCACACCAGAATACCTTGCTCATCACATAAGTCCAAAAACAGTTCATCATTAGGATAATGAGAGGTTCTGATAGAATTAGCACCCAAATCTTTGGCAATCATTAAGTCATTTTGCATTGCAGCAAAAGGCAGAGCACAGCCAAACTGTGGATGGTCCTCATGACGGCAGAATCCTTTGATAAAGATTTTTTTGCCGTTTAATAAAATATCTTTTCCACGAATCTCTACTTCCCGGAATCCAATTCTATCAATTAAGTCATCTATTGGTGTTCCTTCCTCATTCTCTACTATGGCTGCAATATGGTACAATGCAGGATTATCTGGACACCAGCTTTCCACCTCTCCACATTCTATATCTGCTACCGTTAAAGTCTTAGTCTCTCCTGCTACCAAGGCAACCTTCAACGTGGCTACTTCTTTCTCTTCCAAGAAGATCTTCACTGCTCCTTTAAAAGCATCATCAGATATATTGCTTATACAGATGTCTGATTTTCCTGTCCACTTACCATCTTTACGGTATGGTGTAAAATGAATCCACTGTACATACACCTGCTCCAATTCTTCCATTACCACACCTCTGGAGATACCACCATAGGACTGGTAGTCATTGTCTACATGAAGTGCAGAATCTGGACCAAAGGAATTATCCGCAATCACTTCTAAGGTATGTACCCCTGCCACAAGATCTTTAATTACCGTATCAAAAGCAGTATAAGCATTATAATGAGAAGCTACCTCTTTTCCATCCACAATAACTTGCGCGGTATGGCTAACACCTTTGAATTCTAAACGTACATTTCCTTGCGCCTGAAAGGTACGACTATAAGAAGCCTTACCACGATAAGTCAAGGTGTCAGGATAGGTCTCCCAACAACTAGGAACTACTACGGAAATCATTTTATCCTTCTGGTCTCCCTCCAATGTATGAAAATTCCACAGACTGGAAGACAATTCTCTACTTTTTCTAATTTTATGCGTCTCAAATGTTCGTATCATATGTGTAACCCTCCTATAATATAACACCCATAAAATACCTATTTCTATTTTACCTCTATCTGCTAAAACGAACAATAGCGAGACACCTTTTGGCACCTCGCTAATCACTCTTTTATTATATGTACGTTATTTAGACAATTCTTCTGTCAATGCTAGAATCTGTGGTGCAATACGCTCCCTTTCCTTTGCTGTAATCTTATTGTAGATAGGAAGTGCTAATGCCATAATTGCTAAACCAATAAGACCTAACACAATACCAGCTATCAAAAGAGATTCCGTCCACACCATTGCAAGACTTAGTCCTGCACCAAAGATAAGACATCCAATAGTACCTATCATAATCGCCCACATCATTCCCGGCTTAGTCACATCTTTGTCTAATTTTCGGAGAAGTTCCATCTTATCCTCTGTTTTAGGGATATACTTTCTACGAATTTTATCAATTTCCTCTTGTTCTTTTGCTGAGTATGTATACTCAAAGGTTTCTTTATTTTCCACTTGTATTACCTCTTTTCTTACTTGATATCCACATATTAGTACCTATATGTTAGTGACTTGTTGTGGAAATGTTTACGAAATATTAACTTTCAACTCTTTATAATCTTTTTTGACACCCACCAACATCAGAATCGCCATAACGGTAATAATGGTGCACACTACGAATCCAGTTATAGCATTAAACAGACGATTCACTAAATAATCACCTGAACCAAACTGTGTCAACATCGCTACCTGTAAGGTAAAAATAGATACCAATGCCTTCGCCATGCCAATTCTTTTCACTGCTGAAAAGATGGGATTGTTTCTGTGCCAATATTTCACCATATTGATAATTCCCATGGTTAAGCAATAAAACGCAAATGCCGCCATAGCATATATCATAAATCCAGGATATACAATGGTCTGATCCTCAAATACTACCATAATCGCAATTACTGATATAGCGATATTCAGCACCAGCATCAACCAACCACACACCTGATAGCTATGTAACCCTCGTAATCTTTTCGTGTAATCATCTTCTAGTTTTTTAATGGTCTGATCACGATGTACCAAAATAAATCGCATCACACTAAGAACCACATTGTAGCCTGCCATGGCATACAACCAACTAGACTGGAACATAGCACCCATGACTACTTTAAAAATTGCAAAGCAGATATTAACAATCAATCCACCATAAAGAGACATTCTGATTCGCAATTCTCGTTCCGTCAGCACTTTATTGGTGTAACGATTTCTATATAATCCACTTTTTATCTTCTTAACAATTCGTGGAACTCGAACACATACCGTTACCAGCGCATATGCCGACAATGCATAAGAACCATAAGCCACAATATCTGGACATTGTCCACTGCAAAATGCATACACCAACAAAAACGCTGATATATTCACTAACAAAAATATCCAAATAGTCTTAGGAAAAAGTAGCTTCCACAGCACTCTCTTCCACTTATTCATTCATGTACCTCCTAAGCTTCACAGTAAAGGTACTTCCTTCACCTACCACACTGCTTACAGATATCTCACCACCACATATATCAATGACTCGTTTTACCAGAGCCAATCCCAATCCATTACCCTTGGTTGCATGGGAAGTATCTCCCTGATAAAACTTCTTAAAAATGTTCTTTCCTGTCTCTGCGCTCATACCACAACCAGTATCCTTTACCTGTACATAGGCATAAATATCATCCTTGGTCAACGACAAGATTACCTTGCCACCTTCTTCAGTGAACTTCAAAGCATTGGATAACAAATTATTCCATACGAGACTCAGTAACTCTTTGTCTCCCTCAATCTGAATATCTTCATCTATATCCGTATTTATCTCAATATTCTTCTTCTCCCATACGGATTCGAATTCCAACATACATTCACAGAGCTGTTCTGCCAGATAATACTTTTCTACATTAGGATATATCTGCTGATTCTCCAGCTTGTTTAATTTCAGGATATTTGTAATCAAATGGGACAATCTCTTGGTCTGATCCTGAATGGCCTTCCCATACTCAATTCGCTGCTCCTCTGTCAGATTCGGGCTCTGCAGAAGAGTCCCATAATTCTGCATAACAGTTAATGGCGTCTTCAACTCATGAGACACGTTGGCGATAAAGTCCGTTCGGAAAGTTTCCACTCCTGACAGCTCTTCAATCATTTTGTTCAAGTCGTGGATGATAAGGTCAAATTCGTTATCACTATCTGATCCATATATTGGCTTAATTCTAGTAGAAAAATCACCTTTCATCACTCGCGCCAGACCTTCTTGAATTCGTTTTGTAGGTCTATTGACCATAAAATGTCTACGCACCATATCTATCAGACAAAAAAGAATAGAAATAAACAATACATTTCCAAAAGTCAACGGTCCTGATTTAATCAATTCTTCACGCTCAATGTCTGCGTATGCAAGAAAAAGAAGAAGATTACACGTAACTACAAATGCTACAAGCAAGAAAAATATTATAAAGTTGACGATACTGTTGAAACCGCGTCTTTTTTTCATTTTCATCCCTCATATCCACTTAGTGGAGTTAAAATCAATTGTTTATCCGATGTTCTATTAGTTCTTTATCACAGCCTTATACCCTAGACCATGAACCGTTACAATCTCAAAATCCTCACATTCCTTGAACTTATCACGAAGCTTTGTCATATATACATCCACTACTCTAGGTCCTGACGCGGATTCCATATCCCAGAATTCGTCCATCAATTGAGAACGGGTAAAAGTCTTCTTAGGGTAAGATAATAATTTATATAAAATATTAAACTCACGCACAGTAAGCGATACCTCTTCCTCACCAATATACGCTGAATGCTCTTCCGCATCTAAAGTAGTACTACCTACCGTTAGTTTTTTACTAGTTGCAATCTTAGACCTTCTAAGTAATGCCTCAATTCGTAGCAATAGTTCCTGCAAGTCAATTGGTTTTACCATATAATCATCTACACCAGCCCCAAAGCCTTTTCTCTTAGATTCAAAATCATCCCTTGCAGTCATAAAAATTATAGGAATATCTTCATTCAACTCACGCACCGTCTTGGCAAATTCATATCCATCAATGCCCGGCATCATAATATCAGAGATAATAAGATCAAATAGATTCCCATACATCTCATTGTACGCATCATTTGCATTCAAACAGCCTGTCGCCTCGTACCCATTCTGATTCAGATAGGTACACACACTCTGATTCAACTCTTTGTCGTCTTCTACCAATAAAATCTTGAACATACTATCTCTCCCTTTTCTATATTATCGTTGCATTACATCATGAACTACTATTGAGCAAAATTCATCTTTCCCATAGCATTTATCGACATAATAACACATTAATGTTAAAGTTTTGTTAAAATTCACGTTGGCAATGAGCCATGCAAAAATAAAAGAGGCTAGTCTGTCGGGTGCTTGCACACGCTAAAGACTAACCACTTTTATTTTTATAGGGCGAAGCCCGTGACCGAGCATGCGTTAGCATGTGAGGTTCATGGCTCTCATGTTAATTATTCACCTTATTTTCCACAACTTTTCTATAGACTTTCTTCCCTAACTTAAAGATTCCTCTCACAAGCAGAATCACAATCACTGCCACTACCAGCACTACACTTACAATAATAACGGCATACTTGTTAGGATTCTTCACCAAGTCCACAATATTCTTGCTGTCTTCTATTACTTTTCTACCCTGAGTAATGCTGTAGTATTCTGGAATCTGACCTACGCTATTTTCCTGTTCAAAGGATTCCGTATACATAGCAATCGCCTGCCACGCCTTCAACTCCTTACCATCAGCATAAATAATAGCTTCATTCAAATCTTCAATAGGATTGCCCTGTGCGTCCTTTGGTTGAACAGAGAGAATTCCCTTAGATACATCAGATACAGAGCCAAGCATCTGACCACTGTACATATCTGCTACTACGCGATACAGCTTGTCATCCTCAATCTCTACTCTCTCGCCTTCTTTTACCAAATATGCGTCTGTTACTTTATTTAAGATGATACGATTAGGATTAAAAGAAAACTCCAATCCACTCATGTAAAGTCTCGCAGCTGTCATTAAATCTGACACCGAAGCATCAATTTCCACCGCAGTCTTCAATTCTTCACCCGTCAAATATACGCTAATCAAAGGATATCCAATAACACCATCTGCACCCTTTCCAAGAGAAAACATATCAAAAGTATTGGATACGGTCACTTCTCCAGGAAGCATACTTTCACGAATAACACCCGCTGGGACAATTGCCACATCCACAGGAGTAGAATCATCACCATAGGTTTCCACACTGTATAAGCATGCATCTGCCATGTAATTGCCCAGACGCATCTCCTGATGAATATTATTTACATCCAGAGAGCTTTCGAATTCATATGGGTTG
>CAZHEM010000063.1:0-15557 GCA_964531725.1 uncultured Acetatifactor sp.
CTACCAATGGACAGTCACCTTTTGTCACCTTGTTTTTGCATGTAGATGATGAGGATGAATATGTAGAAGAGACCGCCATGATTGTTCAGGAGATTCTGACCCAGCGTATTCAGGGAACTAAGAATGAAAAGGGCGTATATGTAACCCCTGCTTTCCCTAAGCTTGTGTATGTATTGGACGAGAATAACTGCCTCAAGGGTGGTCAGTATGACTATTTAACCAAGCTTGCTGCCAAATGTTCTGCTAAGAGAATGTATCCTGACTATATTTCAGCTAAAAAAATGCGTGAGAACTACGAAGGAAATGTATTCTCTTGTATGGGATGTCGTTCATTCTTGTCTCCATGGAAGGATGAGAATGGTGAATATAAATGGGAAGGCCGTTTTAATCAGGGCGTTGTCAGCTTGAATCTTCCACAGATTGGTATTTTGGCAAAAGGTGATGAGGAAGTATTCTGGAAGCTTTTGGATGAGAGATTGCAGATATGCTACGAAGCATTGATGTGCAGACATAAGGCCCTTCAAGGCATTGTGTCAGATGTAAGCCCAATCCATTGGCAGTATGGTGCCATTGCAAGACTTAAGAAAGGCGAGACCATCGATAAGTTTTTACACGGTGGATATTCCACCATGTCTCTTGGCTATATTGGTCTTTATGAGACAACTTATCTTATGAAAGGTTGTAGCCATACCAAGCCAGAAGGCAAAGAATTTGCCCTTCGTGTAATGGATTATTTGAAAGATGCAGCTGCAAAATGGAAAGAAGAGACTGGTATTGGTTTCAGTTTATATGGAACTCCAGCAGAAAGCTTATGTTACCGTTTTGCACGTATTGATAAAGAGAAGTACGGTGAGATTGAAAACGTAACAGACAAGGGATATTACACTAATTCTTACCATGTGGATGTAAGAGAGAAGATGGACGCTTTCACCAAGTTTACTTTTGAAAGTGAATTCCAGAATAAGTCTCTTGGTGGAGCAATCTCTTATGTAGAAGTGCCTAACATGATTCACAATCCAGAGGCTATTGAAGAAGTAATTCGTTTCATTTATGATAATGTACAGTATGGTGAGTTCAACACCAAGTCTGATTATTGTCAGGTATGTGGATTCGATGGTGAGATTCAGATTAATGATGATGTAGAGTGGGAATGCCCACAATGTCATAATAAGGATCAAACCAAGATGAACGTGACTAGAAGAACCTGCGGATACCTTGGTGAAAATTACTGGAATACTGGTAAGACCAAGGAAATCAAATCGAGGGTGTTGCATCTATGATGAATTACGCTACCATCAAAAAAACAGATGTTGCTAACGGACTGGGAATTAGAGTATCTTTGTTTGTTAGCGGTTGTACACATTATTGCAAAGGTTGTTTTAATCAAGAAGCGTGGGATTTTCATTATGGTCACCCTTATACAGAAGAGGTGGAGGCGGAGATTCTAGAAGCGTTGGAACCAGAGTATATTCGTGGTATTAGTGTGTTAGGTGGAGAACCAATGGAACCCCAAAACCGTTTCACTGTATTAGAATTACTAAAAAAAGTAAAAGAAATATATCCTACAAAAGATATCTGGTGCTACACGGGATATGATTATGAGAAGGATTTGCTACGTTGGATTCAGGAAGGATGCACAGAAGTAGCAGAACTTTTAGAGATAATTGACATCTTAGTGGATGGTGAATTCATAGAAGAACGAAAAAATATACGACTTCGATTCAGAGGCTCTGAGAATCAGAGGATTATAGATGTGAAAGCATCTTTACAACAAAAGAAGACAGTATTAGCAGAGGAGTTCCTATAGGGAACTCCTTTTTTGGCGGATAAAGCGGTACTCAGAATAGGCTACCGTTTAGTGCACAACAAAAGTTTTGCGAAAAATATGCAAGAATATTCTTGCTCTTTGTTAATTTTACGGATATACTTAAATTGTGTATTCAAATTCAAACACCAGTAGAAAGGAAAAGGTGGAATCTTATGAAGAAAATTGCATTAATAATGGATGGCTGGAAAAGATTTTTCACCTATGCCTGGCCTGCTGGTATATTGCAACGAATTAATGAGACCAATGAAGACGTTAATCTGTATATTTTTAATAGTGCAGGTAACTGGAGCAGAGATGAATCGTACAATATAGGAGAGTATAATGTTTATAATCTACCTGATTTGAATGAATTTGATGGTATTATTTTAGATATCAATAATATTATTGGCAAAGAGGTATGTAGGAATGTGGTTGAAAAAGTCATAAAAGCAGGAAAACCTACCATATCCTTAGCTAATGAGTTGGAAGATTTCTACTATGTGGGAATTGATAATTACAAGGCTCAAAAGGAGATGATTGAGCATCTCCATAAAATACATGGATGCGAGAAGTTCTGGTTTGTCATGGGACCGGATGACAATTATGAGAGTAATAAAAGAGCTGATGCATTACGAGATTATATGATAGAAAATAATCTACCATATACAGAAGAAGATTTTTATTTTGGTAGTTTTGATGTACTGTGTGGAATAGATGGATTTGAGGCTTTGTACGCTTTACATGGTCAATTGCCTGATGCAGTTGTGTGTGCCAATGACAATATTGCAGTTGGTGTGTGTGAAGCGGCTAGAGATAGAGGCCTTTGCATTCCGAAAGATTTTTGCGTTACAGGATTTGATAATTTTGATAAGGCAAGTCATTTTAATCCAAGAATCACAACCATAAGTCATATACGTGAAGAAGTTGGATATTTGTGTGCAGATTTATTTCTGCGTATTTGGAGTGGAGAAGATGTTGAAAGATTCAACTATACCAATACGGAGTGTGTATTCTGGGATAGTTGTGGCTGTGAGGCAGAGGTAAAAGTAGATGATCGTGAATTCCTTCGTGGTCAGATTATGTATGGTATTGAGACAGATGCTTTTGATGATGAAGTGCTTGCATTGGAGTATGAGTTAATTAAGTGCCTTACTGTTCAAGAAATGATGTACTGTATTCCACAGTGTATTCCATCAATGAAATGTGATGCCATGTATTTGGTATTAGATGAGAATATAGACACTTTTAAAAAGCAAGCAGAAATTAACTATCGTCAACAGATAGTAGATGAAGATGGATTTAAAATAAATGGATATCCACATCAGATGAAGGTGATGTTTGCCTATGAAAATGGGGAACTATTAGATTGGGAACAACAGTATATTTCAGGTTTATTCCCATTGTTTGAGTCCCAAGAACGTGGAAAAGATTTCTTGTTTATGCCACTTCATTTTCGACAATATACGGTAGGTTTTCTTGCATTTCGTAATGCAGTATACCTGATGGAAAAGCAGTATTTATTCCAAGTAGTAAGTGCGCTGACCACAGCCATGGAGAATCTACACAAAAAAGAAAAATTGGAATATATGAATCAGACATTAAGCAATCTCTATGTGAAAGATTCTATGACAGGTATGTATAATCGTCTTGGCTATCAAAAGATGGCGAAAGCATATTTTGAGATTATGCATAGCAAAAAGAAAAAGGTACTGATTATGTTTGTGGATTTGGATCGTTTAAAATATATAAATGATAACTATGGACATGAGCATGGGGACTTTGCAATTATTACTATGGCACGCGTTATTATGAAATATAGCGATGCAGATGCTATTCCGGCTAGAACTGGAGGAGATGAGTTTGTTCTTGTACAAGCGGCACCATCAGAGGAAGAAGTGGAACAGCTTGTAAAGAATATTCGTGAAGATATCGCCTTACAACAGGAGTTCATGCAATTGCCATTTGAAATGAGTGCTAGTATTGGCGTGTCAGTGAGTGACCCTAATTCAGACAAAGCGTTTGAGGCTTATGTGCGTGAAGCGGATGAGATGATGTATAATGATAAACAATCTAAAAAGGCAGCACGGCAGCAAATGCGATAGTGAGACAAAAAGGACTATGAAGGTCTTATGCAATAAGCATAAACTACCATAGTCCTCAATTTTTAGTATTCGTCGTCTTCGTCTTCTTCGCTATAGGATGAACGAACAGTAATTCCATTTACTTCTACATTACCGCCAAGCTCAATAACAAGACATTGTCTTCCATTAATATTCTTGGTCTCAATCAAATCGGTACGATCTGGATTAACCTTAATAACCACGTCTGGAGTCTTTACCTCGAAGGTACGTGTATTCATAACGTTATTAACCAGCAGAGAAGTAGCTTCGCCAGCAATCTCATCGTAATGACGGTCGAATTCATTCATTTTCTCATTGGTAACACCACCACTTGCAAAAAGAGTTTTTACTTCATTTTTGCTAAGACGAAGTGGTTCTAATTCCTCTTTATGTTCCTCTACCATCTCAGTTAACTTTTCATGAATATTCTTAACAACTTCAATATCACAAGTCTCACCCAAAGTCTCTTCCACAAGAGTCTGGAAAGTTTCCTTCTGACCACCAGCAGAAAGAGGAAGTGGACAACCAAGTAACTGCTCTACAAATTCCCATTTTAATTCTTCAGAATCCTTTGAATAATACAAAGTACTATGTAAATCGGCACCTCTATCATTGAATGCAGGGAAAAGGAACGCTGTCTCAGGCACACTTACCACCCAGTCACGAATACGATTCTGGAAAGTGTTCTCCACAGCATTATAACTTAAACCAGGCTTTGATAAATTGACAGGACAGATACAAGCCAAAATATATTCATATACCTCATCTGAAGCATCTTCCATTTCCATGCCATCTGTAGCCTTACCAGGAACATCATACACATCATGTACAATCAAAATTAAATAATTTCCTACATACTCATAAGTCTCAATGATCTTATCATAGAATTCCTCTAATAAGGCATCATCCTTTAACTTACTATCACGAAGTCTAAGTAAGAATTCCTGCGTACCCCCTTCACTTTCCGTAGCAAGTGGGAAATCCAATGTCAACAAATTCTTCCCTACAGTACCCGACAAAGTCTTTCTCAGTATCTCAAAATACTTAAACATCTCTTCCTCAGGCAACGCCAAGAAAGCCTGCTTTAATTCCATCTTCTTATTCTTTTCTCCATCCACATAACATCCACAGATACGTGTGATAGAGCAGTTTTTCTGTGTAAAGAGTTTTTTAATCTCTGCAATTTCATTTTTTAACATAATACTATCCTCTCTATTAACTACAAGGACAATTCTATTTCTTTTTTGAAA
The DNA here is from genome assembly GCA_964531725.1 of uncultured Acetatifactor sp. Classification (GTDB taxonomy): domain Bacteria; phylum Bacillota; class Clostridia; order Lachnospirales; family Lachnospiraceae; genus Acetatifactor. Next base: position 5,178 of record CAZHEM010000063.1, read on the forward strand.
TATAGTCACTTTAGTATGTTTATTTAGTTTGAATTGTCGACGGTATTCATATCTCAACGTAAGCATGTGTGTGCCCCCGTTTCTATTTTTGACCCGTAAAAAACGTCGGTACTAAGCGAGGGCCAGACGAAGAATTCGTCTAGACCTTCGCTTAGTACCGCTACGTTTTTTACGGAGTGGAAACGTGTCAAAAATAGAAATGGGGGAGGCACATGCGAGGTCTCCAATATCGTACATCCTTCACCACAATATCCTCAGTATATCGCAAAACCCGAGATTTCTCAATTGTGAAAAATGGAGAATCTGTATATAGAAGGCGGATGTAGCAAGAATCTGTTGGATGTAGGAAAAACTTGCGATGGAATGCTATTGCTGTGGAAAACAATATCATTTTATAATAGCAGAGTACGAAATTTAAGACATTTTAGATGTCGTGTAGTTGTAGAAAATGGAGGAAGCAAATGGAACAGTTAAACATTACAACTACAAAGGATAACTCAAAAGTGTACAAAATTTTAGGAGACCTAATCAATGCAAATAAGGAATTCCAGATTATGATTACGGTCCCAGCAAACAACGCAGAAGGCCAGTCAAAAGATGTACAAAAGGAACAGCCAGTGAAACCTGTTGTTCATGATTTGGAAGGCGATGTAACTAACATGATTCATGAGATTGGAGTTCCTGCACATATTAAAGGATATCAATATTTAAGAGAAGCCATTATTATGTCTATTGAAGATCCTACAATGATTAGTGCGATTACAAAGATTTTGTATCCGACCATTGCAAAAAGATTTCAGACTACACCGAGCCGTGTAGAACGTGCAATTCGTCATGCCATCGAGGTGGCTTGGAATCGCGGTAGAATGGAGACTTTAGATGCACTTTTTGGTTATACAATTGACACGGGAAAAGGGAAACCAACCAATTCAGAATTTATTGCGCTTATTGCAGACAAAATTCGATTGTCATACAGAATATAAATTATTTGGAAAAAGTCGTAAATTTCTTTTCTATACTGTTCAAATGTGGTAAAATAAACTCAGTAGCATAGAGTTAGGTGTTCACAGACTGTGGAGGGTTATAGATGAAGAAGATATTATTTGTGGCATCAGAAGGAGTTCCTTTCATTAAAACAGGCGGACTTGCAGACGTAGTAGGCTCTTTGCCTAAGTCAATTGATAAGGAGCATTTCGACGTAAGAGTTATTATTCCTAAGTATGCGTGCATGAAGCAGCAGTGGAAAGAAAAGCTAAACTATGTAACTCACTTTTATATGGATTTTAACTGGAAACAAGAATATGTAGGTATTATGGAAGCAGAAGTAGATGGTATTCGTTATTATTTTATTGATAATGAATTCTACTTCAATGGCGACAGACCTTATGGTTGGGATACACGCTTTGAGATTGAGAAGTATGCATATTTCTCTAAAGCGGCATTGTGTGCTTTGCCAGTGATTGATTTCCGCCCAGATTTAATTCACTGTCATGATTGGCAGACAGGATTGGTTCCTGTGTATTTGAAGGAGCGTTTTGGAGAAGGCGATTTCTTTAGAGGTATTAAATCTGTAATTACCATTCATAATTTGAAATTCCAAGGAAAATGGGATGTGAAGACAGTGCAGTCTATTACCGGATTGCCACATCATTATTTCACTCCAGATAAATTGGAGGCTTATAAGGATGCGAATCTACTAAAGGGTGGTATCGTATATGCGGATGCAGTTACCACAGTTAGTGATACATATGCTGAAGAGATTAAAACTGCTTTTTACGGAGAAGGTTTGGATGGTTTGCTCCGTGCTAGAAGTGGTGACCTTCGCGGAATTGTTAATGGTATTGATTATGATGATTTTAATCCTGAGACGGATAAATACATTGTGAAACCATATAATCAAGTGAATTTCCGTAAGGAAAAGGTGAAAAATAAGTTGGCATTACAGGAAGAATTAGGATTACCTAAAGATTCAAAGAAGATGATGATTGGTATTGTCTCTCGTTTGACAGATCAGAAGGGATTTGATTTAATTGCTTATGTAATGGATGAGTTGTGTCAGGATGATGTACAGATAGTAGTTCTTGGAACTGGTGAAGAACAGTACGAGAATATGTTCCGTCATTTTGATTGGAAGTATGGTGATAAGGTTTCTGCTCAGATTTATTATTCTGAGGAATTATCACACAAGATTTATGCAGCATGTGACGCGTTCTTGATGCCATCTCTGTTCGAGCCATGTGGTTTGAGTCAGTTAATGTCTCTTCGTTATGGAACCGTTCCAATTGTTCGAGAGACAGGTGGATTAAAAGATACCGTAATGCCATATAATGAATACGAAAGCGCTGGTACCGGCTTTAGCTTTACGAACTACAATGCGCATGAGATGCTTAATACCATTCGTTATGCAGAGCGTATTTATTACGATAAAAAGCGTGAATGGAATAAGATTGTAGATCGTGCTATGCAGGCTGACTTCTCGTGGGAAGTGTCTGCGAAGAAGTACCAAGAGATGTACGATTGGTTAATAGGATAGGATTATGTCTAAAAAGAATGATTTTGTAATGCAGGCAGGGATATTAGCAGCTGCAGGTATTATCAGTAGAATCATAGGGCTCCTTTATAGGAGCCCTTTAAATGAGGTTATAGGTGAATTAGGACTGGGATATTATCAATCAGCTTATAATTTTTACACCATTGTGTTGCTGATTTCTTCGTATAGTATTCCATCAGCAATATCAAAAGTAATAGCGCAAAAGTTAGCGGTGAAAGAATATCGTAATGCTCACCGTATTTTTTTGTGCGCTTTGGGTTATGTGTTGGCAGTAGGAGCGGTTGCTAGTTTATTTTTATTCTTTGGAGCAGGAATCTTCGTGGAAAAAGAAGCAATTCCTGTACTTAGAGTATTCGCACCTACTATTTTTGTGTATGGAATTTTGGGAGTGCTTCGAGGGTATTTTCAAGCCCATAAAAGTATGGTGCAGACCTCGGTGTCCCAGATAATGGAGCAGATTATAAATGCGGTAGTCAGTATTGGCGGTGCCGTAATTTTAATAAATAGCGTTATGGGAACCATGGAACTTCCCACAGATGAAGCGGGACAGGTGACCAGAGCAACTTATGGTGCCATTGGTAGTGCATTGGGAACTGGTGCTGGAGTGGTGGCTGGTTTATTGTTTATGGCAGCTGTATATGCGTTAAATCGTGGAATGATTCATAAACGTATTCGTAGAGATAGACATGAAAATGTAGATTCCTATGGTCAGATTTTCAAGACAATTACCATGGTAGTAACTCCGTTTATTCTAAGTACAGCGGTGTATAACTTAAGTACCACTGTTAATAATGCAGTGTATACTAAGATGCTACCTACCTTTAAAGAAGTGGATAGTATTGTGATTTATACCAATTACGGCATTTTCTCAGGTCAGGCGATGACAATTTCTAATATACCGATTGCTTTTGCATCTGCAATGGCATCTGCAATGATTCCTTCTATTGCTTCATTGGTGGCAGCTAAGGATTTAGTAGGAGCGAGAGAAAAGATTGGTACAGCAGTGAAGAGTACTATGGTGATATCGATTCCTTGCGCAGTGGGATTATTTGTGTTAGCCAAGCCAATCACGTATATGCTTTTTCCGCGTTCTGAGGAAGTGGTAACATTGGCAGCTAAGTTATTGATGACGCTGTCTTTGTCGGTTATTTTCTATGCCTTATCTACCTTAAATAGTTCTATTCTACAGGGCTTGGGTAGAGTGAATGTGCCTATATGGAATGCGGGAATTGCGTTGGTGTTACAGACGGTAACAGCAGTAGGTTTATTGTTCTATACGGATATGGATTTGTATAGCTTGGCAATTGCTAATACGCTATATTCAGGAATTATGTGTATGCTGAATCAGATTAGTGTGCGCAGAGCTATTGGTTATAAACAGGAGATTGTGCGAACCTTCGTGATTCCTGCTTTAGCAGCAGCCTTTATGGGCGGTGCTGCATGGGCTGTATATGAAGGGGTATATTTGCTCACAGAATCTATGAGAATAGCTTTAATTCCAGCGCTTTTTGTGGCGGTGGCAGTATATTTTGCCATGCTGATTTTGTTAAGAGGTGTAACGAAGGAGGAATTGAGAGGATTCCCTAAGGGACATTTGTTAGTAAAGATAGCACAGAAGTGTAGATTGTTGAAGTAAACGATAAAAGGTGTTGTACGGAAGTGATTCCATACAACACCTTTTTGATTTTACACCTGCTCAATCCCCGAAATATCACTATCAATCATCATAGAATAATTAGTGTAATACACTACAAAACCAGGTTTAGCACCGCTTGGCTTTTTCACGTGCTTTTTCTGAATGTAGTCAATCTCTACCTTTTCCTGATCGCGCCCCTTAGAGTAGTAAGCTGCAAGGCGTGCAGCTTCTTCAAAAGTAGCATCTGGCATCTCCCCAGTGTTGTCACATTTGACAACGACGTGTGAACCTGCATGTGATTTTGCGTGGAACCACCAGTCGTTGCCAGTAGCGAACTGGAAGGTAAGCTCATCATTCTGATAATTATTTTTTCCTACATACATATGATAGCCATCGCTACTGATGTAGTGGAAAGGTTTGCTGGTAACCTTAGCCTTTTTGCCACCACCTTTACGACGGATATAGCCACTTTCGGTTAATTCTTCTTTGATTTCCACAAGGTCTTCTTCCATTAGAGCAATGTCCAATGCTGCACTGATGGTCTCTAAGTGGTCGATTTCTTCCTTTACTTCCTTGGTAAGTTCTGATAACGCTTCGTAAGTTCGTTTTAGCTTGCCATACTTATCAAAATATTTCTTGGCATTGTCTGTAGGAGACAGGGTGGGGTCCAAAGGAATGGTCACCATCTCATTGGTGTAATAATTCAATGCCTCTAATGACTTGGAATTAGGAGGGCAGTTGTAGCCATAAGTATTTAATAGCTCGCCGTAGATGCGGTAGTTTTCTCTTTTTTCGGTATCCTGCATCTGACGAATCTGGAGGTCATATTTTTTGATATTACGTTCAAGTGCTGTCTGCACAATCTTGCGTAGGTCAGCGGACTTCTGACGAATGCGTGTGATGGTATTTTTCTCTGCATAGTAACTTTCTAATAAGGAAGACATACTATCATAGTTCACTAATTTGTCATCACCAGAAGTGTACATTTTCAAAGGAAGGGCTGCGAATTCTACAGGTTGTTCTCTTGTATAAGCAATACAAGGAGTAAAAGATCCTTCCTTAATAAGGTTAAGCATTTGAGAAAAGGTCTTGTAAAGCTCCTGATACTGCGCATCATTCAAGGCAGCAGTAGGTAGTTCGCCGTCTATACCTGCTTCAAAGCAAAGCTCCTGCGCTAAGATAGGAGAGATGCCAGTGAATTTGGTATAGATTGCCTTGAATACAGGCTGTGGTGCCTGAGAGAGCGTACTGTGAAAAGTAGCATAATCTGTATTAAAAGCATCTAACTTATCCTGTGTTTGTGCTACAAAGTACTGTTTGCCGGGAAGAACCTCACGGACACTACTTACCGCAGCAGACACGTGCTTAATACTATCAATAATCATATTCTGTTCGTTACAGAAGATGATATTGCTATGCTTACCCATAATCTCGATAACAAGGGTCTTACGACATAAATCGCCCATCTCATCTAAATGTTCAATATCAATGCGGACGATACGCTCTAATCCCGGCTGAGAGATGTCTACGATTCGCCCATTCTGTAAGTGCTTGCGTAGAAGCATACAGAAATTAGGTGCGGTCATAGGGCTGGGTTTATTGGTATCAGTTAAATATATTAACGGAAGAGAAGCACCTGCGGAAATAAAAAGTCTCTTTTGTCCAGAAGGTGCTTTTATTGTAATCAGTAATTCATCGCTTTCAGGCTGGGCAATCTTATAGAGTCTGCCGCCGATAAGCTCCTTTTTCATCTCATGTACTACATTTGCTATGGTAACACCATCGAATGCCATGTTGAATAACCTGCTTTCTAAGATTTGATTGCTTAATATGTTCATGTATTTCAAACAGTATATCAGAAATACAACAGAAAAGAAACCTTGACGCTATGAAAAACTTATTCTATAATAAAATGAAGTATGCGGCAGTGTAATGTCGTTACCCAGATTGGAGCACTTATGATAAAGAGCATGACTGGGTTTGGCAGATGTGAGGTTGCTGAAAAAGACCGTAAATTCACCGTTGAGATGAAGTCTGTCAACCACCGTTACCTAGATGTAAATATTAAGATGCCTAAGAAGTTGAACTTCTTTGAATCAGCTATTCGTAGCGAGTTGAAGAACTATATTTCTCGTGGTAAAGTGGATGTTTTTATTACTTTTGAAGATTTCTCTGAAAATACTTCTTCTGTTCGCTATAACAAGGAGCTTGCTGAAGAGTATTTGAAGTACTTAAGACAGATGTCACAGGATTTCGGTCTGGATGACGATATTCGTGTGTCTACACTTTCAAAATATCCTGATGTATTCAGCATGGAGGATGTAGATGTAGACGAGGAAGAACTTTGGAAAGAATTACAGAAGGCGATTGCTGGCGCTGCGAAGATGTTTGTTGACAGTCGTATTGTGGAAGGCGAACATTTGAAAGATGATCTTGTTGAGAAACTAGACAATATGCTTCGTCTTGTGGACTTTATTACTGAGCGTTCTCCTAAGATTATCGCAGAGTACAAGAGCAAGTTAGAGGACAAGGTTAAGGAATTGTTAGCGGACACTGCTGTGGATGAAGCAAGACTCTTGACAGAAGTTACTATTTTTGCAGATAAAGTATGTGTAGATGAAGAGCTGGTTCGTTTGCGTAGTCATATTGAGACTACTAAGAAGACTTTACTAGAAGGTGGAAGTATTGGACGTAAGCTTGATTTTATCGCACAGGAGATGAATCGCGAAGCGAATACTATTTTGTCTAAGTCCAATGACTTAGAGATTTCTAATTGTGGTATTGAGCTTAAGACCGAGATTGAAAAGGTTCGTGAGCAGATTCAGAATATAGAATAGAGGAATACAAAGATGCTTATCCATATTGGTTTTGGAAATATTGTGAATACCTCCAAGATTATAGCCATTGTAAGTCCTGATTCTGCCCCCATCAAACGTATGGTGCAGAGTGCCAAGGAAAAAGGGATGGCAATTGATGCTACGCAGGGACGTAGAACCAAGTCCGTGCTAGTAATGGAAAATAGTCAAGTGGTATTGTCTGCATTGTTGCCGGAGACCATTGCAGGACGTGCACAGATAGATCCTGTAGAAGCAGAAGATGTGAATGTGCAAGATTAGAAAGATTTGGATAGCAAGGTAAATGCGAAAAAGTATTCATGATAGAATACACATTCGTAGAACGAAGAAAGGTATAGTGTTTATGGCACAAAAGGGATTATTGGTTGTAGTTTCTGGATTTTCAGGTGCTGGAAAAGGTACCTTGATGAAGAAACTTTTACAGACTTATGACAATTATGCGTTGTCTATCTCCATGACTACTAGAGCACCTAGAGAAGGAGAGCGAGACGGCATTGAATATTTTTTTGCTGATAAGCAGCAGTTTGAAGACAAGATTGCGCAGGACGGTTTTATTGAGTATGCCAGCTATTGTGGCAATTACTATGGAACTCCTAAAGCGTATGTGGAAGAACAGATGGCAGCAGGTAAGGACGTAATCTTAGAGATTGAGATTCAGGGTGCCTTGAAGGTAAAAGAGCAGTTCCCTGAGAGCTTGTTACTGTTTGTAACACCGCCAAATGCCAAGGAATTAGAGCGCAGATTGGTGGGAAGAGGCACTGAGACCGCAGAGGTCATTGCTAAACGTCTTGCCAGAGCAAGTGAGGAATCAGAGGGTATTGAATCCTATGATTATATAGTTGTGAATGATAACTTGGACGAATGTGTAGAGGAGCTTCATGCATTGGTGAATGCTGCGAGAAAAGCTCCAGTTCGTAGAGAAACATTTATAAAAGAAATTAGAGAAGAACTCAAAGAGTTTGCGAAAGGAGCAGAATAATGTTACATCCATCTTATTCAGATTTAATGAAAGTAGTAAATAGTGAGGTTGAGCAGGGTGAAGCACCTGTAGTTAATAGCCGTTATTCTATCGTTATGGCAACCGCTAAGAGAGCTAGACAGATTATCGATGGAGATGCACCACTTGCTACTGCTAAGGCAGATAAGCCATTATCTGTTGCAGTAGAAGAGTTGAATCAGGGACAGATTAAAATCTTAAGTGATGAAGAAGAGCAATAATAAGTGGTAGCTGGTGCTGAGGCCCAGCTACTCTTTTGTATACAGAATATTTGCGACGATAGTCGAAAGTGATTTTGAAGGATAAGAGTGTGATAGAAAGGTTTTTGCATGAAGATATTATTTGTATCATTAGGTTGTGATAAGAACCTAGTGGATTCTGAAATGATGATTGGTATGCTCGGCGAAAAGGGCTATACTTTTACAGATGATGAAAATGAAGCAGATATAGTGGTGGTAAATACTTGTTGCTTTATTGGCGATGCAAAGGAAGAAAGCATTAATACCTTGCTTTCGATGGCACAGTTAAAAGAAGAAGGACAGTTAAAAGTGCTTGTGGCAGCAGGATGTCTGGCACAACGCTATAAAGAAGAGATTCAGACAGAGATTCCAGAAGTAGATGTGATTATTGGAACCACTGCTATTGATGCGATTGTCTCAGCGGTAGATGAAGCATTGGCAGGCCAGAGTCATAATCATTATGAAGATATTAATGCGAAGCCTGTAACTGGCAAAAAGCGTGCAGTTACCACAGGTGGACATTTTGCATATTTGAAGATTGCAGAAGGCTGTAATAAGCATTGTACTTATTGTATTATTCCTAAGGTAAGAGGTAACTTTAGAAGTGTACCTATGGAGAGTCTTGTGGAGGAAGCAACCAAGCTTGCAGAGAGTGGTGTGAAGGAATTGATTCTGGTAGCGCAGGAGACCACCCTTTATGGTATGGACTTGTATGGTGAGAAGAGCTTGCCTAAGTTATTGCATGAGTTGGCGCAGATTAGTGGAATCTATTGGATTCGTATTTTATATTGCTATCCAGAAGAGATTACTGATGAGTTGATAGAAACCATTGCTACAGAACCTAAGGTATGTCACTACTTAGATATTCCTATCCAGCATGCTTCTGACAATGTGCTGAAACGTATGGGTAGAAGAACTAACGAAGAACAGCTTCGTCAGATGGTGGAGAAGCTTCGTGAGCGTATTCCAGATATTTGTCTTAGAACAACCTTGATTAGTGGTTTCCCTGGGGAGACAGCTGCAGACCATGAGGAACTGTATCGATTTGTGAATGAGATGGAGTTCGATAGATTGGGCGTATTTGCGTACTCGCAAGAGGAAGATACACCTGCTGCAATTATGGAGAATCAGGTGGCAGAAGAGGTAAAAGAGGAACGCCGCAATGAATTGATGGAGCTTCAACAGATTATCGCTTTTGAAAAGGCGCAGGATATGGTTGGTCAAGTCCTTACTGTAATGATTGAGGGCAAAGTAGCAGATGAGGATGTGTATGTGGCTAGAACCTATCGAGATGCCCCTAATGTAGATGGATATTTATTCCTGAATACTACTGCTAGCTTGATGACTGGTGATTTTGTAAAGGTACTTGTTACCGATTCTAATGAATATGACTTGATTGGAGAGATGTACCATGAGTAAGATGAATTTACCTAATAAATTAACTATTTTTCGTGTGATATTAATTGTGCCATTTGTGCTTCTTTTATTAGGGGGCAATGCGGGATGGTTTGGTGAGAGTACTTTTGTATGTGATATGGTGGCATTGGCAATCTTTATTATTGCCAGTCTCACTGATTTATTAGATGGTAAGATTGCTAGAAAATATAATTTAGTGACCAATTTTGGCAAATTTATGGATCCACTTGCAGATAAGCTTTTGGTATGTGCAGCATTAGTTGCTTTGATTGAGATGGGCAGAATCCCTTCATGGGTGGTAATCATCATTATCAGTCGTGAGTTCATTATCAGTGGCTTCCGTACCATTGCTTCTGATAATGGTGTGGTAATTGCCGCTAGCTACTGGGGCAAGTTCAAGACTACTTTCCAGATGATTATGGTATGTTTAATGATTGCTAACATTCCACAGATTCAGCTTTTGACAGATATTATTATGTGGATTGCTTTGGCGCTTACAGTGGTATCTTTAGTGGATTATTTGGTAAAGAATAAGGATGTAATGAAGGATACTAAATAGATTGTGACATAGGTATGTGGAATCAGGCAAGAACTCATGGATTGAAATGAGTCTTGCCTGATATTGATTGAAGAGAATGTAGATAGAAAAGAGTATAATAGAAAAGAATATAGATAGAAAAGAATAT
>CAZHEM010000064.1:0-15328 GCA_964531725.1 uncultured Acetatifactor sp.
TTGCATACTGTGTAGGAATGCTCAGGAAGGACATTACAGACGCATTTACATGCCTTAAGTCATGGAAGGTCATATGTGGCATATTATGTTTCTTTAAGAGTCTTATAAAACGACTGTACACGGCATGGGAGCTTAATGTTACAAGTTGGTCTGTTTCGATACGATCTATTAGTTCCTTGATGTATGGTGGAATTCGGTGCATACGGTTACGTTTGCTATTTTTTGCAATTTGCTTTTTTATAGCTTGCCCTTTTACATTTACCTCTACCTCGGCGATGTATAGATACTCGCCCTTAATGGATGTGGATTTGCATAATCCTTTTATCTCAGACATTGTAAAGGACAACCACATAGCAAGTAATACTGGTAATTCAATTTCTGTTCCTTTAACAATGGCGAAAATATCCTCTGGGCGAGATAATTCATGTACTGCTGAGATTGCTTCGGGGATAGAAACATCAAGTGTAAGTGAGGGAGCATTCTTTTTCAATACAGTTGAAATAAGTCCCCATTCGTTCTTTAAAGTTTTGCTTGAGATAGGTTTACCTTTGGAACGTGAGGAAGTGGATGGTCGTACTGTTTCTGCATCAATGGCACGCTGCAACATCTCATTTGTTAATTTGGCTATTGAAACATCCATAATCGTAGGAAAAGCGTTGTCTCTGATTATTTCATACCCTTCAATCGTTTTGGGCGATTTTGTGGCACGTAATGAGTCTATATGAGCATCTATTGCTTGACGCAGTGTGAGAGTAGAAGATTTTTGCCTACCTTTCTTATTCAGAACTGCATTGCATTTCTCACGTTCAGCATCTTTTACACTTTCAGCCGTAATAGATATATAGTCTCTAATCATTATGGGCTTGCCGTTCTCGTCAAAGAGTGGTGTGCCGTTCTTATCTAGTTTCTGTTTCATGCCATTATAGACTTGTCTACGAATACTTCCACTTGGTAGTTCGCCTTTTTTCTTTCTTGCCATAGTATCATCCTTTCTTGAATTTTGAATATAAAAATAACAGCCAGCTTGGAACGAGTGTTCCGCTTGCGTGACTGCCCCGAAGATGATACAATATGTATGACCAAAAGTATCGTACATCTTCGGGTGTACCTAAAACCGTTCCTGTTCCAGCAGGAGCGGTTTTTTCTTTATTCTACATTTGCTGAGTTGCCACTTGCAATAACTTGACCAGTGGAATCACAAACATAATCTACTATTACTGATGTATCTGCTTCACAAGCATATCCTCTATAAGCTCCGCCAAAAGAATAGAACGATGCGGCGAGGATTGTTTCTGGAAGCGTGATTTCATCTTTTGTGGTTGCGGTAGTAGTTATTGTAAATTTAGAGAAGTCTTTGTTCACTTCTAATTTAGTAACATTTGGATAATTTTCGCTACCAGGTATTGTGTTTGCAAAATCTGCAAAACGAGATTCTAATTTTTCTAATAGTTCCTTTTGCTTATCCTTAGTCATTACATAGGTAATAGAATTATCTTCGTTTCGTGTGATAGAAATATATCCATCTTCCTTTTTTAATTCTTCTATCTCTGCATCTGTTATATCATCCACGCTTGCTGGAAGAGTGACTTCGATAGAGAGAAGATTTTTGTCTGATTCAATGTTAGCAGCATCTTTTACGGTGTCTGTAATTTCTGACATAGCTTCTGATGCCATTTCTGAGGCTACTGATTCAATTTCTTCTTGTGAAGTAGTAGATTCTACAACTTCTTCTGGAACTGTAGTTGAGGTTGTTTCTACTGAAGTAGTACTTTCTGTTGCTTGTACCGATGGTTCTGTTGCATTACTTCCGCAAGAAGTAAGTGCGATGGCGGTTAATAATGATAGTGCTAAAATTTTCTTTTTCATGTGTGCTCCTTTTCACGATTAGTATTTTATATCAATTCAAACACACCTATGGTGGGTTTGAAAAAGATAACATAGGTATTTGGGTTCTAAAAGAAGTTCTAATCTGAATGCTTTTCCTTTTTGTGTATCTGTTGTTTTAGGGCTAGGGTATTCATGTAATCTTTAAGTTCATCACGATATTCGGGATCTAAAAATCTATAGGCCTCAACAAGATGCTCTTCTGTCTGGCTTAATTCAATGATAGTCTGCTTAGTAGCAATTGCATCTTTTAAATGAACAACTAAAATATGAATGCTTATTGTAGTATCTAATGTTGCAAATAAGGCAAGCATTATTGATATCAGTAATATAAAGGTCCTAACATTGAATTTTGTTAAGAGAGCTAGTAAATCACTAAGCAATGATGTTGAGATAACTACAAATATTAGTATCAATAATAGGATAGTATTTTCTGACAATGATTTCAAAACTTCCGTACTTTTTGTTGCCCAGGTATTTTGACTACGAACCTTTTCTTTATATTTATCAAGTATTGTAATCATAAGTGCTACAATAGCTAGTAAAACGGAAAATAGCGTAATAAGAATATCTAAAACAGTAGAAGTATTTATTACATTGTTATTCGTATACGAAAAAAAATGTGTAAGTAAAAAAGATGTTATTAAGCAAATGCCAAACACTATATATTTGCTACATTTGTCAAGAAATTTCATAAACATCACCCTTCTTTGTGTTCTGAATCTAGTTTTTTTACATATTCAAAAGCATCGTTGATATCCTGTAAGTCTGAGTTTTTCAAATGCCCTAATTCGTCGGGCAATTTTAACACTAATGGATTATCTGTGTTTTTATACCATGTTCCTGAGTTTTTGGATTTTGCTTTCCAACTTCCGCATCCTGCAGATGAATAACGAATTGCATCTTGAAGAAATTGATTATCAGGGTTAACATTCAATTGTCCTTCATCATTTGACAATTTGAAAGAAATGTTAGTATTATTATATATTTCATTTGTCTGACGTAAAAAATCCGAAACGGTTGCTATGCCGTTTAATAAATTTGGTGAAGTAAGTTTGATCTCAATATCTGTAATATCACCCGAATTTGTTGAGATATATTTCCAAAAATCATTTTTCTCGGTCATTAAGTCTAACTGAAAATATAAATATCTTTTTTTCAAAAACTTGGTAATCACATTTGCAATAATGTTTTTCAATGTAATATAGTTGCCGGAAACGTCAAAATTTTTTTCAATAATAAAAAACTGACTTTGTGTATTAATTAGGATGTTACATTTTTTATAGTCAATAATTGCAGAATCAATGATTCCTTCATCTGTTTTATTTCCTATTACTTTGTCTGTTCCTTTAGCAAAACTCATTAAAAAACGATTTGAAGAGAGTTTGTTACAATATAACACATAATTATATCCACCACACTCTATTTCTTTCTTTTTCTCTGATTCAAAAGAAAGTAACCATTCCATAAATTTTTGTTCTTTTGAAATGCCAGCTGCGGTTTCAATATCAATTTGTGTATCTGGAATTAAAGAATATCTTGTTATAAAGTAATCGACTCTTTTAGCTTCATTCATTAGTATTCTCCCCTTTAAAACAAACGCCAGTTCGCTTTTGAGCGTTTTTTTTAAAGGTATATCATTCAAGCACTATGTGCATCGAATTCTATCTTATCTACATCGTGTTTTTCGAAGTCACTATTTTCTATATGCTCAATAGCATGATTGTAAACTTCGAGTTGTCTTTCGTGTGTTAATTTTGCATTGATAAAAATGGTGTATGAATCATCATCATTCTTAACAACGCTTTCTCTTATGTGAGTATCACAATTGATTAGTTGAACATTAATACACAAATTTAATCATTCCCTTTCTCGGCATCCTGCATAGCCTTAATAAGGTTATAGTATGCCTTCAAATGTTCAGGAGAAGCGTTTCTGCTAACATCGAATAACATTCGCAGCTCTTTGTTTTCAAAAATCTCCTGTGCAATTTCTCTAGTTTCGTCATTGAGGTAGTATGTTTCGCCACCTTCTTTTTCTTTTCCAGTATCTAGATAATGTAGGGAAACTCCAAAATAATCAGCTATTTTCTGCCGTTTATCATCCTTTGGCCTACTTTTCCCCTTTTTCCACTCGCTGAAAACTGTTTGATTGATTCCTGTAGCTTTGGAAACATCAGATGCTTTTACACCGAACTTCGCCAACAATTCAGCAAAAACACTATACATAATGCACCTCACTAATAAATTAGAATTTTCTAAATTTTTGTATTGACAATAAGAGTATTCTAAGTTATACTGAGGTCAGTTAGAAAATCCTAAGTAAATAGAACACCCTATTTTGTAATATGTCTGTAGCAATTCATATTATATAGGATTTTCTAACTAATTGCAACAAAAAATTAGAAAAAAAGGAGGTAGGCATGTATAAAAAATTTTTAGAGTTACTCAATAAACGCAATATAACTGCATATAGAGTGGCAAAAGATACTGGTATTTCCCCTGTTGTATTTAGTGAATGGAAGAAAGGGAAATCAAATCCCAAAATAGACAAACTTACAATTTTGGCAAAATACTTTGATGTATCTGTTGAGTACTTCATAGAAGATACAAAAGAAACAGTCCGATAATGCGGACAGTAAATTCGATTACATCTTTAGAATAATTACTTATGTTTGATGATAGATAGTTTTGACTTGGCATTTGCTGGAATGAAAAGCTGGAAGTGCTCTGAACACTCCCAGCCGTGCAACTTGTCTGTATAGATGAATAAGGGATATTTTAAATAGCTACCAACTATTTAAAGAGAAGTACAACAGTTATGACATCGCATAACATGCATACAAATAGAAATAAGTCACTAAATGTAACTTTTTTCCTCTGCATTTTCTCCTATTCGAATTATTTACAGACAAGCTCATAATAAAAATGTTATTCCTTGAATACTCCCTTCTGGCAAATGCCAATCAAAAGTTTTGGGATAACAAAATTATTCTATCATTCAAATACTAATTATTCAAACAAGATATGCGAACAAAAGGAAGAAGGTGAGTAGATGCCAAGAGTAAGCAATTATCCAATAGTAGAACGGAAGACGAGAACGCAAGCTTGCATTGAACGTCATATGCGACTTAACAACATTGAAGTCCCAGCAATTGCCAAACGCATGAACGTATCTGAACAAACCATATATCGGTGGATACAGAATCCAGAAGTGCTTACGTTATTGAACCTTTGGCACTTGGCAACGATTTTGAAATGTCCCATTGGTGAGCTTGCAGGTGGCGAAATGCCAGAAGAACTTATTGGAAGTTGGATAAAGGCAGCAATGAATCAGTAATTAATATCAAGCCGTGTCCTGTACGTGGTGCGAGAGTACCACACTCCCCTTTTACACGATAGTGGTGCGTAGCATTCCCCCTTTTGGCCACGCATCACGTAGAGGGCACGGACGAGCATAGGAAGGAGTGAGAGAGATTGCAGAAACCGATTATACCGATTCCAAGAGCGAGTGAAAATGTAATCAATGCATTAGTTGCAGTGGGAATATTGGAAGTAACGGAAGAAGGTATTAGATGTGCAGACAAAGAAAAATAGACCTCAACTAGCTTGGCGGCACGAGAGGTCTACTCAATAACATTAGTTATGCTATTTATGTATCTAAATTTAGCATAACAGGAAGGAAATGTCAATGAATGAGTTGGAAAAGGAAAGGCTTGAAGTCCTTATAAAGGATATGAGCATTGCCGACCTTAAGTGGTTATGCGGATTGATACCATCTATTAATTTAGTGAATGAAATTGGCATTCGGCTACTTAGATTAGAGAAACATTCTAGCAGAGCCAAGGAAAGCCTAGATAAGGTGGTCATATGAAAACAATAGTCTTTTGTAATGACCACACCTGCACTCACAATAATGACGGAGTGTGTGAATCTAAGGTAATCAACGTCAATATTGGTTACGGTGAAGTGGAAGGGTATTCCAACAGACCTATCAACATTTGTAGCAATTATAAGGATAAGCGAGATGTATCAGTGTAATGTATGCGGCGGCTATGCAGATGCAGGAGAACTACGTGGTGGCACTTGCATTGATTGCATAGAAGAACAGCATCAGGAAGAAGAGAGAAAGGACTGGCAATTGAAGATGCTTGCCAAGAATGTGGTGGAGCAGACGGACGGTCAGTTGGTGATGCGATTGTAATGGAACAGATAGAAAACAGAATGGTCGTGGATAGCGAATGGGAAGGTGTTGAATTTCTCCAAATGAGAATACCAGACAGAGCTAGTAAGAGATTGAAAAGAATAATTGATGAATTGGAACAAGAAAGGATGGAAACAGAAAATGAGTAATTATGAAGTAGCAGTAACACAGAACTTAGGTAGCATTCAGTGTGATTTTGAGGGAGCAAAGGCATATTTAGAGGAACGTCTTAAGGAATATGATGGAGTTATTTTTACAGAAGAAACCAAGACAGATGCTAAGAAGGTAGTTGCAGATTTGAGAAAAGAGAAGAAAGAGTTTTCAGACCGAATCAAGGCAGTTAAAGGGGAGTATATGACTCCATTTGAGAAGTTCTATATCCAGGCATGTGAGTTATTAGAGATGTATGACAAACCTATTGACTTTATCAATGGTCAGATTACAGATTTTGAGACTAAGCGCATCAATGAAAAGAAGCAGGTTATTGACCAGTTATACGAAGAGTGCATTGCTGAAATGGCTGATTTCTTGCCTTTACAGAAGGTTTACAACCCTAAGTGGGAAAATGCAACTGTGTCACAGAAAGCTATTCGTGAGGAACTTATGACACGTAAGGAAGATGCTAAAACGGCTATTAATACCATTAAAGAAATGCATTCAGATGTGGAAGAACATGCTTTGAATATGTACAAGGAATCATTCGACCTTACCAAGTCCATTTTATACATCAATCAGCATGAGAAGCAGAAAGCAGAGATTTTGGCACGTGAGCAGGAGCGTGTGCGCCGAGAGGAAGAAGAACGTATTCGCCGAGAAGAACGTGCAAAGTTAGAAGCTGAGCGCAAAGCGCAGGAAGAGAAAGAAGCGGCACTCCGTAAAGCAGAGGAAGAAAAGCAGGCTGCAGTTGAGCGAGCTAAGGAAGAAACTGCACATGAAGTTATCGAAAGCCTTATTCCTAATGTAGAAGGTCAGACAAGCCTTTTTGAATACAGAATGGCGCTTACACCTGATGCAAAAGAGAAACTGGAAATGTACTTAGATAGTATTGGAATTGATTGGGAGTTGATGTAATGACTAATTTAGGTATTTACGAAGCGGTCAAAGCGGTACCCGAAAATGCTATGAAGCCTATTAGAGGTGGAAGACTCAATGGCAAGACTGATATTAACCCTATGTGGAGAATTAAGGTTCTTACGGAGCAATTTGGTCCATGTGGAATAGGCTGGTATTACAAGGTAACCAAGCAATGGTTTGAAGAATATGGAGAAGAGGTTGCGGCCTTTGTAAATATAGAGCTTTACATAAAGGTTGATGGAGAGTGGTCCATGCCTATCTTTGGTGTCGGTGGCAATATGTTTGCTGAAAAGGAAAAGAGCGGTATTCACGTATCAGACGAGTGTTTCAAGATGGCTACTACGGATGCTATTTCAGTAGCTTGTAAACAACTTGGAATTGGAGCAGATGTCTATTGGGACAAAGATAAGACTAAATATGATTCTGGTAATATCGAAATGGATCCTAGATTAATTCCAGTAGTGAACGAACTTACTCGTATAGGTTATTCCATTAACTCTGTGTGCAAGACCTATAAGTTAAATTCTATTGATGAAATATCTGACCTGCAAATCAAGGATTTCTTGCAAAAGGTCAAGGATATGCCAGATAAGGAGTCGGCTTAATGTACGCTTTGGCAGAAATAAGCAAGTACAGAGAAACAGAAGAAGGTACGGATTTAATAATTACCATACCACATAAGCAACTAGGGGATATGCTGACACGTAAGCACATCAAGAAAGCCGAGATTCGATTCGATGATGGTAGGCATATCTCCATAGAGCAGAGAAAAAAGGCTTATGCCACCATAAGGGATATAGCAGAGTATACAGGGTATCTTCCAGAGGAACAGAAGGAGTGGCTTAAGTATTTACATATCAGTAGGACTGGTGACGAGTATTTCAGCCTTTCTGATTGTTCTATGGACCTTGCTAGGGAGTTTATCAATACAATCCTAGAATATGCCATAGAGGAAGGAATACCGCTATCTGAGGACGCTATAGAGCGTACAGATGATATTGGAAGATACTTGTACTTCTGCTTGATGCATAAGAAGTGTGCGGTGTGTGGTAAGCCTGGAGAGATACATCATGAAGATGCCATTGGCATGGGCAATGACAGAACTAAGGTTGATGATTCTAACCACAAGAAGATTTGCTTGTGCAGATTACACCATACCATAGCACATCAAAAGGGTGTACAAGCCTTTACAGAAGCATACAAGGTATACGGAATAGTAGTAAAGGAGAATGAAAGCTAGTGAATGCTAAATTTAGACAAGCAAAGGCAATTGAGCAGAAGAACAAGAAGCGATTGCTTGAGATTAATACAGAGTTAGACGAGCAGAGTGGAATTTATTTTCTGACACGTACTGATGAAGATGGTATTCGATATGCCTACATAGGACAAGCCAAGCACATACTTACGAGGCTTGCACAACATCTTGTAGGGTATCAGCACATTGATTTGTCCTTAAAGAAACATGGCTTGTGGTCTGACGAGAACCCACACGGTTGGAAGATTGGTTTCTTGCATTACCAAGAAGAGAAACTAGATGAAGCAGAGCAGTATTACATAAGACAGTACGCTCAATATGGTTATCAGCTTAGAAATAAGACTTCTGGCTCACAAGGTGCTGGAAAGCATCAGATTGACGAATACAGACCGCAAAAGGGCTACCACGATGGAATTAAGCAAGGCAAGAAGATGCTTGCAAGGGAGCTTACGAATATCATTTCTAAGCACCTAGTAGTCACTCTGAGAGAGGACAAGAAGAATAATAAGGTGTCAATTAAGGCATTTGATAAATTCAATGATTTGTTGTCAGAAGACAACTATCAATAATCGGTTGGAACACCAGCACCATTTTGTTGACATTACCAAAATGGTCGAAAGAAACCGTTCATGCTGAAAATAATATATCACGAACTTATTGAAAGCCATGTAGTGCCTGTAGCCTATTGGTTGCAGGCAGAAAGGAGAATGCGTGGAGCGTTTTTATATAAATCAGCCTAGGGCCAGAGGAAATGAACCACCAATGACAATTATAGATTTCATACCTTTTGGCAGAGAGAATGCTATTTCAAGAGCAACGCTTGTAAATAAGTGTGTAGTAGCAGGATTGATAGGCGAGACAACATTATGGAAAGACAGAAAAATGCGCTTGTTATTAGAGCGTGCAAGACTTGATTATGTGATTCTGAATATGTCAGATGGTAAAGGCTATTACCGCCCTACAAAAGAGGATATGCAGGAACTTAGACGCTATATCAAGCAAGAGGACAGTAGAGCAAAGGCAGCCTTTAGGAATCACAGTATGGCTAGAAAGCTTTTAGAGGATTTTGAGTATGGACGAATGGGCGGTGAGTAGATGGAATACATAAAGTTGAGCCGTAAGATTCTTGAATGGGAATGGTGGCATGACATAAATACATGTAGGTTGTTTATTCATATGCTTTTGAAAGCGAATTGGAAAGAAGGAAAATTTCAAGGAAAGGTAATTCCAAGAGGTTCCTTTGTATCATCACTACCTAAGCTGTCAGAGGAAACACAACTTACAATCCGTGAGATAAGAACTGCAATTTCTCACTTAAAATCGACAGGCGAAGTGACATGCAAATCTTACTCAAAATTCACTGTATTTACGGTGAATAATTACTGTTTATACCAAGCGAGTGACACACAAAACGACAGTCAAGCGACAGACAAGCGACATTCTAACGACATTCAAACGACAACAATAGAAGAAAAGAAAGAAGTAAAGAAAGGAAGAAATAATATATTTGTTCCACCGACCGTGTTAGAGGTTGCTGAGTATTGTGTTGAGCGTGGCAATAAGGTTGATGCAGAAGCCTTTGTTAATTTCTATACCGCTAATGGTTGGGTTCAAGGTAAAGGCAAACCTATTAAGGACTGGAAAGCAGCAGTTAGAACTTGGGAGCAAAATAGTAAGAGCTATGCTTCACCATCTAAGAATGCCAACAAAGGATTGTTGCAAACTGATTATGGTAACTTGAGCGATTTAGAGAAGGAGTTGTTAAGCAATTGAGCATCTTAAGCATAATGGGGATATACCCAATAGGAACAAGATTAAGGCTGGTAGATGATTACCCAGGTACAGAACGGATAGTGCATGGGTACGAAGCCTTAAAGGATAACTTAAGCCTTATTTTCCGTGATGGAACAAGGCTTAATGTGCAGAGGATAGAGCTGATAGAAGAGGTGATTAAGTAATGCAGATGACAGAGGGCGAGATTAGACGTAGATATGGTGCTGCTAAGAACAAGAAAGAGCAGATAGGCATATTGGCAGATTTGAATGCTTGTAGTACGGAGCATATCAAGCACATCTTGGGGATTGATGAAGCGATGGAAAAAGTCTTGAAGACAGAACCACAGGAGCCAACCAAGAGTGAGATTCTGAATGTGCTATTTGCCGAGATTGATTCATTAGACGAACAGATAAAGGCACTAGAGAAAAAGTACAAGGATGTGCACACGGCCATTGAGGTTATAAGTGCACTTGGGAGTGTGTAAATGAGAATAGGACTGATTGACGTAGATGGACATAATTTTCCTAATCTGCCACTTATGAAGTTATCAGCATGGCATAAGGCGCAAGGAGATACAGTTGAGTGGTATGAACCAATGTTCAGCGGTCACATGGATAAGGTGTATATGTCAAAGGTGTTCAGTTTTACACCAGATTATCCATACTACATAGATGCAGATGAAGTTGTAAAAGGTGGTACTGGTTATTTCATCAGCCTTGTTGATGGGAAAGAAGAGTTCGACAAGGAAAACCACTTTGATTTACCGCACGAGATTGAGCATATATATCCAGACTACTCAATCTACTATGACAAGATACCAGAAGTCAGAGATACAGTATATGGATTTCTTACGAGAGGTTGCCAATGTGATTGTGATTTCTGCCATGTAGCGCAGAAAGAGGGTAAATGCTCAGTAAAGGTAGCTGATTTGTCGGAGTTTTGGAGAGGACAGAAGAATATCGTCTTGCTAGATCCTAACATAACCGCTTGCAGAGATTGGAAAGAATTGTTCCAACAATTAATAGATAGTAAGGCATGGGTGGACTTCTCACAAGGCTTAAGAATTCATATGATGACCGAGCAAAAAGCAGAAATGTTAAAGCAGATGAGGGTTAAGCAAGTGCACTTTGCTTGGGATAAATATGAGGATAAGGACATTGTGGTTCCCAAATTCAAGCAGTTTAAAGAAATCACACAATGGGATAAGCGAAAGTTATCGGTATACGTGATGACAAACTTTAATACTACTCATGAGCAGGACTTGGAACGTATTTATATATTACGTGAATTAGGGTACTGGCCGTATGTGATGATTTACGATAAAGAGCACTTGCCCAAAGGTCATATCACAAGAAAATTGCAGCGTTGGGTAAATATGAGAGCGGTGTTTGAGATTACACCGAGATTTGAAGATTACAAGGGATAGGAGAAGTTATGCAGGACCTATACAACACGAATAAAGATTTCAGAGACTATGTAGACCGCTACTGTAGGAACAAGCCTTTTGGTGTAGAGCAAGCACTAAGGCATATTCAAGTAAGATTGGTCGGGCATTACTACAGAGAGTTGGAACGTGAGAATCAAAATAGAATTTAGACCATGATTAGAACATGGTGGAAAGGAATAAAAATGAAATCATTTGAAGAAATGGTACAAGATATTGTGCAGGAAAAATTGAATAGTGAGGTAATTGAGAAAGTTATTGAAGAAAAATTGCAGAGTGCGGTAAGTAGTGCTTGTGATGATATTTTCCGATGGAGCGGTGATGGCAAGAAAATGATAGAAGAAAAGCTGAAAGAAGTGTTCATTCCAGCATTGGAAAGGAGTAATTTTTCAGAGTATACAAAGAAGCTAGATATTGCTTTGTCTGAGATTATCAGAAACACCACATTAGTGGATAACAAGAATATTTTAGAAAACTTCAAGGAACTCATGACGGAACCTGAGCGTAAGTCCATTAAGTTATCTGAGCTTTTTGAAGAATATAAAAAATATGTTGCAGCCGAGGTAAACACAAGCGGTTTGGATCCTGAGTGTGAAGATGGAGAACCAAGTTATGGATATGTGGAAGTAAATCTTGAATTTGAAATGGATAAAGACCGTTGGTTTAAAAGCTCCTTTGATTATGGAACAGTCCATTTGAGTTGTGAACATGATGACAATGAGGAACTTACATTTGATTTAAGACTGTCAAAGTGGGGAACACAAGGATGGAAATTATTCTTGGGAAGAAGTGTACTTGATTTCAATTCCTTGGCACATATGAGTGATTTTGAAATGTTAATTCTTCAATTGAACAGAGCGGATGTTGAGGTAATTGTTGATAAGGAGAATATAACAGATGAAGTAGAACCTAACGAAAAACCTGAGTGGTCATTGAACTAATATTAAACGAGAAAGGAGCCGAACCGCGCGCATAAATGGTACCAGGTTCCTGAGTGAGAAAAAATGACAAATGGAGAATTAAAAGAATATCTAAATACATTTTCAGATGATGTGCCAGTAAGTGTTATCTTGGCAAATCCAAAGGCACGTAAGGTATATGACGTTGAGGATGTGCAAGGAATTACAGATATAGGGCAACCAGTATTCTGTATCACAGTAGGTCAAGCTAGAGATATGGATGCGGAAGAAATAGCTGCTTGCGAAGAGGACGAGCAAAAGGCTGAGAACCTTGAAGGGCAGATGAATATTACAGATTTTCCAGAGGTGATGCCATGAAATCAATAAAGGGGCAAATTACCTTGTGGGAAGCAATGGAATTGTTGGCAGGACGTGAATTGAAAGAAGAGCCGCCAGTATTATTACAACCAGGGCAGACTGTGTATATGCTAAAAAAAGGCGATGTCAGACAAGCGATAGTGCTTGATGAAACATGGGTGTATGACGAAAGCCGAGGATACCGCTTGCAATACGGAAGTGGTGGTACTTATGATTGCGCATGGAATACAAGTATTGATAAGCAGTGTTTTCTTGATAGAGAGCCAGCGGTAGCAAAAGCAGAGAAGTTCCTGAAAGAGCATGAAGTAATTCGAGCAGAGGATATTCATGCAGTAAATACAACAGCGTATCGGTATATTCGTGAATGTGATGGCTTCACCATGACAGCATTTTACTGTGAGTTGGATAATGGAATGCTATACATGAAAGAGTTTTACACATACCACCATATCATTGTTGATAAGAAGAAGCAGAAAAAGGCTATTCAGAAATTCATGGAGCAGAATGACATCAAAGATGGAAATGCAGTCCAGATTGATTACGAGCCAGTATTTAAGAATATGTACAGAATCAGACAACAGTATGATTGGGATTATGCAGAAGCAGGTCATAGCTATGCAATAGGATAGGAGAACAACATGGCAAAGAGAGATAAAGAATTTGAAGCCCGAATGCAGGGCATGATTATTGAACATGATGCAGAAGTCAGAGCTGATGCAATATCTGAGTTCAGGGACAAGATATGCGAAAAATACACGGAAGAAGAAAGCAAAGGAAATTATAAGCAGTATTGCGTAAATATCAAGCAGGATATAGCGGATATTGCAGAGCAGATGAAAGGCGGTGTAGACCATGAGATTAATTGATGCAGATGAACTTATTATGTGCCTAGAACACGGTGTATGGAATCGTGCGGTAGAGGTAGTGAAAGAGCAACCTACCGCCTATGATGTGGAGAAAGTCATGGAGAAAGTTGACGAGTTGTGGAAACGACCTGTGTTTGATAAAGCTGAACTAGAGAGGGTTATCCGTGCAGGTGGAAAGGAGTAGGTATGCTAATTAATATTGTAAAAAGAAGATATGCTGAATATCCTGGAGCAAAAGAACGAAAGCCTTGCGATTATTATTGGGGCAGAATCAGATTGCCTAGATTCATAGGCAAGTTTTTATGGGAAAGATAAAGGGAAAAGATATGAATGAATTTATCAACAAGCTGATAGCGAAACTTGAACAAGAAAGCAAAGTAGTAACCACCCCCATAATAGAAATCGAATGCCTGAAGCTGAGTGATGCGATTGATGCGGTCAAGAGTGTGGCTGAGGAGTGTAAGTTATTCGGAAATTCCGAACAAGTGGATGATGGGTGGATTCCATGTAGCGAGAGATTGCCAGAAAAAAGTGGTTATTATCTTATGTCAGTAGAAAACTATGGTTCTTCTGATAGAGATATGATTACACCTATTAAGGAAGTATGGGTAAGAAGATTTCATAAAGGTATAGATGGAGACAAATATCAAAACATATGGCAACAGATGCCTTATGAGACTTTTGATGTTATTGCATGGCAGCCACTTCCAGCACCATATCAAAAGAAGGGAGAGTAGTTATGTTCCTAATATGGTTAATCAGAAATCTAATCATAGCATTCTGGATCATGGATATTTGTAATATGCCATTCATGGAAATGTTTGATACTACATATCCACTAAATACAATGTTTTGGATGCTAGTATTTACTTTCTGTGGTGGTATCAGTATCGAGTATAAGAGCGAGTAAATTTAGATTTACGGAGGTAATTATATGAACGGAAAGGTTTGCACAAGAGAAGAATTAGAAGAAAAGATGCAACCAATAGCAAGTAAATTTAACAAAAATGATTGTCCAGAGGGGCAGGATATTGTTCATGTATTATTGCCTTGGTTGGATGAAGCAAATGATTGTATTGAGGTTTATATCATCAGAAATAAAGATGGTAAAATCGAATTTTCGTTTGATTAACAAACTAAGAGACTATACCACATAATAAGCCCACAATATAGGACTTGTGGCGTGGTAGATTAAAAAAGCAGTGGAGGAATACAGTAATGTGTACAATGGAATGGAAAGAGGTAGAACCTCAACAGAATGATTGGGAAAAACAAATAGATATTGTAGCCTATTACGGAAGTGACACAATAGCAAGTATTGTATATTGCGGTAAAGAGCTTGGGTGGCAGTCCGTAATCAATGGCAAAATGGATTTTATGATGGCAAATACTGAGGAAGAAGCTAAAGAGGAAATGATTGACGTTTTAGATAGTCATTTCGAAGGTGAAATTAACTACTATAAGGAATTAAGAGAAAGCCTTAATGAACTAAATTAAATTTAGATTTAGAGAGGTAAGAGAATATGAATATGAGAAGTATTTATGCTAA
>CAZHEM010000065.1:0-15062 GCA_964531725.1 uncultured Acetatifactor sp.
TACACACACTGCTGATATTGACTATGGCAAGATTCAGCTTTATGCAGGTAACTACGACTTCTGGTACGAGTCAAGCCAGTTATTAATTAAGCAGATGAAGGAAGCTAATAAGAAAAAAGAAGAAAAGATTAAAGAGTTACAGGAGTTCATCTCTCGTTTCTCAGCTAACGCTTCTAAGTCTAAACAGGCTACTTCTAGAAAACGTGCTTTGGAAAAAATTGAGTTAGATGAGATTAAGCCATCTAGCAGAAAATACCCATACATTGATTTCCGTCCAGAACGTGAGATTGGTAATGAAGTATTAACCGTTGAGCATTTATCTAAGACTATTAACGGCGAGAAAGTATTAGATGACTTATCCTTCGTAGTAGGTCGTGAAGATAAGATTGCTTTCGTAGGAAGCAACGAAATCGCTAAGACCACCCTCTTCCAGATTCTTGCTGGCGAGATGGAACCAGACGAAGGTACTTATAAATGGGGTGTTACCACCTCTCAGGCATATTTCCCTAAGGATAATACTGCTGAGTTCGACAATGACTTAACTATCGCAGATTGGTTGACTGGTTACTCTCCTGTTAAGGATGCAACCTACGTTCGTGGTTTCTTAGGACGTATGCTTTTCGCTGGTGAAGACGGCGTGAAGAAGGTTAAGGTTCTCTCCGGTGGTGAGAAGGTTCGTTGTCTCCTTTCTAAGATGATGATTAGCGGTGCTAACTGCTTAATCTTAGATGAGCCTACCAACCACTTAGACATGGAATCAATCACTGCTCTTAACAATGGTTTGATTAAATATCCTGGTGTAGCATTATTCGCTTGCCATGATCACCAGTTTGTACAGACCACTGCTAACCGTATTATGGAGATTCTTCCTAACGGTAGTATGATTGATAAGATTACTACTTACGATGAATACCTTGCAAGTGATGAGATGGCTAGAAAACGTACTGTCTTCACTGCAAACAAGGAAGATGATGAAGATTAATAATAAGCATAAAAAGACGCCTTACGGCGTCTTTTTATTATTATCCTATTTATTCTACAAATTTTTCTTTACGCATTCCAACAAATCTTGTGGTAAAAATGGCTTTTTCACGCAATTTTCCACTCCAAGCATTTTAGCTTTTTCAACAGTGTTCTCATCCGCTGATGCAGTCAGGAAAGCAATTGGAATGTTGGCATTCTCTTCTTTTGCTCTAATTGCCTCTAATGTTGCAAATCCATCCATAATCGGCATTTGAACATCTAACAGTATCATATCTGGTATATCTTTCTCCAAATAATCCAGACAAGCCGCTCCAGATTCTAATTTACAGACCTCATAACCATCCTTCTGCAAGATAAACTCAGCCATTCTTAAATTCATACTATCATCATCTACTACTACTATCCTTTTACCCATTTTCTCTCCATCCATTCTTTTACTCATGTAAACTGTATTCTGTATCTTCCGCAATCATTGCTAGCATAATATCTGCAAAGGAAGGATCAAATTGACTATTCTTGCCTTTTTCAATCTCACCTTTTACCACATCCTGCGGAAGAACATCACGATAACTACGTTTCGAGGTCATTGCGTCATACGCATCTGCCACACCGATAATTCTCGCAATTTCTGGTATCTCCTCCCCTTTCAAGTTATCAGGATATCCTTTTCCATCATATCTCTCATGATGCCAATGGGCACCAATAACCAAGTTAGGGATTTCTGTCATATTTTCTAATATCTCTACACCAATCTGTGTATGGGATTTGATGACCATATATTCTTCATCCGTTAATCTTGTAGTCTTATTGATGATACTTCCAGGAATACCAATCTTACCTATATCATGCAAAAGACCTACATAGTAAATCTCCTCCTGTTCCTGAACAGATTTACCAGCCCTCTTTGCAATCTCTCTCGCATACTCTGCAACCCTTATAGAATGACCATTCGTGTATTTATCCTTTGCATCTATGGTGTGCGCAAGAGTCATCATTGTCTGTAGCGAAAGACGTTCTACCTTTTCTCTTCGAGCCTCTGCCTTTCTTGTCTGTTTCTCAACCTCAACCTGCAAGTTCTTCTGTAAACGATCTAATTCTAAGATACGCTTGATACGCTGCAACATAATATCTGCAACAAATGGTTTTGCAATAAAATCAAGTGCACCTTCTCTAAAACCTCGAATCTCCGTCTCCCTATTATGATCCGCAGTTAAGAAAATAACTGGTATCTCTCGTAAACGTTCTGATTCCTTAATGCGCTTGTTTACTTCAAAGCCATCCATTTGTGGCATATGTAAATCTAATAAGATTAGATTTGGAGTCTTACGCTCCAGATATTTCAAAGCCTCTTCTCCGGATTTCAAACACTCTACTTGGTATGAGTCCTCCAACATCCTCTCTGCAATTCTTAGATTCATGGAATCATCATCCACAATAAGAATATGTTCTTTGTCCTCACTCTGGCTGCTTTCCTGCACTTCCATTGGCTTATCTTCTGGTTTTAAAGCCACCTTAAGTCTATCTAGAAGCTCTCGATATTGGGCTAATACCGATGCATGATTCTCTTGGATATATTCTATTCTATCCTCTTTAGCTGCCATTTCCAACTTTTCGGCCTCTTCAGAGACAGACACCGCCCCAATTGATCGCGAGGTACTTTTCAGAGCATGTACGAGAATTCTGTATTGTTCCCAATCTTTTTGCTGATACTTCTCTTCCATTTCTTGAAGCTTATTGTTAGCAAGATAGGAATTTAGCATCTCGTTATAGAATTCTTCGCTATTGCAGCAATATTCCATTCCCATCTTTGTATCCAGAAATGAAAGTGGATTATCACTACTATCACCCCTATCCTTAAGTAGTTCCTCGGGTAGATGCTTTCTTATTACAGCAAACAACTGTCTAATTAGAATCGGTTTACTAATATAATCATCAAAGCCTGCACTGATATACTCTTCCTTTATATTTCCAACAGCATTTGCCGTCAGAACAATGATTGGCGTATTTTCACATAGCTTTTCCTCTTTTATAACCTTTAATGCCTCTATTCCATTCATTATCGGCATCATATGATCCATTAATACCATGTGATAATTGTTATTTCGCAAGAGATTTATTGCTTCTTCACCATTTACGCCTGTGTCAATCTGCATCTTTGTATTTTTCAGCATGCCCTTTAGCATATCCAGGTTCATTGGATTGTCATCCACTGCAAGAATCCTAACATTCGGTGCTATTACTTCCTCTTCCTCTGGCAAGACAGACATTGCATATCCGATTTCTTTTTCTAGCTTACCAATTGGAGTATTATCTGCAATCTCCTGCTCGAGGTAAAAGGAGAAAGCACTACCCTTTCCAATTTCACTCTCCACATTAAGCTGGCTATCCATCAGATTCAGAAGTTGCGTAACAATTGTAAGTCCTAGTCCAATTCCTTGAATATCTCTTGTTTGCTTTTCATCAAATCGAATGAAACTTTCCGATATTTTTTTCATATCTTCTGCTTTCATTCCTATTCCAGTATCTTTTATCTGGACAAACAACTTACCCTTCTGCTCTGAGATTTCTTCCCAACGAAGAGTAATTTCTACCATACCCTCCTTGGTATATTTTACTGCATTGGAGACTAGATTATCGAGAATCTGTGCCAAACGCACCGAATCTCCATATAGTATCTGTGGAATATTTTTATCTACATCCACATGCAACTTCAGCCCCTTTTTTTCTGTGGAATAGTCTGCGTACAAGAAAAGTTCCTGCAAAACTTCACTCATATAATAAGGCTCTTTTGCCAATTTCAATTCACTCTGTTCCAAAGTTGTAAAATCAAAAATATCATTTACTAATGAAAGCAATGTTTTACCTGCTGCCTGTATTTTCAATGCGTAGGATGCGGTATGACTTTCCTGACTTTCTTTCATAATCAGTTCATTATATCCCAAAATAGCATTGATTGGTGTACGAACCTCATGAGACATGTTTGCCAGGAATTCACTTTTTGCCTGATTGGCCTTTAATAACTGGCGCTTCTGTTTCTCATATACATAGGTCTGGTATTTGAATATTAAACCAAATATGCATGTAACTACAATCATGGACTGAACCATATCCCAGTAGGCACCTTCTCTGGTTTCAAACGTAATTACCAGTTCTGGATGCAACATCTCTATAAAAAAACATCCCGCCACTGTCAATACATTCAATAGATACATAATTCCGCAGATTGGTCCCGTCAAAATCAGCCAGGAGAAAATCATTCCCAAAACCATCCACACTGGCATACCAGACGACATTCCGCCCCCTGTAAAATACATAATAGGGAAAATCACCATATTGGCCGTAAGTATTAGGAAAACAGCCGCTATCTGCGGTTTCTTTTTCTTATTCGCAATCCATAATGCCAATCCCACTACCATAATGATAAGCACAATTGCTAAAATAGCACTTATATGTGCGCCAATGATAATAGTAGCAATTAATGAAACATTTCCTCCAATAAGTGCTGCGGAGAGAATCAGATTCAAAAGTCTGTATTGAATTTCTAGTTCATCTCTGAACATCTCTTTCAGTATCTTGTTTATCTTGTTCACCTATTTATCCTCTTTTCTTAGCTGAAAACGTTCCAGCAATTGAAGGCCTTCTTCCACAACAGCGTCATACATTTTCATAGCTTCTTCATGATGCTCGATTATATAATCTGAAATATTTTCTTTTCCAGCCTTTTCCAACTCTGCTGCCAGTTGTGACAACTTTTCTCCACCAATATTCAACGAATTAGATTTAAGCGCATGTATTTTTATGGCATAATCTGCCCAATTTTTTTGCGCATAATACTCCTCTAACAGCGCCTTCTTCTCAGCCTTCGTCTCACAATACATCCGTAATATTTCACAATATATTTCTTCACTGTCGGCGCTATATTGCATTCCGACAGTCACATTGATAAGTCCTTCTAATTCTTCTGTTTTTTCTTCACAGATATTCTCATCTGTTTCCTCAGCGTCTGTAATAAACACTTTTTCCTTTGGAAGATATTTCTTGAGCATCTTTTCCAATACTTCCCCTTCAATCGGCTTGCTGAGATAATCATCAAAGCCTGCGGCAAAATATCTCTCTTGAGCACCTATAATTGCATTGGCTGTAAGTACAATTACTGGAGTATCCTTACAACAATGGTCTTCCATCTCCTTTAATTTCTTAATGGTCTGAATTCCATCCATTCCCGGCATCATATGATCCAAGAGAATCACATCAAAATGCTTTTCTTTCACAAGAGATAGACATTTTTCTCCGCTCATGCAGGTTGTTATCTTTATCTCTGTCTTATTTAACAGTTTTTCTACTACAAGCAAGTTCATATCATTATCATCCACCACCAGTACCTGTGCCTCTGGTGCGGTAAAGCTCTGTCTGTATGTATGCAATGATTGAATATACGCCTGGAATTTTTCTTCAAAATTACCTATACATTCCATGCCTGTAATTCGTTGAGGAAGATATATTGTAAAAGTAGAACCCTCGCCATAGACACTGTCTACTTCTAGATGTCCCTGCATCATATTTACAATCTTAGATGTAATTGCAAGTCCTAGGCCAGTACCTTCTATATTGTGGTTTACTTTTTGGTCCAAACGAGCAAAACTCTCAAACAATTTTTCTTTATCTTCTTCACGAATACCAATACCTGTATCTTTTACTGTAATCTTTAGAACAATCTCTTCCTGCTTTATTTCATCCGCATCTACAGTTAACCATACACTTCCTTCTTTTGTATATTTCACTGCATTATTCAGAATGTTCACTAAGACCTGGCGAATTCTGACCTCGTCTCCATATAATTCATCCGCTATGGAGGCATTTACCTTCACATTAAAATCCAGTTTTTTCTGATCCGCTTTAATCTGAATCATGTTCACTACATCATTTAAAACAGAGCTAAATTTGTAGCTTTCCTCTACAATCTCCATTTTTCCAGCTTCAATCTTTGATAAATCAAGAATATCATTAATCAAAGAAAGCAATGTCTTACTAGCATTTTGAATATTAACTGCATATTCTTTAATATTTGCATCTTCGCATTCCCTAAGTATCATCTCATTCATTCCTACTACCGCATTAATTGGCGTACGAATCTCATGAGACATATTTGCCAGGAAATTTGTTTTGGCCTGATTGGCCGTATCTGCCAATATCTTAGCCTGTCTAAGTTCTTCACTTTCTCTTGCTTTCTCTTCTATTGCCATCAAATAAATGATTACTATTGTAAATAACAGTAATAACAGTCCAAATACCCACAAAACTAAAGCGATAATATAAGAAATACCTTCCGAAACCACAGCCTCTGGAACTACACCTACGAGATATAGGTCGGTCTGTAGCATTTCTGCCACAAATATAAAATTGTTACCAGAGTGACTATTGTTATAAACAGCTGCTTCCGTCGCAATATTCAAACGGTCACTTATCTGTCCAAATATTTCTGCAGTCTCTTCACTCTGAAGGAATATCCTATCGCCTTCAGACCAATTGCTAAACGGAATCACAATCTCACTTTCTCTATTAGCAACTAAGACTCTTCCTGTTCCTCCATAACAGCTAATGCCGAACTGTTCTTCCAAACTATTTTCTTCATAGAGCTGATAATATACATATTTTATATTCTCGTTACGGTACACTGGTACAGTCAGTAACAGACCCATTCCTTCCTGATAACTTACAGCGCTTTCACCTCTAAAAGACTTTTGAATCCCTGAAAATTGTGCAAAATCTAATGGCAGTCCCCAAATCGCACTACCATCCAACTGCAGAATTCCAGCCTGTCCCTCTACTTGGCCCAACTCCATGTACTGTACGATTTTCCCCAGTTCATCATACTTTTGGATATAATCCGCAATATTCTCCATCTCATCCAATTGCGCCAGTAGTTTTTCTTCGCTTTGGTCAGCAAGAACTCCTGCCTGCCTAGTAACCTGAGTTTCCATGTAGTCGTTCAATAATTTACGCATTCTATATTGCATTAGTATTCCCACAATTCCTAGTACCAGAACACACAACACAATCCATACAATAATTCGTTTTTTATTCTTAAAAAAACTATTCTTCATAGAATCTTATACCCTCAACAAACCAATCTAATTCCTGCAAAAGTATCTCATCACTAATATTCTCATTTTCTGCACAACGCAACGTACCACTCATATCATATATCACATCTGAAAAAACATCTTTTCCTGATAGCAGTTCTTTCTTTGCCTCTTCAATTGCCTCTTTTTGCTGTTCTGTGACAAGTGAAGAATATTCCGTCAGTTTTACTGCTTCCTGATCAATTCCAATCCAAAAGTTAGACTGTAAATTACCATTCCCTTGCAAGAACTCACGAATCAGCTGCATATATGTCTGTTTCCAGTCACAGGCTACGGTAGTCAAATAATTATCTGAAAAACCTTCTGCTACCTGATGATAACCAATGGAACAAATGCCCGCCACTTCGGCTGCTTCAATCACATATGACTGATTCTGGTGATATGCAATCACATCCACATTTTCTTCTACTAGATTTTCTACCGCTTTTATCTCTGCTTCTTTATCATCCCAGCTTCCCGTCCATGTTACAATAACATCAGCCTCCGGATTCACACTTCGAACCCCTAAAGTAAATGCATTGATACCTCTGTTCACTTCATTATTGGACATAGCCGCTACATATCCAATATGATTGGTAGTTGTCTGCATTCCTGCTAATATTCCCGACAAATATCTAGCCTGATACATTCTCACAAAATATGATGTCATATTTTCTTCATGATAATCTGGCGAATTTGCATAGAAGACAATGTCTGGATATTCTTTTACAACATCTCTTACCTCTTCTGAATATCCGTAACTGCTCAGAATAATCATTCCTGCACCAGCATCCACCAATTCACGAATTGCAATCTCACATTCTCCTGTGAACTCCTTTATATTCTCTTTAACTGAAATCTCGACCCCCAATTCATCGCCTGCTTCTGTTACCCCTTTGTAGTGCATGCCATTCCATCCTTGCTCCTGAATGGATCCTGACATGATAAATCCAATAATAGTTTTATCCTTATTTTCATGATTTCCGAAGAAGAAAATACTTAGGAGAATCAATGTAAATATCATTATTGCCGTTGCTACTAAAATAACACGAAATTTTTTACTACTATTCATAGGTAACAACTCCTTCTACATACCAATAAAAATCATTAAGCATAACCTCATCAGCCATATTTTCTCCTGCTTCTACACGTACTACACCATTTTGATCTATAATTGGACCATAAAATACGTCATACTTTCCGCTCTGTAATCGTTCCTGTTCTTCTTGTAATACTTCCCCGATTCCATCTTTCACATTGTCAGTTAATGGAGACAACGACACAATCCCTGTCTCAACGCCTTCCCAGTAATGTTTTCCTACAAATTTTCCTTGTAAGCATTCTAGAATTCTTGGTGTATAAAAATTCTCCCAATCCCATACTGGTGCAGTTAAAAAAGTATTGGGATATTCTGCGCTATTGTCATGATTATAACCAATAGACCATATTCCTCGCTCCTCTGCTATCTCCAATGGTACAAGACTATCCGTGTGCATCGCCAAAACATCAATTTCATTCTTCTCTAGTAATCGTTCTACTGCTGCTTCTGTCTCCTGATCCCCTGTCCATGTCTCTGACCATTCTACATATACAGTTGCATCAGGATTCACAGAACGCACACCTATGGTAAATGCATTAATGCCTCTGTTCACCTCTGGAATTGGATATGCAGCTACATAACCTATCTCATTCGTCTCCGTCTGTAATCCTGCAACAATTCCACTTAAGTAGCGAATCTGATAAATCCTGCCAAAATATGTAGCCAAATTTTTATCTTCTGTCACTCCAGAGCCATGGAAAAAATAAATATCCGAATATTTTTCAGCAGCTTTCTGAATCCATTCACCATAATTAAAAGAATTACAGATAATAATCTCGCAACCGTCCTGCACAAGTTCCTCTATAACATGCAAACATTCTTCATTTTCTGGTACAGACTCCCTATAATAAACCTCCAAATTCAACTCTTGTGCACTTTTTTCCATTCCTTCATAGTGAGACTGTCCCCAACTTTTATCATCACATTTTCCGTTCAATAGAAATCCTACTTTTGTTTTTTCACGAGTCACTTCCGTATCTCGTTTTACACCGTTAATTGTTGCAATTCCGATAAC
This sequence comes from uncultured Acetatifactor sp., assembly GCA_964531725.1. Lineage (GTDB taxonomy): Bacteria > Bacillota > Clostridia > Lachnospirales > Lachnospiraceae > Acetatifactor. The sequence continues at coordinate 9,221 of CAZHEM010000065.1, forward strand.
TATAATAATCAGAATCAACCCACCAATCGCTCCGATTTTTTTCATAGCAATCACTTCCTTTGGTTTACCGCTTCTTTTGCAAAATGTTTGTTTATATACTATTTTAACACAAATTGACAGAATTTACTATATATTCCAATGATAAAAAATGCATAATATTTTATAATTATGCATCGTCTCTTTTCCTTGTTTTTTCTCTCTGCTAATGTCATAATAACAAAAGGACTTAAATACGAAATAGCCTTAATGACAGTTCTTCAAGTCCGAAGTATATGGAGGAACGCGAACATGATAGATTTACACGTACATTCCAATCGCTCCGATGGAACCTACTCTCCCACAGAATTAGTGGATTATGCAATAGAAAAAGGATTGAAAGCATTTGCTTTAACAGATCATGATACTACAGAAGGTCTTCTAGAAGCGCTAGAATATGCACAATCGCTTAAGAAAGCGCAGGAACGTGGGGAATATGATGTTTCTGTGGAGATTCCAGAGGTAATTCCTGGTATCGAGTTATCTACTGAATATCACGGAAAAGATATTCACATTGTGGGATTATATATTAACTACGAAGAACCTAGCTTTCAAGAATATTTGAAACACTTTATAGATTCACGCGTTGAGCGTAATCACAAGATGTGTAAGCTCTTACAAGAGCATGGTGTAGATGTAACTTACGAAACATTGATAGAGACTTTTCCGAATGCTGTGATTACTCGCGCCCACTACGCCAAGTTCTTATTGGAAAAAGGATATGTAGGTAGCATGAACGAAGCGTTTGACCGCTATGTGGGCGACCATGCACCATGCTTTGTCCCTAGAGAAAAGGTAACTCCTGCTCAAGCAGTAGAATTGATTCTGGCAGCAGACGGTGTGCCTATCTTAGCTCACCCTATGCTCTATCGTATGAGTGATGAACGCTTAGACAAGTTAGTTGCCCAATTAAAAGAAGTGGGATTAATGGGAATTGAAGCAATCTATTGTACTTATACACAGGGCGAAGAACGTAAAGTACGCAAATTAGCAGAAAAATACCGCCTGTTAATCAGCGGCGGTTCAGATTTCCATGGTTCCAACAAGCCTAAGTTGGATTTTGGTGTGGGTTATGGTTCTCTCCATGTGCCAGACCAAGTATTAGATGACATCAATATGAGTCGTAAGAATCTATTGTTTACCGATATGGATGGTACTCTTCTATTGAATAACAGTACCATCAGTGACAAGATGAAGGATGCTATTGCACAGATGACCAAGGCAGGACATCACCTGATTCTTAGTTCTGGACGTCCTCTACCAAGTATTCTGGAGGTACGCGCCAATGAAGGCATTGAATACCCTAATATGCTAATCATCTCTAATAATGGGGCATTGGTATATGATTGTGATAGCAAGAAGCCTATCTTAGAGCATCGTATCTGTCAGAAGGACATTCGCTACATTGTAGATGCAGCCCACAAAGCAGGTATTCACATTCACGGATATACTTTAGAGGAAATCGTCTGCCTACATCCGAATGCAGAGTTAGACTTCTACACTAGACGAATTCACCTCCCATTAAAGTGCGTGCCTGATATCACCGCTGCCCTTCCAAAAGGTAGTTTCAAGCTACAGTGCATTCACTTAACTGACCGCTCTGTATTAGAAGCCTTCCGTGATAGCCTAAGAGAATACTGCGGTGACCGTATTCAGCTCATCTTCTCCAACGACCAGTACCTAGAGATTCTACCTGCCGCCGCTGGCAAAGGAAGTGCTTTGAAATTTGTTACTCAACATCTTCATGCGCCACACAGCCATACCTTTGCTTCTGGAGATGCAGAGAATGACTTATCTATGATAGAAGCCGCACATGTGGGCATTGCTATGCAAAATGCTTCACAAGTGGTAAAGGACGCTGCGGATATTGTGACTAAGTTAGATAACGACCACGATGGGTTACTAGAAATACTGAGAGAGCATTTCGAGGTGCGTGAGCGATAAGCCACGCACCTTCTTCACTTTCCACATTTATCAGAAATCCGATTCTTCATAAAACCCTTCATTAAAGGATGCATTGATTTCCGCAATTTCTCTTTTTCCATCAATATAATCACGGTACATTTCCCACAAGTCAATGTTACAGCCATCCATAACCTCATCATCTGGCACCCAACTACGAATCAACTCAATACGTTCCTGCTTTGTAGTGTCTTTAATTAAATAACTCATTGTTTATTACTCCTTTTATGTTACAGCTTCTGTATCCTACTATTTGTCACAAATTTTAACCACGTGCTAATCTTTCTCCCCTTCATTAGCCTCTTCCATCTCAAGCTGTTCTTCTCCAACTCCATCCTCAAACCGTACTCGCAGTACGGCCTGTGGCCAATTGACAGAAACATATGCTTTTTTATCCTTTGCCTTGGCTTCTTTATCAAATATCTCCATAAGTTCCGCCAAAACCTCTCTCGTCAGGTAGCCACCTCGCCAATGGAATAAAAGCACTTTCCCCTTTTTTACCGCCTGCTTTGTTCGGTTTCTTACCTCATCCATTGTAGTCCAAGAGATTTTCTTCTCTCTATAATAAAAATGGTCATTATCGTTACAATCTGGCACTTTCCATATAACAGGCTCATGATCTCTGAAAATCTGCTTATCTGATAGATTCACATAGTCATATCGCACCGTATCGTCTCTTGAAAGTGTGTTATCAAAGGTTACATCCAGATGATAGAACTGACCATCAATCCGAATCACATTCCATGCATGTCGATACTTGATTCCTTTGTCCGGATTGGCTTCAGACAATGCGATGATACACCAGATATTCAGTTCATCACACAGAATTTTCACTGCTTTAGCGATTCCCTCACAGACAGCCACTCCATTGCCTAACGCACCGATAATTTCATGGGAATACTCTTTTTTCAGCTTATCATACTTCACATTCTCCACAATAAAATCGTGAATAAAGAGCTCTTTCCCCTTTTCATCCAAATTCGCCGCCTGTCGAGCCAGTTTTTTCACCCTTGATTCCATCGCCTGACGATGTTCCTTGATTTTATCCTTTGAGAAGAGATACTGTGGTATCATCTCCACCATCGTGGAATCTGCATAATACTTATAAGAAAAAGTCACAGAATAAAAGATTGCCGGACAATCCATTCGAATTATAAAATATATATCCGACAATTCTTTCTTAGAAAGCATTGGTACCGCAAAGGAATCCTGAAGATTTAACAAGCCTTCCTTTATCGCATAGTAGGCTCTCTGCTGTTCTTTATTTAATTGGTCATAATAGTAATTGCCTGCCTTTGCCACGTTACCACCTCTTCTTTTCGGAGAATTTATTCAAAATAAACTCATCTGCTCATACTTCTCTGGGAACTCATGCAAATATGTAAAGCAATCCTTCGGTGTACACAATATTCCCGCTTCCTTACACCTCTTATAGAATAATCTCATCAGTGCTTCATTCTTATCGCTATTTAACTCATAAGCATATCCATATTTCTTCTTATACTGTTCCTTCAATCCCCAAAAATGCTTATCTAATGCCGCATAGAAATACTCACGATTGCCTTCTCTTAAAGTCAATCCCATGCCAAAACAAATAATTCCATGCACCTTAGCTTCAATGCAATAATCCAATATTCCGTTGATATTTTCTTCTGTATCATTAATAAATGGAAGTATCGGATCAAGCCACACCACCGTTGGAATTCCATTGTCTCGAAATACCTTTAACGCCGCTACTCTTTCCTTGGTCGTGGATACATTAGGTTCTAATACTTTGCACAGTTCCTCATCATATGTGGTCAACGTCATCTGTACCACACATTTGGCTTTCTGATTAATACTTTTCAACAAGTCCAAATCTCTAAGAATTCTAGTTGACTTGGTCTGTATGGCTATTCCGAAGCCATATTGATCAATAATCTCTAAGCATCTTCTTGTCAGCTGCAATTTCTCCTCACAATGCATATAGGGGTCGCTCATGGAACCAGTTCCTATCATGCACGGTCTCCTCTTCCTGCGAAGTGCATCTTCTAAAAGCTGTGGAGCGTTCTGTTTTACTTCAATATCCTCGAATTCATGAGTAAAATTATAACACTTGCTTCTGCTATCACAATAAATACAGCCGTGTGTGCAGCCTCGATATATATTCATTCCATTTTTCGAAGACAAAAGACCTTTCGCATCTACATAGTGCATGTCTCATCTCACCTCACGCTAATTCATACTATTATTTCTGTCTAATTGGGTGCCGTATCACCGTTTTCCACTTTGCAGCTTCTACTCTTCTCGCATCAGACAAATATATTTCATGGTGCAATCTTTCAGATGTTATATCATTCACATATCCTTCTTTTTCCAAAAAGGCGTCCATTAATGCAACAGATTTTTGTTCATCATCAAAAGGACCAATGTGCATGATTTGCACACATAATCCTTCCTCAATAGTTAAGAACTCTGCTTTTGAACAATCAATCTTTTTCTTCTTGGTCGCCATTTCTACTGCCCATTCAAAATCTTCCTTCGACACAAAATTCGGCAACCTGATAACAGATATCCAATTAAAAGAATCTTTGTTGGCATAATCAAAGCCTTCTACTCCATCTTGCCACCAAAAGCCTTCCAACGGTGGCACAACATATTCAAAAAAACCTTTTATTATGTAATCTGTTTTATAACTCATTTTTAAAGTATACGCCAACGCATACAATATACCTATCGCCTGTTGATACTCTCCTCCTTCAACATTGGGATCTCCTTTTCCTCTAATTGCGATATAATTCGCCTTTGGCACAGTCACTATCTCTGGCACACTTTTAGGCATATATAGATTCTTGTATTCTTTCTTAAAATCGAATGCCATTAGCTCTTTTCCTCATATATTCTCTTCAGCTCACCAATTGCAGAAATCACCATTTCCTGTACAAAAGCTGGTTCTAGCACTTTCACATGGGGGCCATAGGAAAGTACATAGTCCACGAACCATTTCAAATCGGTTACTTCTACCGTACATCGCACTGTATCATTATCCATTTTAACAACATCAGCCAACTCATCATATGCACGGAATGATAATTTAGAATCCACTTGCAGAGTCACTTTCGTAGCCTCCTGCTTAGCCACATACTCATTCGAAGCATCACGCAACACTTTTCCTACGTTCTCCCCTTCAAAGCATTCATCTGAAACCTTTAATTCAGATATTCTCTGCAATTTGAAAAACCGATAGTCTTCTCTCAGGCAGCAATATGCATACAGATACCACGCCTGATTTTTAAAACAAAGCTTTAATGGTTTTATTGTCCGTTTGGTAAATGAGGTATAATTCCCCGCATAAACTATTTCTATATATCTGCGTGTCAATATTGCCTTTTTCAAGATGTCAAAGGTATCAGTCTCTTTCTCACTATTTCCCCAGCTGGAAAAATCAACCTCCAACCAATCCTGAAATTTGTCCCCCAAAAACGTTTGTAGCTTCGAGCCATTCTTCTTTTCATTTTGACATGCCAATTCCTTCAATGCATTTAAAGAAGCCGACATATCCATTTTTTCTTCTTCCGTGAGAATCGCTTTATTCAGAACATAATCTGGTAGTAAAGATATGCCCCCATCCTTTCCCTTGCTTGTGTATACTGGAACACCAGCCAGAGAAAGTTTATCTATGTCTCGATATATTGTTCTCTCTGATACTTCAAACATATTTGCCAGCTCTTTTGCTGTCATTTTAGGTTTTTCCATCAACAAATATACTATCTGAAATAATCTATCTACCATTTACTATTTTCCTATGTGCCTTTATTTTCTTCATCGCCCAATCGTAATGACTGCTTGTAACACTTATAAAATA
>CAZHEM010000066.1:0-14813 GCA_964531725.1 uncultured Acetatifactor sp.
GCTTCAATCATCTTATCTTCAGGTACTTCGTTAGCACCTGCTTCAATCATGATAACTTTCTCTTTGGTAGAAGCAACAGTTAAGTTCAAATCACCATTCTTCCACTGCTCCTGTGATGGGTTGATAACGAATTCGCCATCAATCATACCTACCTGAGTGGTAGCACATGGACCATCAAAAGGAATATCTGAAATACAAGTAGCAATTGCTGCACCTAACATAGCAACCAATTCAGGACGGCATGCTGGGTCAACACTCATTACCATATTATTCAATGTTACATCATTACGATAATCCTTTGGGAATAAAGGACGCATAGGTCTGTCAATAACACGGCTGGTAAGAATTGCATTCTCACTTGCCTTGCCTTCTCTCTTATTAAATCCTCCAGGAATCTTACCTACAGCGTATAATTTCTCTTCATATTCAACGCTCAAAGGGAAGAAATCGATTCCTTCTCTTGGCTTGTCAGATGCTGTTGCAGTACTAAGTACTGTTGTGTCTCCGTAGTGCATGAATGCACAACCATTTGCCTGTTTACCTACGCGATTAATATCTACGCGAAGAGTACGTCCAGCAAGTTCCATTGTGTAACTCTTATACATATTTTCCTCCATTCTACCGTTCTTACGGTAATCTTCTTTGTTCTGGAACAAAGGATTCCGAAACTACTGAAAAAAGCAGGTCTGATAAAAAGCAGACATATTCTTTTCAGCGGTCTCGGGATGATTCCTTATGTTCCTAGTTAATATAAAATAAGCAGACTCGAAATGCTAACGCATTTCTCGTTCGCGTTGCTCGTCATAATGTCATCTTCACATCAGCATGTGCAAGCACCGCATCTGTGAATCTTCCATTCTGACTCTGCTTATTCGCGCAAATAAGCAGACTCGAAATGCTAACGCATTTCTCGTTCGCACATTTAAACGCAATAAAGCGGAGAGCCGAGATAAATCGGCACGCCTCCGCTTCCATAGTCTGCATTATTTTCTTAAACCAAGTCTCTCGATAAGAGCACGATATCTCTCGATATCTTTCTTCTTTAAGTAGTCAAGAAGACCACGTCTCTGACCTACCATCTTTAACATACCACGACGAGAATGATGATCCTTAGGATTAGCTTTTAAATGCTCAGTTAACTCCTGAATTCTTGCAGTTAATACTGCTACCTGTACTTCTGGTGAACCAGTATCGCCAGCAGTTCTAGCATACTCGTTCATGATTGCTGTTTTCTTCTCTTTAGAAATCATTGCGAATTCCTCCTATAAAAAAATTATTAACCGCCTAATACTAAGGTAAGGTCGGAGTGTCCTAAACCTGAGCATTGGCTAAATCATACTTTGATATAATAACATAACATTGGCAGAATGTAAACCTCTATTTTTACATTCTGCCAACTAATCTTTACCTATATTTTGCGACTTCCAATATGTTCAATTACTTATTAATCATACAATACGCTGATACACTTATGAGGAGTACGGTAATTGTACTTACTAATACGAATACCAGTCTTTGGACTACTTGCATGCACAACCTGTCCACCGCCAATATAAAGTGCTACATGATTGATGGTTCCGCTACCATTGGTATAGAAGATTAAATCTCCAGCCTTAAGCTCTGATACGCTAACCTTAGTACCAACCTTCGCCTGCTCTCTTGAGGTACGTGGTAACTTCACACCAAACTTCTTGAATACACTCTGCACAAATCCAGAACAGTCAGCACCCTTGGTAAGGCTTGTACCACCCCATACATAAGGATTACCTACGAACTGCTTCGCATATTCTACTACATCAACTCGGATATCTGATACACCCTCACCATAGAGAAGTTCTGACATAGTAATAGCAGTGTCTAGCTTTGATACCACATCTACATATTCAGCAGAGACATAAGCAGTATCACTATCGATGGTTACTTCCACCCATCCGTTCTCTGTATTAACGTATTCTAATTCGCCGCCCTTAGGAATCTGTGTTACCACACCACTCTCTGTATTAGGCTCCATACGAATGTTTAAATTATCAGTATTAGAAATAGCAACAGTACGAACTAATTCGTTTGCATACAGCTTTGCTTCTGGTCCAGTCATTAAATAATCCATACTTACATAACCTTCTACTTCTCCAGAAGTAATGTGTGCCCAACCATCTGCTGTTTCCAAAATCTCACAAGCCGCGTCCTTTGGGAGCTTTCCTACCAACTTACCATCTGTAGAAGGTACAGCACGAACATTTAGATTCCCACTCTCTACATCTGCAATTCCTAAATTAGTATATCCCCACAAAGCACCCTTTGCCTGCTCTGCCATTGCCATATATTCTTCTGTTGTCTTGTTTGTTTCTAATACAGACGCAACACCCACGTTTTGTAATGGACTTGCTGCTGATACTGCCATTGGTTCAAATGCTAATGCCAATACCAATCCCACTGAAACAACTCTCACTGTTCTTCTAAATCTCATATTTTACCTCTATATTAACTCGTTTGTATTATCATTGCTCATTTGTTACAAATTTATTACAAAGCAATTATACAAGTATCTCTCTTTACTGTCAACCGTTTCCATATATTTCCTTATTTTTCCCTGTTTTCACGCTATAAATGACAAAAAACCGTTTCCTATAATAGAAACGGTTTCTTAATATTATATGTTTATTTCTTAAGATTAATCTGTAATATCGAGTTCATTCTTCACATCAACAATAGAAAATGCAATATTTGTTGCATGGTCTGATACTCGCTCCAAACCAGATATTACATCTGAGAAAATCATACCTGCCTGAGGAGTACATTCTCCTCTGGTCAAACGCTCTACATGAGCTTGCTGTAGCTCACGTTCTTTAAGATCAACCTTATCTTCTAAATCAATGATGTCCTGCATATGAGTCTCATCATGTTTTGCAAACATATCAATAGAATACTGAATAATCTTATTAACCATCTCAAGCATCTCACCAAGTTCTCGCTGTGCCACTTTACTTATCTCTACACCAGACTCTTTTCGCTGTCTTGCTGCATCTGCCACATTCTCTGCGTGATCACCAATTCGTTCAATATCATTTACCACATGGAACAATGCACCTATACGCTTTAAGTCCTCTATAGGAAGTGTGCTCTGGTTAATCTTCACCATGTAATCTGTAATGGAGTGATTCAAGAAATTGATGTTTTTCTCTACTTCATATACTGTTTCGATGTCTTCTTCATCCAACGTAATAAGGGCATTCATCGCTCTATTTAAGTTTTCATTGGCAAGAGAAGCCATTCTCTCAATTTCATTAATTACGTTTACCACTGCAGTTGTTGAATTAAATACAGTCTTCTCTCCAATGTATTTCAATTGATAATTCTCACGATAACCCACTTTCACATCTTCACCAGGAACACATAAACATGCCAGTTTCACAATAAAGTTGGCAAATGGGAACAAGATGACAACCTGCGTAATCTTAATGATGGTATGAGCATTTGCCACAAAACGTCCGTTATCCGCAGAAATAGACTGAATCAAGTTCACAATCGAGTCCTCTGCCAATAGCAACACCACATACATAATGCAGGTTCCAATTACATTAAATAAAAAGTGAATGAACGCTGCTCTCTTCGCATCCTTCTTACCAGATAATGATGCCAAAAGTGCAGTTACACAAGAACCAATATTACATCCCATAATAATATAAAGAGTAATTGGTAATGCTAATAAATTCTGTGATGCCAAAAGCAACACAATACTTACTGTTACAGAAGAACTCTGGATAATTGCAGTCAAGAGAAATCCCACTAACGTTCCCATAAACGGATTTTTCAAAGAGCTTAATAAATTAACAATCTCTGGAACATTCTTCATTCCAGACATTGCATCTGACATAGTATTCAAACCTACAAAAAGGATACCAAATCCAATAATTACTTCTGCAATCTTCCTAACCTGCTCTTTTTTGCAGAACATCATGATAAGGACACCTGCCAACAAGAAAAATGGTGCAATCTCTGCTAAGTTAAAAGAAATCAACTGAGATGTTACCGTAGTACCAATATTGGCACCAAAAATAACTCCTGCCGCCTGATATAGATTCATTAACCCTGAGTTAACAAAGCTGACTACCATAACAGTACATGCAGATGACGACTGTACGATACCAGTAAAAATAATACCTACCAACATTCCCATAAAACGATTGTTGGTAAAAATCTCGAGAATACGACGTAATTTAGCACCAGCAACCTTTTCGATAGAATCGCTCATTAAATCCATACCAAACAAAAACAATCCTAATCCTGCTGCCATGCTTAAGAAAATACTCATGTTCATTTCACAAATCCCTTCGCTAATGCTTTAACAATATCTTTAAATATTCTACGAGAAATGCCAAAAAGTTACAACCCATTTTTTACATTTCTTTTACATAGGTTTTACTTTTTGGCATTTTTACCATGTTCTATATCGATTTTTAACTGTTGTTTTAGTTGTTCTAAACTATCAAAACGCCTCTCTGGTCTTGCGAACTCATATAGGGCGACTATAATCTTCTCATCATATATTTCTTGACTAAAATCATACAGGTAACTTTCCACACCAATAATAGGCTCCTCTGATACCGTTGGCTTGCATCCTATATTAGTAATGGCTTGATACCATTGTCCTCGCACCAAAACTTTGGAATGATAGACACCATTTGGAGGCAAAAGCTTTTCTTTCTCTGGCAATAAATTCACTGTTGGGAATCCGATTGTCCTGCCTATTTTATTACCATGTAACACTTGCCCTGCAATGGTATATGGCTCTCCAAGTAAAGTTTTTACTTCCTGCATTTTTCCATCTTCCACCAATTTACGCACTCTGGTAGAACTGACCTCTACATCCTCTACACATACCTTATCAATGGTTTGCACTTCCATCTGCAATTCTGGAGCCATTCTATATAGCAATTCTGCATTTCCTCTTCCTTTGTTTCCAAAAGATAAATCTGTCCCAGCAGCAATAAATCTGGTATTCATCTGCCCTACAAGCACATCTTTCACAAACTCTTCTGGTTCGATTGCTGCACTTTCTCTAGTCAATGGATATTCAATTAATATATCTACACCCATCTGTTCAAAAAGCATACGTTTTTCTTCTCTTGTAGTTAATTCTTTCCCATCAGAATATCCAAAAAGCACCGCTGGAGGTGGATCAAAGGTAAACACACAAGCTTTCAATCCCCGCTGCTTTTGCGCCAATATTTCCTGCAATAGTTTCTTATGTCCAATGTGAATTCCATCGAATTTTCCTATAGCAACAGCACTCTCTCCATCAAGGGAAAAATGTACGGTATCTTTAATAATCTGCACGTTTATACCACTCTTTCTAAAAAAACATTTTTACAGGCTTGTACCACTTACGCTCAGAGTCAAATGCATACACACCTACAAAACTTTCATCTGCACGGTATACTTTAACCCACTTGCCTGCCGCATATGTTTTCTTTTCTATTGTTTGGCTAGGATAAATAGAATTGCCATTATCCAATAGTTTACGAAATTCTTCTTTTACATGTAGCGAAGGGCAATTATCAAATGCACTTTCCACTGGAAAAAGAATTTCATCAATGCGATTTTCATCACGAAGCTGTTCAAGCTGTGCTAAAGTCACCGCCTTTTCCAAACCAAAACCGCCTACTTTGGTACGAAGCAAGCTCTTCATCGTTCCACCGCAACCTAGTTTATCCCCAATATCCGCACATAACGTACGGATATAAGTTCCCTTAGAGCATGCCACACGCATCTTTACAATAGGGAGATTCACTTCTAAAATCTCAATTTCATGTATCACTACCGGTCTTGCAGCACGTTCTACTTCCTTGCCTTCTCTAGCTAATTCGTACAACTTTTTGCCATTTACTTTAAGAGCTGAGTACATAGGTGGTACCTGCATGTAATCCCCTTGAAATCCAAGAATTGCTTCACGCACTTGTTCCTCTGCTACTTCTACAGACTTCTCACATAGTACCTGACCTGTTACATCCTGCGTATCTGTAGACACCCCTAATAAAAGTTCTGCTACATACTCTTTATCCTTATCCGTAAGCATATCACACAACTTGGTTCCACTGCCCAGACACACAGGAAGAACTCCCGTAGCATCTGGATCTAGCGTTCCTGTATGTCCGATTTTCTTCTGTTTACAGATTCCACGCATTTTCGCTACTACATCGTGGGAGGTGAAACCTGCTTCTTTATAAATATTAATAATTCCATTCCACATAAGTTTTGTCCTTTTAGTCGTTCATCTGTGCGTCAATGTGTAACGATAAGTTATTGACACAATCATGGAAAGTCCCTTTCATGGTGCAACCTGCCGCACGCATATGTCCACCACCATTAAAATGAGATGCCACCTTAGCCACATCCACTTTCTCATTAGAACGCATACTAACCTTGTATTCCAATACATCTGTCTGGTACATAAAAATAGCACAATCCACTCCCTTAATATTGCGAAGTTGATTTACTATACCATCCATATCTTTGGGACCCACATTATAGAAATCCATGGTTTTCTTATCAATTACACTAACAATGCATCTTCCATCCATAAAACGAATACTTTCCATTAACGCACGTCCCATAATCTGGGTCTGCACATAAGTTTTCTGATAAAAAGTCTCCTCAATCAATCTTGGAAAGTCAAAGCCATAACTAATTAAATCCGCTGCCTTCTGCAAAGTATCTGGAGTGGTATTAGAATACTGGAACACACCTGTGTCATGAATGATGCCTATGTAAAGTGCCATTGCTAAATCTTTATCTAACTGATCTTTTACCAAATCATATAACACTTCACAAGTAGAACCCACTTTCGGCAACACCAAATTCACGTCACCACAGCCTGCATTGCTAATATGGTGGTCAATGTTAATACGTTTCTTCGCATTCTTATAATATTCTTTCGCTTCACCTAAGCGTTCTTCGTTACAATCCAATGCAAAATACACATCAAATTTTTCTTCCTCTGAAAAAGAAGTCTCGATATCATCAAAGCCCTTTATTTCGCTAAAAATCTCGGCTGGTTGTTCTAAATACACTTTCACATATGCATCTGGCATACATTTTACAAAATACTGATACAAAGCAAGGCAAGAACCAACACAATCTCCGTCTGGACGAATGTGTCCGCTGATTCCTATGCGCTTTGCGCCTTCACACTCTTTTAATAAGTTCATTCTGTCTCCAATCTGCCATACGGCACTCCCTCATACTTCATCTCCTAATGGCTAAAAAGCGCAAAAGCCCCCTATTGGAGGCCCTTGCAATTATTCTTCATTCTTTTCAATATTGTCTTTGGCAATAACCTCATCGATCTTGTGTGACATATTTACGCCATATTCAATCGACTGATCCATTACAAATGTAATATCTGGTGTGTTACGAAGATTGATTGTTTTGGCAAGCTTCATTTTAATGAAACCTTCTGCGCTCTTCAAGCCCTGCAAAGTAGCCTCTCTGGTCTCTTCGCCACCAAGCACACTAATCCATGCCTTGCAGCTCTTCAAATCAGGAGCAACCTCTACTGCCACAACACTAGTCCATGGGCTGATTCGTGGGTCTTTAATCTCACCACGAATGATTTCAGCTAAGACCTTTTGCACTTCGCCGTTCACACGAGTATTTTTGACACTATGCTTTCTCATATTTTTTCCTCTAACTAACGTGGTACCTCTACCATGATGTAAGCTTCTACAATATCAAGTTCCTGCATCTGGTCGAAGCCGTCGAATACGAGACCGCATTCATAACCACTCTTAACTTCTTTAACGTCATCTTTAAATCTCTTAAGGGAAGCTAACTCACCTTCAAAGATCTGTTTGCCTTCACGGCTGATACGAACTTTACATCCTCTCTGGAAGATACCATCAAGCACGTAGGAACCTGCAATGTTACCAATTGCAGATGCCTTGAAGATCTGGCGAACTTCTGCATGACCAATAACTTTTTCCTCATATACAGGATCAAGCATACCCTTCATAGCAGCTTCGATATCTTCAATTGCCTGGTAGATAACCTTGTAGAGACGAACGTCTACACCTTCACGCTCAGCAGTTGCTTTTGCTGTAGCATCGGTACGAACATTGAATCCGATAATGATTGCATTAGATGCACTAGCCAATGATACGTCAGACTCTGTGATTGCACCAACACCACCATGGATACATTTAACAACAACTTCTTCATTAGAAAGCTTCATAAGAGACTGTTTTACCGCCTCTACGCTACCCTGAACGTCAGCCTTAACGATTAAGTTAAGTTCTTTCAAGTTGCCTTCCTGAATCTGTGAGAACAAGTCATCAAGAGACATTCTGCTCTTGGTCTCTTCCAACATCTTCTCTTTGTTCTGAGCCTGATAGGTCTCAGCGTAAGATTTTGCAGTCTTATCATTGTCATGTGCAAGGAATACTTCACCTGCACTAGGAACATCCGAAAGACCTAAAATCTCAACTGGTGTAGAAGGGCCTGCTTCTTTTACTCTTCTACCCTTATCGTCAATCATAGCACGAACTTTACCGCTACATGCGCCAGCTGATACGAAGTCACCTACTTTAAGGGTACCCTTCTGTACAAGGATAGTAGCTACAGGACCACGTCCCTTATCCAACTCAGCCTCGATAACAATACCTCTTGCACGTCTCTTAGGATTTGCTTTTAACTCTAAGATATCAGAAGTTAAAAGAATCATCTCTAATAACTGCTCAATTCCTTCACCACTCTTAGCTGATACTGGTGCAAAGATGGTGCTTCCGCCCCAATCTTCTGGAATCAATTCATACTCTGCTAATTCCTGTTTTACACGGTCGATATTAGCAGATGGCTTATCAATCTTATTCACAGCTACGATAATTTCAATACCTGCTGCTTTTGCATGGTTAATCGCTTCAACAGTCTGAGGCATTACACCATCGTCTGCCGCAACCACCAAGATTGCAATATCTGTAGCATTTGCACCACGCATACGCATAGCGGTAAATGCTTCATGTCCAGGAGTATCTAAGAAAGTAATCTTTCTGTCGTTAGCACTTACAGTATATGCACCGATGTGCTGTGTAATACCACCAGCTTCTCTATCAGTTACATTAGTCTTACGAATTGCATCCAAGAGAGAAGTCTTACCATGGTCAACGTGACCCATAACACAGATTACAGGTGGTCTCTCTACCATTGTTTCTTCGTCTTCATCTTCCTCTTTCAACAACTCTTCAATAACGTCAACTTTAACCTCTTTTTCGCAAAGAATATCATATTCCATAGCGATGTTCTCAGCATCTTCGTAAGAGATTTCCTGGTTAACGGTTACAATCTTACCTTCTAAGAATAATTTCTTAACGATAGCGGATGGCTGTAATTTCATCTTATCAGCTAAATCTTTGATAGTAATCATCTCTGGAAGAGTGATTACTTTAATTACTTCCTCTACCACTTCTTCTTTCTTCTTCTCAGGCTTGATAAAACGTCCTGGCTTATTCTTTAATGCATCCTCATCCTCATAGATGTGATCCTTCTTAGAACGTTTATCCTTCTCCTGATTAAAGCGTCTCTTATCTTCTTCACGTTTCTTCTCGATGTCCTTACCTGGTGCATCTGGAACAAAGCTACTCTTAGCCTGCTGCTGACCACGGAACTGGTTACCGCCCTGTGGACGTCCATCACGGTTATCGCGATTATTAAATCCACCTCTACCGCCTGCATTATTACCACCATTACGACGGTCGTCGCCGTTTGGTCTTCCAGCATTTCTATTGTCTCTATTATCTCTGTTCTGGAAATCTCTTCCCTGACCGTTTCTATTGTTATCACGGTTAGACTGGAAGTCTCTTCCTTCCTGAGAACGATTATTATTGTAGTTATTGTTAGGTCTATTTCCCTGTCCACGATTATCGCGATTATCACGATTGAAGTTGTCACGTGTAGGTCTTTCCTCATTGTTCTGAGGTCTTGCCTGTGATGCAACCTGTGTTCTTACTTCTGCTTCCTTCTGTTCAGGACGAGCCTTTGGCTGCTGTGGACGACTTGGCACCATCTGTACACTTGGTGTTGGAGATGGTGGTGTTAATGGCTTAATAGGACGAACAGGAGCCTGTGCCTGTGGTCTATTATTGTTATATCCATTCTGTTGTGGTCTATTCTGACCATTATTTGGACGATTCTGCTGATTATTCTGCTGTGGACGCTGTCCAGGCATTTTTGAATTCTGAGGATTACTTACGAAGATAATCTTCTTTTTCTTCTTTGGAGCATCCTCATCGTTTTCAGCCACTTCTTCTTTCTTAGGGGCTTCCTTTGTAGTTTCAGCCTTTGGTGCCTCTGCTTTTGCAGTCTCTTTTGCACCGCCAAATGCGCTACGAACCATTGCAGCCACATCATCCTCTACTGAGCTCTGTGCAGCCTTAGCTTCTACGCCTTTTTCCTGCAAAAAGCTTAATATATCTTTACTTTGTTTATCTAATTCCTTAGCGAGTTCATGTACTTTTATTTTCGCCATGCTTTCCTCCATTCTTAGAACCTATCTATGTCTAGTTTAAGTGTTTGATAATCGCATCTGCCAACCCTGCATCACATACCGCCAGAGAAGACCTAATGTCCTTACCGATTGCCCTGCCCAATTCTTCCTTCGTTCCATATTCATAGACTGGGACTTCATAGAAAGAACATTTATCAGAAAACAATTTTCTGGTATTCGCTGACGCATCCTCTGCAACGATGACTAGCATGGCAGAACCTGTCTTCACTGCTTCCTCTGTCTGAAACTCACCGCTTACTAGGTTGCGTCCTCTCATTGCTATTCCCAACAATGATAAAACCTTATTCTGCTTCAAGATTCTCAAACTCCTTTTCTAAGGCATCATATACTTCGGCAGGAATACTCATCTTAAAGGAACGCTCCAAGCCCTTGCTTTTGCGTGCCTTCTGCAAACATTCCTTGCTCATACAAACATATGCGCCTCTTCCATTCTTCTTGCCTGTTATATCTAAGCAAATGTCATCTTCTGCGGTCTTTAAAACTCTCATCATTTCTTTTTTAGACTTCATCTCACCACAGCCGACACATTGTCTTAAGGGAACTTTCTTTGCCATTCTTTATACCCTATTCTTCTTCGTACTCACCATCTTCATAGTCGTCATCCATGTAATCCTCATAACGGAATCCAGGAGCGTCTTTTGCCTGAGTCTCTGACTTGATATCAATCTTATATCCGGTAAGTCTTGCTGCAAGTCTTGCATTCTGACCTTCTTTACCAATTGCAAGAGATAACTGATAATCAGGAACAACTACTTTTGCAGTCTTCTCATCAGGATCAGCGAATACTGCAACAATCTTCGCTGGAGATAAAGCGTTCTGAATTAAGTTACCTGGGTTCTCATCCCAGTTAACAATATCAATCTTCTCACCACGAAGCTCTTCTACGATAGCGTTAACTCTCGCACCGTTCATACCAACGCAAGCACCAACTGCATCTACGTTAGGATTGTTGCTCCATACAGCAATCTTGGTACGGCTACCAGCTTCACGAGCAATGCTCTTAATTTCAACGGTACCATCTTTAATCTCAGTAACTTCTGACTCAAACAATCTCTTAACGAGTTCTGGATGCGTACGGCTTACATTAATACGAGGTCCCTTTGGAGTGTTCTTTACTTCAAGGATATATACTTTGATACGCTCAGTAGGCTTGAATACTTCACCTTTAACCTGCTCGCTCTCGCTTAACATTGCATCCGCTTTACCTAAGTTGATGCTGATATTTTTACCAACATAACGCTGAACAACACCAGTTACAGCATCTTTTTCTTTTTCAAAATACTGATTGTAGATTACGCTTCTCTCTTCTTCACGAATCTTCTGTAAGATTACGTTCTTTGCATTCTGAGTAGCGATACGACCAAATTCTTTTGACTTAATCTCTACATTAAGCACATCGCCAACTTTTGCTTTCTTAGATACTTCTTTTGCATCATCTAAAGAAATCTCTAAAACATCATCCATTACATCATCTGCAGTCTCAACAACAGTCTTCTCTGCATATACAAGGAAATCGCAAGTCTCACGATTGATTTCAACTTTAATATTGTCAGCTTTACCAAAGTGATTCTTACAAGCAGTCATCAAAGAGTTCTCAATCGCTTCAAATAAAGTCTCTTTGCTAATCTCTTTCTCCTTCTCCAAAATATCCAATGCTTCCATTAATTCTTTGTTCATCATTTCCTCCATTCTTAAGCGTATGCTTTGTATGTTTAAATTTATCTGTTAAAAGTCAAGTGCAAGACGAATCAACGCAATGTCACTACGTTTAAAAGTACGAGGTGTCTCACCCTCTACAATGATAATCTGTTCTGCATCAAAGCTATCAAGTACACCTGAGAATTCCTTACACTTATCAATAGCCTTGAACAACTTAATCTCTACTTCCTGTCCAATACTCTTCTCCAAATGCTTATCTTTTTTCAAGGTTCTGCCAAGTCCCGGACTACTTACCTCCAAGATATACGCATCTGGAATAAAGTCTTCCTTATCTAACGCATCTGATAAAGCACGGCTTACATTCTCACAATCAATAATGTTCACGCCTTCTGGCTTATCAATGTACACGCGAAGGTAATAATCACTGCCTTCCTTCACATACTCCACATCATAAATGCTTACGTTGTTGGCATCTACGATAGGCTGTAACAAGCTCTCAGTCTTGCTTTCGTAGGTCTCTCTCTTTGACATCTACATCCTCCATTTCCACTTGAGAAAATATATCCTTAAACAAACAAGAAAGAGTGGCGCACGTCCACTCTTATCTAGTAATTTCTTTATTCTATTGGTAGTATAGACCCATTTTATTGAAAATGTCAACCTTTTCGGGGAAATTTCTTTATTCTATGTTGTTCCGCATTTATTCTGCATTCGGTAACATATTATCTACTCCTGTCAGTTCTCGTGCCAATTCAATCCATTCATTCATTTCTTCTCCTACATAGTATCGTTCACCATCTATCGTAATACCTTTAGCATCTACCGCAAATTCCATCGTGCCTCCCTCATAAATGCATACCACTATGTATCCACCATCAGGCGCATCCGCCAATATTCCCCTGTTTCCTCTCATAGTCTGTAATTCCTGCCAAAGTAATTCTATCTTTTCTGGTGGCACCTCACATTCACAGCCTCCAAACCATATATGCATATACCCCGGCCGACTGTAAGGCAACACCTCTCCCATACATTCTCCAAGCTCTTTGGGACGCATCACATCTATCAAACACAAAGCTATACAAACACCTATCAATATTCCTGCAATTATTGCAAAGTATTTTTTCATCTTTATCCTCCCATTTCCATTCACATTGTACCACTACTTTTTATGTAAATCTGCACATTTTTTGTTCCTATATAATATAGATACGAATTGTGGTCGGTAATTTTATGGTTCTTAATTTATTTTTGTTAAATTATTTAAATCATGTAGAAATTTTCAGAAAAATGTATTAAAATAGCAAATATACTACTACAAGGGAGGACATTCATTATGAAACGAAATGTTATCGTAGGACAATCAGGTGGACCAACAGCCGCAATCAACTCCAGTCTAGCTGGTGTATACCGCACTGCTATTGACCGTGGAGCCAAGAAAGTATACGGCATGGTTCATGGCGTGCAGGGATTATTAAACGAGCAGTATCTTGATCTATCTCGCTATATTCAAAGCGATTTAGATGTAGAGCTTTTGAAGCGTACCCCTGCTGCATTCTTAGGTTCTTGTCGTTATAAATTACCAGCAATTCATGAAGACAAAGAAGTCTATGAAAAGCTTTTTGCAATTCTTGACAAGTTGGATATTGAAGCCTTTGTTTATATCGGTGGCAATGATTCCATGGATACCATCAAGAAGTTATCCGATTATGCTATTCTTACTGGACATCAGACTCGTTTCATTGGTTGTCCAAAAACAATTGATAATGACTTAGCATTAACCGACCATACTCCTGGATATGGTAGTGCTGCAAAATATATTGGAACCTCATTAAAAGAAATTATTCGTGATGGTTTCTGTCTGGAATATCCTAACGGCCTAGTTACTATTGTAGAGATTATGGGACGTAATGCAGGATGGCTTACTGGTGCTGCTGCTCTTTCTAAGAGCGAAGACTGTGAAGGTCCTGATTTGATTTATCTTCCTGAGGTAACCTTTGACATTCAGGATTTCAAGGCAAAAGTGAAAAAATTATTAGAAGAAAAGACATCCGTTGTTGTAGCTGTATCCGAAGGAATTCGTATTGCTGATGGACGTTATGTATGCGAATTAGGTAATAGTGTTGATTTCGTAGATGCCTTTGGACACAAACAGTTATCTGGAACCGCATCCTACTTAGCTAGTTTCATTGCTGGCGAGCTCGGTGCTAAGACTCGTTCTATTGAACTTAGTACCCTACAGCGTGCAGGCTCACACTTAGCTTCTCGTGTAGATATTTTGGAAGCATATCAGGTAGGTGGTGCCGCTGTAAAAGCAGCTGACGAAGGCGAAACTGGACAGATGGTTACCTTAGAGCGAATCTCTGATGACCCTTATCAGTGCCAAACTGCTGTTAAGAGCGTACATAAGATTGCAAATGACGAAAAATGTGTTCCAAGAAATTGGATTAACAAGAGTGGTACTTATGTGACCGATGAATTTGTAACCTATGTAAGACCTCTGATTCAGGGAGATGTGTCTCCTGTTATGGTAGATGGTATTCCAAGACATTTGCAGACACCGAAGGAACTTTATAAGAAATAAGAAATGCGAATAATG
>CAZHEM010000067.1:0-14753 GCA_964531725.1 uncultured Acetatifactor sp.
GATCTACATAGTATTTATCAAAGCCACTTTTCTCAATCTCTTCCATTGACAAATTACGAGTCAACTGATGAACAATAGCTCCAACAATTTCTAAATGAGCTAATTCTTCTGTACCTACGTTGTTATCGAAATTGCTCACGTTATTTTGAAATAAATTGCACGTTTGCAATTTCTGTTTTAAAAGCGTCGAGTTTCCCAGAACTCGTTGCTTTTAATCGAATTACAATAGGAATATTCTTTAACCAAATATCAAGAGTATTTTCCTTATGTATTTCGATTTTTTCCAATATTTCTTTAAATACCATTTCGCTACTTTCAAACTTCATAATCTCATCTAATGCGTCTATATATTTCTGCATTTCGTTGACTTCTCTTGAATTGGTTCTATCAGCAGAAAGAGCAGTAGAAAGTGTTATCTGTAATTCTTCCAATTCTTTATCATACCATTGCTTTTGTTCTTTCAATTCGGATTCAGAAATCAATCCGCTAAGTAACAAATCAATGGCTTTTTTCTTCTTCAACTCTATGGATTCAATTTTCTTTTGAATCCTTTTCGTATCAGTTTTAGAAGATGATACTTTTTTTAATTGTTTGATTTCTCGCAAAATTTCTTCTTTTAGTTCGTCACGATTAGCTTGTATTAACTCAATACAGTATTTCATGCAATGCATAAGTGTTTTATCATTGATAGAGCTATTGTCACAACCGATATAATTTCCATCTGCGTCATGTTTCAATGTGCCATGATTTGCCGCTGCATAGCACCGCCAAGCCTTATAGATTTCTCCGTTTTGGAGTTTCTTTGTTCGACTCACATAACGATTACCACATTCAGCACAATGGATTTTCCCACTACACCAATAGCGATTACTGTGTTTAGATTTCTGTTCTTCACTAGGAGAACGTCTTTCTAATTCTTCTTGTGTTCTGTTCCACAAATCTCTATCAATAATTGCCTCGTGATGATTGGATATATACACCATATCTTCTTGCCCTCGATTATACTTTTTTGCATGGGTTAAATAATCGGGGGTATAGGTTTTCTTTTGGCATAAATCTCCAACGTACTTTTCATTGCGTAAAACTCTAAGAATAACAACATTACTCCAAAGGCTCATGCGTTTTGGTCGCATACCTTCTTCTAAAAGTTCTCTTGCAATCACATGAGTGCCTTTTCCCTCGTTTGTATATTTATGAAAAATTGCTCTTACGATAGGAACTTCTTCTTCATTGATAGAAAGTATTCCCTTATTAACCGTATATCCGAGCAAATCTCTACCAAACACACACCCTTGTTCCATGCGACGTTGTTGCCCCCATTTCACACGTTCAGATGTCTTTCGACTTTCTTCCTGTGCGATACTTGCCATAATTGTCAAGCGAAGTTCTCCGTCTGAATCCCTAGTGTCGATATTATCAATCGTGAAAATAACACCAACACCAGCTTCTTTGAGCTTTCTTGTATATGAAAGAGTATCAACAGTATTTCTTGCAAATCTGCAAACCTCTTTTGTGAGAATCAAGTCGAACTCTCCAAACATAGCGTCTTGAATCATTTGATTAAAACCAGCTCTTTTTAATGTTTGTGTTCCGCTGATTCCCTCGTCATAAAATACCCCCTTTAACTCCCAATCTGTGTGATTGGTAATATATTCGGCAAAATAGCTTCTCTGACTTACCAAAGAATTAGCTTGGTCGTCCTTATCTGTTGATACTCTGCAATATGCCGCAACTCTTAGTTTTCTCTTGTTCATTGTGCTACCTCCTAAAAAATAGCACACCACAGAAAATATTATAGTAACATCTTCCGTGATGTGCAAGTTCCTATTTGTTCAATAAAGAATTTAGTTGCTCATCTGTTAGTAAATTTTTATTGAACAACTCCATATATATTCCTCTTTTAAGAGCCTTTTTAAACGAATCATTTACTTCTATTGTAAATTGGATGGATTCGTTTTTTTCATTTCTTTCCTCGTTTAATTTCTTTCTACTTGTAGAATCGGACATATTCATAAAAGAATCCTTGAATATTTTCTACTAGTATATGTTTTCGTGCAGTAGCACGAGAACGTTTCTAGCAGAAAGAATATCCTCTGTCATATGATAGAAGCGATTCGTTTAATAATACTTTTTTCTCCATAATTTTTCCTTTCTGTAAGTGGCAAGATTACTTAAAATTTACTCAATGTACATCAGCAATTAACGGCACATTTGCTTTTCTTTTTGTTTGTTCCGATGTGGAAGCAAGCTCTCGTCGAGTTTCGTGAGGGAACTACGATAACGAGCTTTTGTTTCAGCGTCAAAAACTTCATATAAAGTTTTTGCTTTATCAACATAGTATTGTGCATCGCAAAACAACTCCGATGCACGATTTGCAAATGCGGTTAGTTGAGTTTCTTTTTTTTGTAATATTTGTACCTCTGAATCTCTGTAAGCCTCAAATTCGGCTTTTTGAGATTCTAGGGCAGATTCCTTTTGTGTGATGGTTGTTTCGCGTTCTGTGAGTTGTTTATCACGTTCAGAAAGCTGTTTTTGAGTTTCGGCATTTTGAACATTGATAGAGTGTTTATAATCATCCACTCGTATTTTGTAATCATCCACTCTTTCTCTGTAATCATCCAACATCATAGAAACGCTTTCGATTGCATAATCACGCTGATTTTGTTCGATTTCTGTTGCAAGAAAATCTTCTGTAAGTTCTTGCTGTCGAGCATAGAGTTCTTTTTCCATACCACCGATTTTTCCACGAACATGCACGGGATGTGTGATTTCTAAATCTCCATGCTCTAGGTAAAAATCTTGATGTGTTAAACAATATTCTTTATATTTTTCAAGAGTTATTTGCTCAAGGCGTTCTTGTTCCTTTTTAGCCCATAACTCATAACCATTTGCACCCCCATAGCCCATTTGCGAAAGAGCTTTGTTCATAGAGTTTTGAACAGATAAGCCTTGCTTAAAACCCGTCGCAATAGGTATAAATGTTATGTGGGGGTGTATGCAGGAGTATTCCCATTGCCCCTGCTTGTTGTAAAAACCCTCGTCCCCGTGCAAGTCAATGTTGGTAACTCTGAAATTGGGATTGGCTTCTTGAAATGTATTGCAGTATTCCAATAAAATATTTTTTTGTAAATCTCTTGGCAGACATTCAGTTCTTATATGTTGTCCGTTGGTATCATAAAGAATATGACCGTCATCGTCCTTATCACGTTCTGTATTGCCTACCTTAGCTGTGATTTCATATTCAAGTTGTTTACCTTGCCTTGAATCTTCATTCACAACAGATTTTCCATTCACTTTCTTAGTCTGTCTTTTCCCACGAGTATCATTTTCTATTTCAGCCATATAAGACGTGACAGTTTTCATTCGGTCTTTCCGTTTCTGATGGGCATTAAATTCTGCAATAGCATCTCCGAAGATTTCTTCGTAGGCATCGTTAATGTCACATCTATAAAGTACCTCATGAAAAGAATCGCCATGCACATTGTATAAATCTATATGTGATTCGTGCTTGCATAGTTCTTCATCACGCTGATTATGCGGTTTGGCTATATCGCCCTTGTTCCAATGTATTGTTATTGTGGATTGCATTGCGATTCTCCTTTCTTCTGCATAAAGTGTCCACTTTATTAGCCCACCTAATGAAGTTGTCAAATCCCTTGCGGAGATTCAACAACTTCGGTGGCTCTGCGAGGGCTTTGAGGGATATATCCCTGCTTAAAACAATTCTGCCAAAAAATCTTTAGCTCTTTTTCGCATAGTTGTTTTGCTATATAAATCATCATCATCCGCATCATTGTTGAATGAGATAAGGGGAGTTGGCTTTAATGATTTATTATCCGTCGGCTTTGGTGTATTCCGTTGCACAATATCGGTACGCATATCATCGTAATCGTTGGAATCATCAAACATCTTGTTATGTTGAGCATCGGTTAGAAAACCTTGCTTTTGCTCAATATCCAAGATTCTGTGCATTCTCGCTATGATTTCTAAAAATAAGTTATTCACTTCGTTCAATGCTTCGGTTTCTCTAATGGCTTCTGCCATTTGTTCTAGTTCTTCATCCGTATGCAAGAGGTCAATAACCTCTATTTGTGTGATTTTGCTATTATGTGACATAATTATTCTCCTTTCTATCCGTTGTTTTTGGGTTAAAATTAAAAGTAGTATCGTTGATAATGGCATCCAACGCATCGTCACGTAAGCGTGTCAAAAGATAATTCAAACGTTCAAATTGATACATTTGATTAGGCGATTGACAAAGAGCTTTTTGGCACGCCATACGAAGTGTTTCCCTAGATTCTTCGTAATTTTGTAAAGTCTTTTTTATCATTGCATCAATTAGTTCATCGTTTGTATCTAAAGAAATAGATGGCGGTGGTGCTGGTGGTATTTGTTCCAAGATTTTTTCATCCTCATTGTCGATTTCGGACATATTCTTTGTGTCGTTTGGTTTCTTTGTAGGGTTCTTTTTTCTTTCTTCCTGTTCATACATATTTAATTCCCTAAGCCCTTTTTGTTTTTTTGGGTCGGTAATTATTTTAACTAGGTTACTTTTCAAAAAATCTCGGAACGTTGGATATTCTGACAAATAATCATCCGTATTTTTTGCTAGCCAACGAGAACAGTCTTGATTTGGCTCGTATTCTTCGAGCAAATCGAGGGTGTGTGCCAATAATTCCCAAGTAGCATCTGCTCCCCATATTTCATACACTTTGTACAAAGTGCTAAGTATTCCCGACCCTTGATACATATACTCAATATTCTTGGCAAGCTCATAATTCTTATGAACAGTTGCTTTCAGCTTGAAATCATCATTATTGATGCAATCTACAAGCATTTGAGTGTATTTAGTTTCGTGGTCGGGAGCGTCATTACTAATAACCATGAATCTGCATTTTTGAAGAATCGTACTCGCAATCAAATTGGCAAATGCTACATCGGTATATACTGTAGATAATGCTTCTGTAAATTGATGTGCATAGTTGCCTTTGAGTATTAGTTCAAAGCGTGTCCAATCTTTGCACTTTAAAGCTTTCTCTATTTTTGTACCAACATTATCTATTTGCTCTCGACGCTTATCATATATGCGTAGTTCTAAATCGCTCTTAGGACTACCGACATATATGGTAGGGACTTCATCACCAATACAGTAACCACGATATTTTAGACCTCTGCGACGATAAATAGGTTCGTCTGGTGTTATGCCCGGAAACTTGTCGTAGATGTCAATTTTTCGGGCTATAAGGTCTTTATAAATATTCGTGGTGTCCACAGCTTCATCTATATAATCTGCGGTTAGGTCAATACGTGATAACCTCGCAGAATACATTTTATCAGCCACAATATGCATGAACTGATAAAATTTTATATGTCGGTGTTGTAGGTAATAATCCAATGCTTGTGCAGAGAATTTAACAACAACACCCATTGTCTTTTGCTCTGGATGATAAGCCATCGCAAAATAGAAGTTGTGGTTTCCATAATGATATGCTTTCGTATAACCAGCAGGAGCTTTTTCCTCGGTTATTCTAAGACCAAACACATTTTTGAAATCTGCCTTTTGGGCAAATGTGTTTATAATAACTTGTGCATGAAGCTCCCAAGGTAAACCTTTGCAATATGCATGGTTGGGATTGGCTTTTAAGACGATTGTTGCTTCGTCAATGCCAAGTTCGAGCATGGTACACCCCCTTTCTCATAAATGGCGGTAGACCTACCCCCGTGGTTACAACACGGGGGATAGTAGCAAATTAAGTTGCTATGTGCATACTTGGTTATGCTGTCTACTGTCACCATAGTTTTTTGTATCATTTGCGACAAGCATACAACTATTAAATATGTCAGTCAATATAGGTAAACATCATGGAATTTTCATACAATGGCACGCAAATCAAACGGTGATATATAAAAATTCGACGCATCGACATTTTTTATATGCTATATGAGTGCCATTCACTTGTTTTTTTAAAATTATTAAATTTTTATAAACTTGTTTATGCGGTGGTAAGGTGGGACATGTTTTTTTTGATATAGAAAAGAGATATTTATGTATTTATACAGAAATAAAATAGAATTTTGTTATTATTACAAAAAGACAGTACACCAATTACACATGATATACTGTCTTTTCTATCTTAAACAAAAACCAATCCCCAAGCCCAATGGTGGGCGGATGTTTCGTGTTTACGATGTTTTTATATGCTTTTTATTGAGAAAAACCACAATACCATAAGATTTGTTAAAAATGCGGTTAGCTTACTTGTAGGGGAATTACACGAAAAAAAATTCTATTGTTCATCATCGAAAAGTGTTTCATTTAACTCTGGGAAATCTAATAATTCCGATAGTGTCATTCCCAAACCAATCGCAATTTTATGAAGTGTTTTTAATTTGGGATTTTTAGATTCTCCTGTTGTTATATCCCTTATTGTACTTTGTGTAACCCCAGATAAGTTTGCAAGTTTATTAACAGATATATTACGTTCTCTGCAAATATCTAGCAACCGCTTTGCTAGTGCATCGGCATAAGTCATATTTTTCTCTCCAATACATAAAAGTTCTATATTGAAGTATAAGAAAAACAATGGTATGATATTAGCGGTGCACCGTTAATTCTAAGATTCTGCACACATTTAAAAATACGAAAAGAGGTAAATCAAATGAAAAAGAAGTTCTTAACTTTGGCATTGGTTACAACAATGCTTGTAAGTACATTAACAGGTTGTGGTGGTTCAGAAAATGGAGCATCAAAATCAAATTCAATAACAGTATCACAAATGTTTGAAACTGTTCTAGAAGAAAATGGGGGCGAATTATATATTTACAAAGCCGATGATTGCGACTTAGGAAAAGACATGTCTGTTAGTGTATGGTCATATGATGGTCAAAGACTAAATGCTTGCCAAGAGGTTGGAAGAACTGAAGGAAACAGTGGTGCTTATAACCTCGGAGATATAGCTAATAAAAAAATAAATTTTGAAAAATGTGAAGATAGCAATATTTTGGTACATGGTCTAGACCTTGAAACCGATGAAACAGGAAATAATGTGTATATAGAAGCGATACATACAGAAAACAAACGATTAAAGTTTTATTTAGGCGGATTTAGTAGAATCGAAGTATATGATACTACTTTTATGTGTTTTACAACCAATGTTACAGATAATTCGTATGCAACACCTTACACATATCAATTATATTATCTTATCGAAGATACCGAAACTACAAAAGATAAGACGATTGTATGGGATGAAATTGGAACGGAAGGAATTTTGATTGATGAAATTGGTGTAAATAAACAAGTTTATGCTCCTGCCATTCAACAACCAGCAGATTAAAACAACAGGGCAGAATGCCGAAAAGGTGTTCTGCCCTGTATCTTTTTGTGGTGTGCTTTATATTGTGTGTGTTTTGAGATGTGCAATTTCGATACTGATATACCAATGTCCGTTAATAATCCTGCTACTTCTTTGTATGGCATAGAATAACGCTGTGACAAATAGCGCATACTTGCCGCTAATTCACCATCTGGACCACCAAACTGCGATATAATAACCTGAGCCAATTTCGCATTAGGCTCTTTTATATTTACAGGAACCTGCAATCTTCTTTCATACGTCCACATTACTTACACGCTCCTTCCCATGGCAATGGAGCGGCTCCCCATCTCCATTCTTTATTGCTTTCTGCTAAATCTTTTGTTAATGGATAATACCTCTGAGAAAAATCTTTCATCATTTGATTCTTCATTTTGCTATAATGATTAAAATATTCCATTGCCCTACCACAAGATGGATGTGTGTCAAGGAATAATGTTAATTCTACCAATATAAAATCAACAATTCCGATATCATGCAATAACTGTTCTTTACTAGACATTATACACATCTCCTTCCTGTAAACGGCATATCTAACTCTGGAAAAATCGTTCCATTTCTATATGCTCTTTCTAAGTCATCATAGATTCCTTCAAATTGCTGCCATGGGACATATGCCATAGCCAAAGGATATTTCTCCATGTTTTCATCAAAACGAAAATCCTGCATGGATATTTCCTCCACATTTATATTTAGTTTATAGTATGTAAAAAAAATAGTTTGTTGCAAAAAAAGAAGACGTAAGTCTCTTAGAACTTACATCCTCTCGCATCACTTTTATATTATCTCGACTCACCCATAAAGAATATGGTCATTACACCCGGACCTGTATGGGAACCAATAACTGGACCAATATTATTGATTAAGAAATTATCATATCCAAAACGTTCCTTAACCATATCGCGTACCATCTCTGCATCTTCTAAGCAGTCACCATGTCCAATGAAAATCGCATCATTTTTATCTTTGAAGCTTCCTAGCTTTTCTTCCATATAATCTACCAAATATGACAACGATTTTTTACGCCCACGAATCTTGTTAATAACAATCAAATGTCCCTCATCATCCACATGAATAATTGGTTTAATTCCTGCCAATGTTCCTAGAACTGCGCTAGCCTTGCTGACACGTCCACCTCTATGCAGATGGAACAGATCATCTACCGTTACAATATGCACAAAATTCTTAATATGATCACGAAGCCACTTAGCAGTCTCATCCATGCTCTTTCCTTCATCACGAAGTTTTATCGCCATGTGAACCATTAAGCCTTCACCCATGGATGCGGCCAAAGTATCAATTACCTCAATTTTACAATCAGGATGCTCTTCCATCAGCTCTTCCGCTGCCATACGCGCACTGT
This sequence comes from uncultured Acetatifactor sp., assembly GCA_964531725.1. GTDB lineage: Bacteria > Bacillota > Clostridia > Lachnospirales > Lachnospiraceae > Acetatifactor. The sequence continues at coordinate 8,740 of CAZHEM010000067.1, forward strand.
TATAAGTTCCACTAAGTCCAGATGAAAATGCCAAATAGAGTACTTCTTTATCTGTTTTGATTACGTCTTCCAAAAAGTTCTTTGCTTCTTCTGGATTAACCTGAGATGTTGTTGGCATCTTGCCCTCGCGCATCAAGTCATAAAATTGTTTAAATTCTAGTTCTTTCCCTTGTCCATATACAACCCCATCAACAATATAGCTCAAACCAATGCAGCTTACCCCATGTTCTTCCAAATATGATTTAGGCAAATCTGCAGTTGAATCTGTAACAATCTTAAACATATTTTATCCTCCATGCATACTTTAACTCAATTATATTTTGTTATTATAACAGTAAGGATACTTCTTTGCAAATCAATTGTTATTTCTTACACGAAATAATCTACGTTTTAATACACCCCAGTCAAAAGGAATCAATGGATATAGATAGCTTTGATGTGAAATTGTTTTATTACATAATAACGACACAATAAAAATTGCTATTCCTGCAAAATATCCCACCACACCAAATAACTGAGTCAGAAAAAGGGTTATCACACGCATAAACTTTAATGCATAACTTAATTCATAGTTAGACTGCGTATAATTTGCAATTGCCACAAAAGCCATATACAGCATTACTTCCGAAGAAAACCATCCGCTATTTACAGAAAATTCTCCCAATACTAACGCAGCCATAACACTCAAAGGTGTACTTAACATATTAGGCGTGTTTACGGCAGCGAGACGCAATCCATCAATAGCAAATTCAAGTATAATAAACTGCAACAGAATGGGCACATTGGGTGCTTCTTTTAACTTTATAAATGCAAAGCTTTCTGGAATCAAATAATCATTATTTATCAACAACAAAAAGGTTGGCGTCAATATATAGGTCATAATCGCAATTAAATATTTAGCAAGTCGCAGATAGGTTCCTGTAATTGGTGGGAAATAGAAATCATCCGCTTCCTCTAACACATCAAAAATAGTAGTTGGTAAAATCATTGCAGATGGCGAGTTGTCTACTAGTATGATTATATTCCCCTCTAACACCTGCGCTGCAGCCGCATCTGGTCGTTCTGTATACTTGAATTTTGGAAAAGGATTGTACCATTTTGCCTTGTAGATACATTCCGCCAAGCTTTCCTGATTCATAGTCAAGGAATCCACCTGCAAATTCTGTATCCTTTGTTTTATAAGAGATAAAAATTGCTTATCTACTCTCTTTTCCATATAGCACACCACAACATCTGTCTGAGAAGTACTTCCTACATTCATTATCTCCATACGCAAATCTTTATCTCGAATACGTCTTCGGATTAATGCCGTGTTGAATACAATCGTCTCTACAAAACCATCCTTAGAACCACGTAACACTTTATCTTTTTCTGGCTCTTCCACGCTTCTGGCAGGATAGGTTCTAGCATCAATTAACAATGCCTTATCATAGCCATCTACCACCAAGATAAATACACCTGATAATAGGAATTTAATTATATTGCTGATATCATTATCAATATCCACTTCCACATAAGGAATGAAGCTCTTAGACATCTCATGAGCATTAGCAGGCATCTTATCTGGTGTAATATCCATCAAATATTGTAGTATTTTTTGCACCATATCATCCTTACAAAATCCATCTATCAGATACATGCAAGCTTCTACACTTCCCCCAATCCGAATGGTTCGATATATCACATCAAAATTAGTATCAATAGCTAATTCTCGTCCTAATACTTCCATATCCTTATTGATATCACCACTAATTTTCAAGGAATCCTCTACTTTACTTGTTATAACTGCTTCTTTATTTTTACCTTTATTATCCATGGTGTAACTCCCTCTTCACACATCTTCTCTTTTATATTTAAGTATGCCCAAAACAAAATATATCATAATTGTATTTTTGACTGATGCATTGTAAAATGAAACAGTATAAATAATTCATATAATATATTTAATTTACCAAAGATGGAGGGAACTATGTACGAATGTCCGAACTGCGCCGGTAATATGAAATTTCATATTGAGAAGCAGCAACTTTTTTGTGCTCATTGCGAAAGCACACTGTCACCTTACGCCTTTCATAAGGAATCCGATGCAGAGGAACAGAAAGTTTTTGAAGCAACCATTTTTACCTGTCCTCAATGTGGTGGAGAACTTCTAACAGAGGATACTACTGCAGCTACCTTTTGTAGCTATTGTGGTTCATCCACTATTCTTTTTAGTCGCATTAGCAAAGAAAAAAGCCCCCAATATATTATTCCATTTTCAAAAACCAAAGAGGATTGTGTTGACTCCTATAGACATATGGTAAACCGCGCTTTTTTTGCACCTAAAGAACTAAGAGAAGTAGAACATATAGAAAAATTTCGAGGTATCTACATGCCTTATTGGTTATATAGCTTTCGCAAAAATGGAGTTTCATCTTTCAAGGGTGCCAAGAAGGAATCTGATAAGAAATATAACACCACCAACTATTATCGAATCAGTAGCCAAGTAAATGCCTTTTATAATGATATTCCATTTGATGCCTCTACTACTTTTTCAGATTGTCTAGCTCAGACCATTACTCCATTTGACATGGAGAAAAAAATGCCCTTTTCACCAGCATTTTTAAGTGGCTTTTATGCCGATCGTTATGATGTAGAATCTGAATTTTATCAAAAAGAGGCAGAATTGGTTGTCATGAATGATATTACCAGCACGCTAAAAAAAGACAAAGCGCTCTCCGACTTCCAAGTAAAAAACCAAATGAAAGAGGCCTCCTTAACAGATACTTTGAATCCAGAAGAAAAAGAAGCTCATTTAAGCTTTCTTCCTGTTTGGTTTTTGGCTTACCAGAAAAAGAATCGTGTTGCATATGCCATTGTTAATGGACAAACTGGAGAAGCTTGTGCAGATTTGCCCATTGCCCCCAAGCGCTTTGTAATCAGTTCTATCCTTTTGGCATTGCCTATTATTTTATTCCTAAATAGCTTTTTAACATGTACACCATCCACTTTACTTAGCTGGTGTTCCTTTATTGCAGGTATTTTTGCAATTGTAGCCAACTATTTAACAACCTATATTTTATTTAAAGAGTCCTACATAGACATACATCTTTTAAGCGCCACGGAAAAAGAAAATAAACGCCAAAAAGACAAGCTAGCCTTATTAGGCAGTTGCATTCTTCTCTTTATTATTGAGATACCTGCCCTAGCTATTTATTTAATACCTGTTATTATTAAATACTTTTCTATTGCACTCACGATTATGGCTGCAGCATTTATTATTTATCTATATTTAGATCTAAGCCATCTTCGCAAAACAGATGGATTGGAAAATATAAACATCGAAATATATCAAGCAACCTGGAAAACCAAACGCAATATTATGCTTAAACCAATAATTACCATTGTGGTTGCGTTGGTCGTTATTTGCATCAATCCTATATCTGATATTGCTTTTTATGGAACTGCTCTTTTCTGTTTAGCCATGCTTTTATGGTCCGTTAGCGATATGATTCGATGTCATAATCTAATAACTACACGCAGACTTCCTCAGCTTAATAAAAGAGGAGGTGAAGAACATGCATAAAAAATATCTATATACATTATGTACCCTTATACTAATTTCTCTTTCTTTATTGATATGTAAGTTTACTAGTTATGCTGATGAAACTTATTATAATAACGACACTTTATTTACCGCTAAAATTATTGATCATTCCGATATCCTTTCTATCAATCAAGAGGCTCATTTGGGATGGAACCTACAAGATTTAACCGAATATTGTAATGTGGCAGTACTCACCACCTACACAACCATTGATGATTCCTACATCTATGCTGAATCCTATTGTGAGGGATTATTTGATGAAGAAGACGCACTTTTAGTAATGGTCAATACCTACAGTCATTCCATTGTTATATATACCAATGGAACAATTAGTAATAAAATTACAGAAACAGACTGCCAGCTTATTCTTGCTGCAGTTACTGAATATCGGAACAATGATATTGATTATGCATCCTGCATAGATTACATTTTATCTACCGCATTTACCATTCTGGAAGAAACAGAAAACATGAATTATTCTCGCTATACCAACCCTATAACTGGCTATGAAGCTGTTATAGAGGATATAGCAATTCTGCTATCCGTTGCAGAACTAGAATCGTTAATGGAGCATATACACCCCATCACTGAATATGGTAATGTTGCTTTTGTTACCGTCAAGCAGACTCATTACTCTTCAGAAGAAACAGCCCGTAATTATTATTATGACTTTTTTGGAACAGAAAGTGGTACACTCTTCCTCATTGACATGGACAATCGCTATATTTGGATTCACAGCGATGGTGACGTATACAAGACCATTAATACCAACTATGCAAATACGATTACCGACAATGCCTATCAGCTTGCTACTGACGAAAAATACTACGAATGTGCCATAAAAGTATATGGTGAAATTCTTACCTTATTAGCTGGTGGCAAAATCGCTCAGCCTATGAAATACATTTGTAACGTTTTCTTAGGCTTTATGATTGCTTTATTAATTAACTTTTGTTGGATGGCCTACCATGCTTATCTAAAACGTCCTAGACAAAAAGAGCTGTTAGCTGGCATCTCTCATCACTTTGAGTATGAAATCATTCGTTTTAAATATAGTCACAACAAACGCGAGCGCAAATCCTCTAGTAGTTCCAGTCATAGTGGTGGCGGTTTCCACGGTGGTGGTGGCGGTTTCCGCTCCGGCGGCGGTGGCGGACATCGTTTCTAAAAGTATAACGCATACTGATAACCATAATATTTAAGCACTCAAAAAGCCCACACTCTTGTAGCAAGTTGAACATTTCCTTCAACAGCTCGCAAGAATGTGGGCTTTCACTTATTCTATTACTTGGTTGTAGAGCCAAAACCTCCGTTACGGATACCCTGTGCATCATCATCCACGGTGATTCCATATTCCAAGAAAATACCTTGAACAATCCCAGTTCCCTGGGTGACTTCTACCGTCTTTCCTTCATTGGAATCATTGGTAAGCTTCACAAAAATGTGACCTTCATTATCAGAGTAAAAATAGTCACTATCTATTACTCCAACTGTATTGTTTAACTGTAAGCGGAACTTAAATCCAAGACCACTTCTAGGATACAACTTTAATACCCAATCTTCATCCAATTTAGCACGTATGCCCGTAGGAATCTTAATCGTAGTGGCTGGTGGTAACGAGAAGGAAAATGGCGCATAAAAATCATATCCCGCACTTCCCTTTGTCGCTCTCTGTGGCAGTTTAATAGATTCATACATATCACGAATATCTTCTTCTGTATATTCTGAAAAATCTTCTTTCATCGCCGCCATAAAATTCTCTGGGCTCACTTTAAAAAATTGTGCTACTCTTTTCATTTCTTTTCTCCAAACATTTATGCATAATCGCGTGCATGCAATACAGGAATTGTAGGGTCTGTATTGTCTACTGACAAAGTCTTTCTTACATCAATAACACGCTGATTCTTACTACCTTTCCAAAGCAGATTCACATCTTTTTCTGCCACATGGAATTCTCCATCTACTACCACATCTACATATTGCATCATTGGATAATAAAGAATGTTTTCCCAACTATCACCAGTATATAACCAGATAGTCTTATTAGGATATTTTTCCTTTATCTCTGCCATCAAATTGCGCACATCCAAACGATTAGCTGGGTGTAATGGATCTCCACCCGAAAAGGTAATTCCTGATATATAATCTTTCTCTAATTGCTCAAAAATCTCTTGTTTTGCTGCATCGTCAAACAGAATACCGCCGTCTGGGTCCCATGTAATAGGATTCTGACACTCCTTACAGCAATGATTACAGCCTGCCACCCAGAGAACAACACGCAGTCCATCTCCGTTTAGCATATCATCCTTTGTAATGTTATGATATCTCATTACTACATGCTCTTCCTTTCTGCAATTTCTGCCATTTTTGCATCATTTAATCTGGTATCACCATGCACACGTGAATAAGATAAATAACCGTTCATACG
>CAZHEM010000068.1:0-14714 GCA_964531725.1 uncultured Acetatifactor sp.
AGTTGCTAGAATTGTTAGAGCAGCCACAGTTTGTAGCAGTTAAATCGCTCATGTTTTTTCCTCCAAAAAATTTTGATTATGCTTTATTCTATGCACGAATGTGAGCGATGTTTCCGAATTTTAAAAATAAATTTAATTGTAAATACATTTCGATAATTTTGATACAATATGTTGAAAAAAGCTTGCAATAATTTCTACGTATAGTAAAATATAAGATGTGAAAGATTAGATTTTGATGGATATTGTAAGGATTAAGCATGGCACAAGGAAGTTACGAGGTCGAAGGTAGAGCGTTTCGCACGGAAGCGGATTATAAACGAGCCTTGGCTGATAAGAAAAAAATAGATTACATACGTTCTAAAGTTGATTTCTCGGATAGTAAGCAACTAGAACGATTATTAGAAGAGATTAAAGCTGATAAATTTCGTTTTTACACTTTGTTGGGGGAAGATTTCACTGATGAGGTAAAAGTAGCAATAAAGAAATGCAGTGAGCCCCAGAGCAAAGGTAGAGCGAAAGGAAAAAAGGCAACAAATAGGAAAAAAGAAACAAAAGATAATAAATCCAAGAAGATAGAAGTTTCGGATGCTTTTGTGGAATTAGAAATAAAGCGTCAGGAACGTAATCGTAAATGGATGGTTGCATTATGTAGTATAGGGGCACTTGCTTGTTTTGGTTATTTGTTTGTGTACAATTATTATGAACAGAGAACTGCCAACAGTTATAAAGAACTAAGTGAGTTGAAGGAGAAGGTTCCTACCTTTGAGAATAACCAGCCAGTAATACATTACACGGAAGATGAGACTGTTACAGAGCGAGAAGTGCTGGATGAATATAAAAATTTATTAAAAAAGAATCAAAGACTAATCGGATGGCTAAAAATTGCCGATACAAATATAGATTACCCTGTAATGCAGACTGAGGACAATGAATATTATTTGGATCATAACTTGAATCAGGAATATGACAAGAATGGTTCCATTTTCATGGACAAGGACTGTGATACTTTGAATGAGAGTACCAACTATATTCTCTATGGTCATAATATGCGAAGCGGTCAGATGTTTGGCAATTTGGATAAGTATGAGGATAAGTCTTATTATGAAGACCATAAATACATCCAATTTGATACCATATACGAGAAGGGCAAATACGAGGTAATGTATGTATTTCGCTCTAAGGTATATGGGGAGACGGAGATTGTTTTCAAGTATTATCAGTTTATAGATGCATACAGTGAGCAGGAGTTTGATTCCTATATGAAGGAGATGGCAGCTATTTCTTTTTATGATACGGGAGTGACTGCTAAATTTGGGGATCAGCTACTAACCTTATCTACTTGTGATTATGAAGAGGATAATGGTAGATTTGTAGTAGTGGCGAAGAAAGTGGAGTAATTACAATTCATTATTGTGAACATAACTTCTAAAGACAAAGGAGTATAAAGACATGGCAAAAGCAAAGAAAGCAAAAAGACGAATGAGAAAGGCAGTACGCAAGACACTGGGAACATTGTTGCTTGTATCATCATTATTGGTAGCGGCAATTCCTGTGGAGAACTTGCAGGCGGATACGGGGGTAGCAACTGTAGCAACGAATCCGGTTGTAGCAACTGCTAATGAGGATTTTAGGGTTGATGCAAGTACTGATAAGGTTTTTGCATCAGGAGATGGTCGTTTTAAATTTGCGCATATTTTATATGGAACTAGTACCAGAGTAGGCGTGCTGGTGGATTATACCCACGTAGGTGCATTGCCTGGTGGTAAATTAGAAATACCAGAAACGATGGATGCATATACCATGTATGAGGCTGCTTATGTAGCCTCAAATGCAGATGGTGAGCCTTTGTTTTATCAGACTACTATAGAAGAGAATGGTGTACAGAGTCAAAGATTTATACCATGTTATTATGCGGAAATTGAAAACTGGCAAGATATGTCTACTTTGTATTATCAGAATGGAAGTGGAAATAGTACAAGCTCAGGAGATGCCTCTAATTTTTCTGCTGCAACAGGTAGTAAAAAATGGCTTACAGATGTACCGATTGCATATGTAGGTTATCAGCGTGTTTCAGCATGGAAAGATGCGAAAAGTTCATATACTATTGCAGAGGTAACAAAAGATACTGGTATCTTTGCAAATCAGACGAATATTACTTCGTTGCTTGTCGGCGCAAACGTAATGGGCATTGGTGATTATGCGTTCTATCAGTGTGCAGGTCTTACCGATGTAGAATTATCTAATGGTGTAGTAAGCATTGGAAACTATGCATTTGCGGAATGTCAATATCTTGCAAATGTAACCATTGATGTTGATGCACCTATTAGAGTTATTGGTGCTTATGCATTTAGTAACTGTCAGGCAATGAGAACATTTAAAGTGCCAAAGTCTGTTAATGTTATTTGCGATAATGCTTTTGAAAATTGTATTAGCCTTGTAAGCATTGACTTTAGTGGACAGGATGATTTGGGAGTTCCGCTCAAAGCAATTGGTAGTTATGTGTTTAGAAATTGCAAAATTTTGGAATCAGTGACCTTCCCGAAAGATTATTCTCAACAGGGTGGAAATGTTGAAGGAGTTGATTATTCAGGTGGAACGGTTGATTTAAGTATTTTTGATGGATGCAAGTCTTTGAAATTTGTATGTGCTAAAAATCCAAGCTTGAAGTTTACTGGTGATTTAGGAAGTTTTCAATCATTGGTAGCAGAAAATGGTTTTTATTTTGAGGGTGTAGAAGGTTCGGAGGTACATTTATTAGCAAGCGGAAAGTATAGTGATGGATATACTTATACTGATGAGTCGGGAAAAACGAGAAGAATAACTTTTGCTTTTAGCTATTTGGATCCAATTCAGTTAATTCCAGCAAATAAATACGAGAAGATTACTTATGCAGGAACTGATTATAGCGAAACAACCAGAGAGATTTATCAAGTAAATTCTTCTAATGAATTAATAAATTGTGAAATACCATCAGATGTTACAGAAATTGTTTTACCAGAAGAAATCGGTCCTTATGCAATTGCTACGATTGGAAGCAATACCTTTGCAAAAGTAAGATGCTCCTTGGAGACAATTTATATTCCTTCTTCTGTTACAACAATAGAAATGAATGCGTTTAAAGGATGTCATGAGTTGAGTACGGTGATATTCTCTACACCATGTAATGTGCAAACAATTGGTACAGATGCTTTTAAGACGCAAGCGGCAACCTGCTCTGTTGATGGACATACGCATGACAATGATGATATCGTAATGTTACGTTTTGTTGGTCCTATGTCAGATGATTGTATGCCATTTGTATATGCGACATCAAAAGGAAATTATTTTAGTAATAGTGACCAATATAGAACTTATATAGAGTATTATAGTGGATGGCCACAGAATTTGGTTGTTCAGTATGATGCAGAAGCTGAGAAAGTTGCATTAGTTAATTATCCTATTTTAAATGACTATACAACAATAAGCTCTAATGGGAATTGGACTACTTCTTTGTTTACGACGGATGATGGGGAGACAGAAATTGAAGAGACAAGTTTAAATTATGTGAAATACCCATGTTATCCAAGAGAATATGCATCGAAGGCGATGTCTGCAGTTACTAGTTACAGATCAGGAAATACACTTAACGATATGGAACAGACAATTGTAGATGCTGCGTTAGATATTGAAATCCCAGCTTGTGTAGAGATGGTCAAGGAAGGTCTTTTTGAAGCAAAAGAAAAAGCAGAAATCACGGATGCGAATGTGGAAAAATCTATAAGTGTATATGGATTGGAAGAAGTTGCTGCAGAGACTTTTAAAAATGCAAGTAATGTTAAGAGTATCTCATTCCTTGGAAATACGCAGGTTGTAGGAGATCACGCATTTGAAAATTGCGAGAAATTAGAAAATGTGTATTTCTCGGGAGCTCTTTCGGAATTACAATTAGCACCATTTTTGAATTGTGAAAAGTTAGAGGATGTTGTTTTTGAAGGAAATAATTACGAATGTAAAGATTCAATTATTTTTGAAAACGCTTCAGGCGGAAAGAAACTTGTTGAATATCTAGAGGGTAGACAGATTAATACAGTAGTATCTTCCGAAATGGAAGGTGTAACAGCCATTGCAGAGGAAGCGTTTAGAGATACGAATGTTAGTTCCGTAGATTTGACAACTACGACAATTACAGTGGTTCCTTCGTATGCTTTTGCAGATACTACTCCGGATTTATATTCTGTATATTTGCCGGATACATGTGTTGCAATTAATGAAAATGCCTTTTTAAATAGTAGCGCTAAGCTTGTGCAGATTCCAGAGAGTGTAACAGTTATTCATGCAGATGCATTTAAGAACGTTGATTTGTCTAAATTAGTATTCCAATGTGTACCTGGTTCAGTTGCAGAAAGTTATGCGGAATCCTATGGAATATCTACAAGAGGCTTGAATGAGACTATTTACTATTATGTCACTTTCTGGGATGAGGATGGAACCTTATTAAAGGATAAGCAGAGAGTACTTGCAGGCGAAGATGCAGTGCCACCAGAAGATCCTACGAAGGATGGATACATATTTATAGGATGGAATCCAGACTATAGAAATGTACAAAGAGATATTCAAGCAACGGCACAGTATAAAGAGGATACCTTAGAAGAGTATACCGTTACATTCTACAATTGGGATGATACCTTATACATGACTCAGACAGTCAAAGAAGGTCAGGATGCAATTCCTCCTCAGACCCCACCTGCACCAACAGAAGAGGGGTATACCTTTACATTTGCAGGATGGAGACCAGCAATCACCAATGTTACCGAGAACATTAAGACATGGGCTCAATTTGATAAAGTAGCTAATATAGGTGGTACCGGAGATGGAACAGGAGACGGATCCGGAACAGGAGATGGCTCTGGTTCGGGCTCAGGAGATGGTTCTGGTAGCGGTTCTGGTTCAGGTTCAGGAGATGGTTCTGGTAGCGGTTCTGGTTCAGGCTCAGGAGACGGTTCTGGAAGTGGTAGTGGTTCGGGCTCAGGAGATGGTTCAGGTAGTGGTTCAGGAGATGGAACAAGTACAAACAAAGAACTTTATACTTTAACTGTTAAAAATGGTAGTGGTTCTGGTAGTTATGCAGAAGGCTCACAGCCTATCATTATTGCAAATGATCCACCAACAGGTAAAGTATTTGATAGTTGGACCATTGATCCAGCAGATGTTACTATTGCAAGTAAGAAGTTATCAGCAACTGTAATTACTATGCCAGATGGTAATGTAACAGTTACTGCAAACTATAAGACTGCTAGTGGAAGTACTTCATCTGGTAATAATACCAATACTGGTACTACCAATAAGCCAAATGGTACAGGTAGCAACACTGTAATTATAGACAAGAATGGTTTATCTAACACAGGGGTTGTAAATGTAACTGTTAACGGTTCATCTGATAACTTCACTGTTAAGATTAACGAAAGTGCATCTGCTACCGAAGCGATTATTAAGGCTTTGAAAGCAGAGTATGGTGATATTAGTAATATTAAGTACTTCCCAATGGATATCAGCTTATATGATTCTACTGGAAAGACTAAGATTACAGATACCAAAGGACTTTCCATTAGTATCACATTACCATTACCTGATTCTTTGATTACCTACGCTGGTAATAACAAAGTAGCAGGTGTAGTAGATGAGAAATTGGATAAGTTAAAACCAAGATTTACTACCATTGATGGAGTATCTTGTATTACCTTTACATGTGAGCATTTCTCACCATATGTAATTTATGTTGAGACAAATAATCTTTCTTCAGGAACAGTGTCTGATAGTACACCAAAAACTGGTGATGGAATTCATCCAAAATGGTTCCTATCAATTGGTTTGGCTTTAATGGCAGTTGTATTGTTTATGAAGAAAGACCAACAGACAGCAGTTCGTAGAGTGCGCGCCTAATTAGGCGCGTTACTCTTAAGAATAAGAGTAAGGAAGGCAGAGTATGCGTAGGAAAAGACTTTGCGGTGTGTGGTTAATTATAACAGCACTGGTTATTATGCAACTTCCAGTTCCTAAAATGGTGGCAGCAACAACAGATGTTTCCGATTTTAAGATGGAAGGAACTACATTAGTGAAGTATAGAGGCACGGATGAAAACGTGTCTATTCCTAATACAGTAGAAGTGATTGGCAGGAGTGCCTTTGAAGGCAATGAGTATGTGGAATCACTTGTAATACCGAATTCAGTTGAAAAGATTGAACCCTATGCATTCTGGGATTGTAATTCACTAGAAACGATTGTGTTTGGTCGTGGACTTACAGAGATTGGGGATTTTGCTTTTGCTGGAAGCAAAGGCTTAAAATCTATTAGTATTCCGTCTGATGTAAAGAGTATAGGTATTCAAGCCTTTGCAGATTGTGTAAATATGACGGATATTACCATTCCTTCATCGGTTATGGAGATTCATGAGACTGCTTTTGATGGATGTTTTAAATTGGAGATTCATTCAGAAGAAGGTTCTTATGCATATGAATATGCACAAGATTTTTATGAAAGGCAGGAAGAGATGCCTGAGTATGAAGATGTAGCAGACTATGAGGAAGAGGATGAAGAGGAGAAAAAGGATGAGGATGATACCTTTGATTCTTCCAATGCAAGCTTCGGTCTTACCAAAGTAGTTGGTAATCAGGCTGTCGTTTTTGTGGATAATAAAGATTTGTCGGTATATGACGGAAATGGTGACAAAATCGGAGAGAATACCAAAGATGATGAAAACAAGGATGACTTGGATTCTTCTGTTGTAGATGTTGTAGAACTGGAAGAGGACGAAATTCCGAAATATACCATTGTTGATGGCAAGATTGTTGCAGATCAAGCTTATTATCGAGATAGAGAATTAAAAGAAGTATCCTTGCCAGATGGAATCACAGAAATAGGTCAATTTGCTTTTGCAAGAAGTAGCATTGAGGAAGTGGAGATTCCAGATAGTGTTCGCACGATAGGATATGGTGCTTTTTATCATTGTGATGATTTGAAATCAGTTACATTGCCTGATACCATAACAAATGTAGAACCAAAAGCATTTCTATATACAGAGTGGGCAGAGAGCTTTTTGGAAAGTGGCAATGAAGACTATTTGATAAGTGGCGATATTTTAGTTGCTTATCGTGGAACAGGAGATATTGTTGAGATTCCAGATGGAGTTCGTATGATTGTTGCAGAGGCTTTTGCAAATCATACAGAAATTGAACGTGTCATTATGCCAGATGAACTTCTTATTATTGGAGAAGGTGCTTTTGAAGGCTGTAGCAATCTTAGCAAGGTGCTTTGGGGCAAGAATGTGGAAGCTATCAAGGATAGAGCTTTTGCAGGATGTGATTTGAAAAAGGTGAAATTGCCAGATGGCGTTCGTAAGATGGGCTTAGGTGTGTTTGATGATTCGGTAGAAGTGCAAATTGCAGATACTACCAAAATAGAAACTACCTATGAATTATCTGCTCAGCGACTTTCTAATGAAGAATATCGTGAGCTAGAACAGGAAGGTTCTATTGAAATTGGAGTAACTGTTACAGGAAGCGAAAATGTTTTTGCAAGATTAGCAGGAGCTTCTAATGCTTATACATTACATGCAGTAGAAAAGGATAGCTACTATGACTTAAAGAAGGCATATGAGAGAAGTTATCAAAAAGGATTACCAGATGACATTGTTGTGTATGATTTGACTTTGACAGATAGTAGTAAGATTCCACTTACTAAGCTTGGCAAACAGGCATTAACTGTATCTATTCAATTACCAGAAGAATTAAGACAACAAGGTGTAAAAGTAGTAACCTTGGATAGAAATGGTCAATTAGAATATGTACCATGTAAACGTGTTTTAGTTGAAAATAGAGAAGCTGTTCAGTTTGAGACCTATCACTTGTCTTTATTTGGTATCTATGGTACTGGTGAAGAAGCAGATGAGGAATTATTGGAAGAGACCAATGATTTTCAAGCATTGAGTCAAGGAATTAATACGGAGAACAACACTGATAGTAGTGCATGGAATGCAGTAAAATATAGTATTGCTGCAGTTGTGTTAGTGTGGGGAGCGTTGCTTCTTATTACTAAGAAAAAGAAAATATAGTAAGCACAAGATAGTAAGCCTCAACATAGGATAATGATAAGTCTATGTTGAGGCTTTTGTGTATGTATAGAGTAAGGAAACAGATTGATGCAGATAGTATAGATGATATATGTTCCGATGACTATCGGGTGACGGTAGCCGTATTAGATACCGGAATTGCACTCCATCCGGATTTGGCAGGGAAGACATTGGCATTTAAAGATTTTGTCAATCAGAGAAAAGAAGCGTATGATGATAATGGACATGGTACTCATGTTTGTGGAATTATTTGTGGGAGTGGTGTTTCTTCTTCTGGAAAGTACAGAGGAATTGCGCCAAAGGCTAAGCTCGTGGTAGCAAAAGTATTAGATGATAAGGGAGAAGGAAAAAGTCAAAACATGCTAGATGCACTGAAATGGCTTCTAGAGGTTCAAAACCAGTATAATATTAGAGTGCTCAATATCTCGGTGGGAATTGGTGAACTAAGTGCAACAGATAGTATGGAATCCATAAATACACTTCTTAAGATGGCATGGCAAGCAGGTATTGTGGTGGTTTGCGCTGCAGGAAACAAGGGACCTGAAAATGGAAGTATATCCGCTGTAGCAAAATGGAATGAGATTATAACAGTAGGGTGTCACGATGGAAAATATTATCGCTGGAATCCCAATCGATGTGAAAACTATTCTGGACGAGGTGATATTTCGTGGAATATACGTAAGCCAGATATCGTTGCACCTGGTACTAATATTTTTTCTTGCAATTTTATGTATAAAAATGTGAATGGAATGATTAAAAATGCATATATATCCAAGAGTGGTACCTCGATGGCTACACCTATAGTATCTGGAGCAGTTGCAAGAATCTTACAAAAATATCCAACATTAAGTTGTGAAGAAGTGAAAATGCGTTTGACACTTACTGCAACTGACTTAGGTGAGCCGTGGAACAAACAAGGATGGGGAATGCTTAACTTTAAAAATTTATTGTGATAAAGTATTGACACATCTCGTATGATTGTATACAATTATACGAGATGTTGTATAAAAATGCGTATGCAACAGAATTTGAACGTGTCGCAGCGTTGAAGGTGAATTTATGAGAAATAATGATGCTTTTGCAAATCGTCCAGTAACTATGAATCAGAAGAACAATTTGCTGGAGATTGAAGAACACATGTACATATTGGATGACGTTGAGAAACCAAACGTGTTCCGTAATATGTTCCCATATTCCGAAATCCCTAAGATTCCTTTTAATGATAGGATTGTACCTCACAATATGCCAAAGGATATTTGGATTACAGATACAACTTTTAGAGATGGACAGCAGTCACGCGCGCCATATACTACAGAGCAGATTGTTACCATTTTTGATTATTTGCACCGCCTGGGTGGTCCAAATGGTATGATTCGTGCCAGTGAATTTTTCCTTTACAGCAAGCAGGATAGAGATGCTGTATATAAGTGTATGGAGAGAGGCTATGAGTTCCCTGAGGTAACTAGCTGGATTCGTGCAAGTAAGGAAGATTTTAAATTAGTAAAAGAGATTGGTATGAAAGAGACCGGTATCCTTGTAAGTTGCTCTGATTATCATATTTTCATGAAATTAAAGATGACCAGACGTCAGGCTATGGATCATTATCTAAGTGTTATTCGTGAGTGCTTAGACGAAGGTATCAGACCAAGATGTCACTTGGAAGATATTACTCGTGCCGATATTTACGGTTATGTGGTTCCTTTCTGTTTGGAACTTATGAAATTAATGGAAGAGTATAAGATTCCTATTAAGATTCGTGCATGTGATACCATGGGATATGGTGTTAACTATCCAGGTGCAGTTATTCCACGAAGCGTACAAGGAATTATTTATGCAATACATACACATGCAGGTGTGCCACATGAATTAATTGAATGGCATGGACACAATGATTTCTATAAAGCAGTGTCTAACTCAACTACTGCATGGTTATATGGATGTTCAGGTATCAATACTTCTCTTTTTGGTATTGGTGAGAGAACTGGTAATACCCCATTGGAAGCTATGGTATTCGAATATGCGCAGTTGAAGGGCGACTTGAATGGTATGGATACCACTGTTATTACGGAACTTGCAGAGTACTTTGAGAAGGAGATTGGTTATGAGATTCCACCTCGTACTCCTTTTGTAGGTAAGAACTTTAATGTTACTAGAGCTGGTATTCATGCAGATGGTTTGTTGAAAAATGAAGAGATTTATAATATTTTCGATACTGAGAAGTTCTTAAATCGTCCAGTGCTTTGTGCAATTTCTAATACTTCGGGACTTGCTGGTATTGCTCATTGGATTAATACTTATTATAAGTTAAAAGGCGATAAGCAGCTTGACAAGAATTCAGAAGTAGTAAAAGAAATTAAAGCATGGGTTGATGAAGAATATGCAGGCGGTCGTGTAACAGTAATGACTGATGAAGAGATTATTGCTTGCTTAAATCGCGTATGTTTAGAGAAAAACATTACGATTGGCTAGTGGATTCTGAAGGGTAGGAAGATATGGGCATTAAAACAAGTGGATATGATGTAAAACAAGAAGTTACAGATAAGTATTCTCTTAGAGGGCGTGTATTTAATAAGCTTCGTGAAGATATTTTAAGCGGTAAATACGAAGAGTATGAAGAATTGAAAGAAGTTGCTATCGGAGAGGAGATGGGCGTCAGCAGAACTCCTGTCCGTGAGGCTTTTCGACAGCTGGAATTGGAAGGACTAATTCAGATCGTACCCAATAAGGGCGCTTATGTAACTGGTATTACTGAGAAAGATGTAAAAGATATCTATATGATTCGTTCTCTTTTGGAAGGACTGTGCGCTCGTTGGGCAACAGAGCACATTACGGAAGAGCAGATGGAAGAAATGGAAGAGAATGTATATCTTGCAAAATTCCATGCCCAGAAGGGACATTTGGAGCAGTTGGCTGAATTAGACAATCGTTTCCATGATATTTTATATGAAGCATGTGATAGTAAGATTTTAGAGCATCAGCTTAAAGATTTTCATCAATATGTACTTCGTGTGCGTAAGAAGACTCTTTCTAATGTGAATCGTGGTCCAAAGTCTAATGAAGAACATGAGAAAATCATGGAAGCAATTAAGTCTGGCAATGCGGATTTAGCAGAAGAGTTGGCGAATAAGCATATGATTAATGCCTATAACAATATGGTGAAAAATGGCCTCCATGAGGCATATCAGAAAGATTCAGAAGATAAATAATTAGTACAGGAAAGGTATGGTTATAAAATGGATAAGATTAAAATGACGACTCCATTGGTTGAGATGGACGGAGATGAGATGACCAGAATTCTCTGGCAGATGATTAAGGATGAACTTTTACTTCCTTTTATTGATTTGAAGACAGAGTACTATGATTTGGGATTAGAGAATCGTAATGCAACTGATGATCAGGTTACTGTAGATTCTGCTAATGCAACTTTAAAATATGGTGTTGCAGTTAAATGTGCAACCATTACTCCTAATGCAGCTAGAATGAAAGAGTATGATTTAAAAGAGATGTGGAAGAGTCCTAACGGAACCATTCGTGCTATTTTGGATGGTACTGTATTCCGTGCACCAATCCTTGTAAATGGTATTGTGCCTTATGTAAAAAATTGGACAAAGCCAATTACTATTGCTCGTCATGCTTATGGTGATGTATATAAGAATACTGAGATTAAAGTTCCTGGTGCTGGTAAAGCTGAGTTAGTATATACTGCTGAGGATGGAACTGAAGTTAGAGAGCTGATTCATAACTTTAAGGGGGCTGGAATCCTTCAGGGTATTCACAACACTGAGGAGTCTATCTCTAGCTTTGCAAGAGCTTGTTTCTCTTATGCGGTAGATACCAAACAGGATTTATGGTTCTCAACCAAGGATACCATCTCTAAGAAGTATGACCATACATTTAAAGATATTTTCCAGGATATCTATGATAATGAATTTAAAGCAAAGTTTGAAGAACTTGGCATTGAATATTTCTATACTTTGATTGATGATGCAGTAGCACGTGTTATTCGTTCAGAGGGTGGCTTTATTTGGGCATGTAAGAACTATGATGGTGACGTAATGTCTGATATGGTAGCAACTGCTTACGGTGATTTATCAATGATGACTTCCGTATTGGTATCTCCAAGTGGTGTATATGAATATGAAGCAGCACATGGTACCGTTCAGCGTCATTATTACAAGCACTTAAAGGGAGAAGAGACTTCAACCAACTCTATTGCAACTATTTTTGCATGGACAGGTGCATTGAAGAAGAGAGGCGAGTTAGACGGCATTGCTGAATTAGTGGAATTCGCTGAGAAATTAGAGAAGGCTTGTATCAAGACTGTAGAAGATGGCAAGATGACTAAGAGCTTGTCCTTGATTTCTACTTGTGAGAACCCAGTAATTTTGGATAGTTTAGGATTCATCAAAGCAATTCGTGAGACTTTCGAGACTATGTAATTATAAGACGTTAAAATGTAAAGACAATCCCAAGTATGAGTGTTTTTTCATACTTGGGATTGTTTTGTACGTTGAAATAAAAAGGCTAAGGGGAATGACTGATTATTCTGCCAAGGTTTCCCATTGCTCATAAAGCCCTTCTAATTCAGCATTAATCTGTTCTTGTTCATTGGCAAGCTCTTGCAGGAGTACAGATTTTGTGGCAACCTCTGGATTAGACATCTCTGTATCAATTTCTTCTAGACGTGATTCTAATACAGCAATTCGCTCTTCGCATTTCTTCAAATCATTTTCTTTTTTACGAAGACGTGCTTGTTCTTCCTTTTGTGCCTTCCAATCTAGTTTTACTTCTGAAGTCTCTACTTTTGTAGGTGTAGCATTTGAAGTAGTGACAGGAGTGATAGTAGACATCATTGTGTCGTGCTTTTCCAAATAGTAATCATAATTACCAATATAATTAACAAAGGTTTGTTCTGTTAAATCTAAAATTCGGTGCGCTGTCTTATTGATAAAATAACGGTCATGGGATACATATAGGACAGTACCTTCGTAATTATTAATGGCATCTTCCAAAATCTCTTTTGACATAATATCTAAGTGGTTGGTAGGCTCATCCAAGATTAAGAAATTAGCGTTGGAGAGCATTAATTTTGCTAGAGATACACGACCTTTTTCGCCACCGCTTAAGTCGCTAATACGTTTAAATACATCATCTCCAGTAAAGAGGAATGCGGCTAACACATTGCGAATCTCAGTATTGGTGAGATAAGGATAATCATCAGAAATCTCATCAAATAGGGTCTTATTATCGTGTAGGACTAAGTGTTCCTGATCATAATACCCAATCTCAACATTGGTTCCTAAGGTAAATTTGCCATTATCAGCAGGAAGAATGTCGTTTAATATCTTGAGAAGGGTAGTTTTACCGCTACCATTATCACCAATAATTGCCACATGTTCCCCACGTTTGATTTCAAAGCTAACATTATTGAAGAGAGTCTGTGAACCAAATGCTTTACTTAAACCTTCTACATTTAATACATCGTTACCGCTTTGTTTGTAAGGAGTAAGCTTTAATTTCATATCAGTACGAACCTGAGTAGGTTTGTCGATGACTTCCATTTTATCTAGCATTTTTTCGCGGCTTTCTGCACGTTTGATGGATTTTTCGCGGTTAAAGGAACGTAATTTTTCGATTACTTCTTCTTGATGTTTGATTTCTCGTTGTTGATTCACATAGGCATTCCATGCTGCAATGCGAAGCTGTTCTTTTTTTACGGCATAATCAGAGTAGTTGCCTTGGAAGGTAGTTGCTTTGGACTGGTCAATTTCAATAACCTTTGTAGCAATACGATCCAAGAAGAAACGGTCATGGGATACGATGATTACTGCGCCTTTATAATTTAATAGGTAGGTTTCTAACCAAGTGATTGAATTCATATCCAAGTGGTTAGTTGGCTCGTCCAAAATGATTAAATCAGGCTTCTGCAATAGTAGTTTGCCTAATGCCACACGAGTCTTTTGACCACCGGATAAGGTGGCTACCGGTTTGGTAAAATCATCTTCTTGAAATCCTAATCCTTTTAATACCCCTATAAGTTCACTTTTGTAAGAATAACCATCGCCTATCTCGAAAGCATGAGTAAGCGAAGAGTATTGCTTCATCAGTGTCTCTAATTCTGCCCCTTCTGCCTGCTTCATAGAAAGTTCGCAGGAACGCATGCGACGTTCGATTTCTATTAAATCTTGTTTTACAGATAGTAATTCCTCATAGATGGTATTATCGGTATTAACGGCACTGTTTTGAGCAAGATAGCCTAAGGTTTTGTCCTTGGAAAGGGTTACTATTCCAGAGTCAGGTGCCATTTCTCCTACAATAATGCGTAGAAGTGTAGTTTTACCAGCTCCATTGATGCCTACAATGGCTGCTTTTTCGTAATCCTCTATATGGAAACTGATATTTTCTAAAACAGTATTTTCAATAAATGCTTTTGATATATTTTGACAGGATAGAATCATATGTTCCCTCATTTCTATATGTAATACACAATGAATTTATTTTACATGGAGCAATAAGTCTTGTCAATTCAAGGAAAAACAAATAAAATAAGGTGTTGTAAAATAGTACAGAGATAGTAGAAATTCATTTGACAACAATTTAACACTATAGT
>CAZHEM010000069.1:0-14696 GCA_964531725.1 uncultured Acetatifactor sp.
AAAAAAAGACCTAAATCTTATCTCGCTTGACTACTATAACACAGACATATTACGCTCGTCAACAACTTTTTTAAGTCTCAGCTAGCAGATTTTAACTCTTTTTCTGTATTTTTTCAAGTATTTTTTTCTTAAAACTTGTTTCTTTCTATTTATTATGCTACAATCAGCTTAAGAAAGTCAATAATTGTGCTTAGTGTGTCTATGAAAAAGGATTTTCATTGCATTAAGCTGTCGTGTTTGTTGTCACATTATTTCATGGAAGAAAGGAGGCGTGACAATGAGTGCTGTTTTAAACACCGTTTATAACAATTATCTCACATCCTATGCTCCAAAAAGCGTAACTCGTTATGACACTCACAAGAAAAGTGAGCTCCGCGGTGTGTATAATTCCATTGTCCAACAGAATAAAGAAGCCCCTTGGTATCTTCCCACAACAAGCAAAGATACTCAGCGTTATGCTGTAGATTTAAAGGAACAGGCTAGAAGCCTTCATAATACCATTGCGCATCTAGGTGGCTTAGAGGAAAATGGTCTTCTTAATAAAAAGAGTGCCTATACATCTAATAACCAGATAGCTACAGCTACCTATATTGGAGAACAATCTCCAGACTTAGATGTTCCAGATTTAACTTTGGAAGTACAGTCATTGGCCACCTCTCAGGAAAACATGGGATTATTCCTACCTAATGAGAAGATTGATTTGCCAGTGGATACTTATTCTTTTGATATTGCAATCAATGATATGAACTATGAGTTCCATTTTGCAATCAATGAAGACGAAACCAATCGCGATTTACAAGAGCGTCTAATGCGCCTTGTAAACAATGCAGATATTGGACTCAAAGCTTCCATCAAAGAATCCGATGAGAGAACTTCTCTGGTTCTAGAGTCCGTTGCCACCGGTTCCTCCGACATTGATGGTCATATATTTACCGTAAGTGATGACCACACTTCTAAACGTTCCGGTGCCGTTGCTTACTTAGGCTTGGATTATGTTAGTCGCCAGCCTCACAATGCTAGTTTCCTACTAAATGGTGAATCTAGAAGCACTTCTTCTAACCGTTTCACGGTAGGTAAACAGTTTGAAATCGAATTAAAAGGAATCTCCCCAGAGGATGTTCCTGTTAGAATCGGCCTAAAAGCCGACGTTGATTCTTTAACAGAGAACGTCACTCATTTGATTCAGGGTTATAATGACTTCATTCGCTCTGTATCCAACTATTTGGATTCCCAGTCTAAGAGTAAGGCTTTAGTTCGTGAAATGAAAGGAATTGCTTCTTTATACGATACTTCTTTAGAGTCCACTGGTCTTAACATCACAGATGATGGAACCATGGAGATAGACGATGAATTATTACACGAAGCAGCATTCCAGTCAGAAGATGTAAAAGAAACCTTTGGCTACATTAAGGATTTCTCTTCTAAGCTTCTAGCCAAAAGTGATCAGGTATCCTTGGATCCTATGAACTATGTTAATAAGGTGGTAGTCGCTTACAAGAATCCGGGACATAATTTCGTTAGTCCTTATGCCGCTAGTGCTTACAGCGGTATGTTGTTTAATAGTTATTGCTAATATGATATTTTATAAACTAAGAGGTCCTCTTCATAAAGAAGTGGACCTCTTAGTTTGTTGTGTGTCTGTATGTATAATAGGAAAAACGCTTAGTTAATTATAATGGAATATTTCCATGTTTCTTTTTAGGAGCTTCTACACTCTTAGTCTTCAACGTTTTTAACGCACGAAGAATCTTTGTTCTACTCTCCTCTGGCTTAATAACCTCATTTACATAGCCTCTTGCTGCTGCCACATAAGGGTTTAGGAATCTATCTTCATATTCTTTCTTGCACTGCTGACGCATTGCTTCTGGGTCAGCAGCCGCTTTAATCTTACGCTTAAACGCGATATTAACCGCTCCATCTGCACCCATAACTGCAATCTCTGCGATAGGCCATGCAAATACCATATCTGCCCCCATATCTTTGGAGTTCATGGCAATATACGCACCACCATATGCTTTACGCATAATCAATGAAATCTTTGGCACAGTTGCTTCTGAATATGCGTACAATACTTTTGCACCATGACGGATAATACCATTATGCTCCTGTGCAGTACCAGGTAAAAATGCAGGTACATCTACTAAAGTTATCAAAGGCAGATTAAAACAGTCACAGAATCGGATGAAACGAGCCATCTTATCAGATGCATGGTAATCAATAGAACCACACATATGGTTAGGCTGGTTAGCCACAAAGCCAACACTCTTACCGCCCATTCTTGCAAAACCAACTACTACATTTTTCGCAAAGTCCTTCTGAACTTCAAAGAAACTATCTTTATCTGCAATACAAGCAATTACTTCTTTTACGTCATATGCATTACGAGAATTGTCAGGCACAATCTTACATAAACGTTCACATGGATTACTAGCATTATTCTGCAACGCGCCTCTGTTAAGTGGCAACTTATTCATCATTTTATTCACAGAGAACAATAATGATTCCTTCTCTGCAATAGTCTTCACTACTGGTGCTTTTCCTTCAAAACTACTTGGAAGATAAGTTAATAGCTTACGAACACCCATCAAGCATTCGTTCTCATTGTCATAGGTAAAATGTGACACACCACTCTTGGTAGCGTGCACTTTTGCTCCACCCAATTCTTCTACACTTACTTCTTCGTTGATTACCGTCTTCACAACATTAGGACCTGTAATGAACATCTTAGAAGTATCCTGCACCATAAAAATAAAGTCACAAATTGCTGGTGCATAACATGCGCCACCAGAACATGGTCCCAAAATAACTGCAATCTGAGGAATCACACCAGAAGCCTTGGTATGACGCAAGAACATTCCAGCGTATCCACTTAAGGAAGAAATACCTTCCTCAATTCGAGCTCCGCCGCTGTCGTTAATACAAATCAATGGTGCCTTCATCTCCATAGCCATATCCTGAATACGTGTAATTTTGAAAGAATGATACTCACCCAAGGTACCGCCGATTACGGTAAAATCTTCGCTGGCAACAAACACCAAACGTCCACCAATCTCACCATATCCTGTTACTACACCGTCACCAGGTACACGACGTTTATCCAAATCAAAATCATCAATTCTTGACTCAATGAAACCATCTACTTCTACGAAGGTTCCTTTATCTAAAAGCATCTCAATTCTCTCACGAGCAGTCATTTTCCCTTGCTCATGCTGTTTATCAATCTTAAGCTGACCACCACCAAGGGTCGCTTTCCCTCTTCTCTCGTCTAAGTCCTGTAATGCTTGTTCCCAGTTCATACTTACTCCTTATAAAAGCTATCGCCGTTTACAATTTATTTGAATATCTATTATTTTGGCTTTCTATTATTTTGATATTCAAACTATTATGTATAATAACAGTATTTATAAAAAAAGGCAAGTGGATTTTTCCACTTGCCCTAAAAAATATTACATCATATAGCTATTTCCATAGCATTTTCAGCTGATTAAACCTTCATCCAATATACCTGAAATAACAATTTACAGATTTTCTTCCACCATCTGGAGAGCTGCTTCAATCACCTTATCCATATCATAATAGCGATACTGTCCTAGTCTTCCGCCAAAGAGAACATTGCTTTCTTTTTCAGCTAACTTCTGATACTCAGCAAATAAAGTGTTATTACGCTCATCATTAATTGGATAATAGGGCTCATCACCCTTGCTCCAATTAGCAGGATATTCTCTAGTAATGATGGTGTCTGGACCAGTACCATACTCAAAATGCTTATGCTCTATCACACGAGTATATGGAACCTCACGCTCTGTGTAGTTGACAACCGCATTGCCCTGATAGTTGTCGCAGCCCTCAATGGTCTCTTCTTCAAAACGAAGGGAACGATACTGAAGCTCGCCTAACTGATAATCAAAGTACTCGTCAATCATACCTGTATAAAGCACTTTGCCAAAGGTATCTGGTGTATCCTTCTGGTCATTTGCTGCCCAAAAATCTTTATAAGCAATTCCCAACTGCACTGGAATACCTTCAAGAAGTTTTTCCACAATCTGAGTATATCCCCCAATTGGAATCCCCTGATAACGATCTGTGAAATAATTATTATCGTAGGTAAAACGTACTGGAAGTCTCTTAATAATGAAAGCAGGGAGTTCTTTACAATCTCTTCCCCATTGTTTCTCAGTGTAGCCTTTTACCAATTTCTCATAAACATCACGTCCCACAAGAGAAAGTGCCTGTTCCTCTAGATTCTGTGGGTTCTCTACTTTACTGTCTGCTTTCTGCGCTTCAATCTTCGCTTTTGCTTCTGCCGGAGTCTTAATGCCCCACATTTTGCTAAAAGTATTCATGTTGAATGGCATGTTATATAGTTCATCCTTATACACCGCCACTGGTGAGTTAATATAATTATTAAACTCAGCAAACTGATTTACATAATCCCAAACTTTCTTATTAGATGTATGGAAAATATGTGCGCCATATTTATGTACCTGAATGCCTTTTTCTTCTACTGTATAAATATTGCCTGCAATATTCTCTCTTTTATCAATAACATAACAAGTCTTACCTGCTTTCGTCATCTCATGTGCAAATACCGCACCAAATAATCCTGTTCCTACTATTAAATAATCGTAATTCATTCTAGTCTTCCCTCATGATTCTTAATTAGTCTTATGTTTGTTTATCTGCATGATACTTGTTTGTATTTATTCTTAATTGTGCATAAATCCGTACTTGCCATTCTCACAACAGTTACTTCTTCTTACTCTTGGCTCTATACTTCTCAATCTGTACAAAATCATCCATCAACTCTAGAATCTTGTCCTTGCCAAGCTGATTCAGCTTCACATAGTTCTGCATTACACGATTCTCCAAAAGCTGCGCCGCCAAAGGTGCTTCACTCTCCAAGGAAGTAAAATCCACTGGATTCAAGCTCAGCTTATCGCACATCTTGATAACTGTTCCATATGCCATACCCTCGATTCCACGCTCAAGAGCAGTAACCAATGTACTATATGGAATATCTATCTCCATCGCAAACTGGCGAACACTACGATATTGATTTAGAATCTCTCTTTTCAGAATCTCTGCCTTACTCATCGCTATTCCTCCACCTTTTATCTGTCTCTTGATAATATACGATATTTCGTTTGTTTTGGCAAGGTGGAATTGGTCAAATAGTAGTAACGTATTTATTTACAGATTAACTTTTCTCCAAGGATATGATACACTAAAAATAGCATTTATTATTGTAGAAAGGCAGATGTACCAATGTCCAAACATTATGATCCTGCTGCCGAAGCAGAAGAATACTTCAAAGAATTAGCCGAAAATAAAGATGCCACTGACAAGGCATATCAATATATCCAGAACACGATGGACTTGAGCCTTGCTCAGGAGGATACTGCAAAGCTTTTAGCATTGATCCCTTACATCGAATCAGGCGAGGGTCATCTGTGCTTTAAATACATTGGTGAGACCAGACGCATCTTACGCGTACTACATATTATTGAGTTGGAAGACAAGTTTCAAAAGATACCATTTTCCAGTGGATGTAACACTGCTGATGAATTAATGGATAAATATATGCTGACCTTGTTTGCGATTCGTCGCATCCTCTTCAAAATGTCCGACCAGTCCATTGACGAAGCAATTGGTTTTCTGCAGGATGTAGCACTATCGCCATTTGCGCTTTATGTAATGACCAATGATGAACTGCTAATTCCTAGCACAGAATTGTATGAGGATTTGCTTAGCATTTTATCAGATGTATGGAGCGAGGCAGATATGCAGCAGTTCCTAGCACTTATCAGTTCGCGTCAGTAAGTACTGGTGCAATCAATGGAGCAATCCGCACACCAATTACTACATTACATTTCCCAGCAAAATAGAAAGGACACCTTATGAACGATCACAAATTTTGCTTTATTATATGTACCAATAATGATTTATACCTAAGCGAATGCTTGCACTATATCGACCATCTAGTTGTTCCCGAGGGATATGATGTGGACATACTAACTATTCAAGATGCCACCTCTATCACTACCGGTTACAATGAGGGCATGCACGCAAGCGACGCCAAATACAAGATTTATATGCATCAGGATGTATTTATTCTTAATCGCAATATTCTTTCTGACCTGTTGGCAATCTTCCAGTCTGATGAGGAGATTGGGATGATTGGAATGGTGGGGTATGAGAATGTGTCAAGGGATGGTATCATGTGGAATGCTGAACGAACCGGATGGGTATACACCACCACTCACACAACTCCTTATGTCCCATTGGACACCTACCAATACATAATAGATAAAGATAATTACCAATCTGTAGCTGTGATAGATGGTTTCTTCATGGCAACTTGCCTGGACTTAGAATGGGATACCGAACACATCACTGCATGGGACTTTTATGATGCGTTCCAGAGCATGAATTTTTTATTACATGGGAAAAAAATTGCCGTTCCTACACAACATCATCCTTGGTGCATGCATGACGATAATAAAATCTTGAATCTATACAATTATGATATTGCGAGACAAAAATTTATTGAGAGATATGGGAAATATCTCGGGAAACGTTGGGATGAGATAATGTAATTTTCTCCCAAATTTAAAGGTGCAATTAAACGAATTGCACCTTTTCTATTGTTCTACTCTTTACAATTTATTCTCAATATGATATAAGTCAACCATATGCGTTCGCTCAATTCTATGTAATCTATTTATCTTCACTTATTTCCCATTACAAAATAATTTTAGCATATTTCTATTCTTCTATTGCCCTGGCGATAGCATTTGTGCTATCATGTGATTAGGATATGAAATATGTGGTTAGGAGATACTATGTCATATAATATCATATTCTATGAAACAGCAAGCGGGAAATCCGAAATTTGGGATTTTCTTGAAAATTTGCGTAAAAAAGCTACTACAAACAAAGATGTTCGCATCCAATATAAACAAGCTACTTTATATATAGAATTATTGCAAAATAACGGTACATTGCTCCCAGATAACATTACCAAACATCTTGAGGAAAATATCTGGGAACTACGTCCTAGTAATAATCGAATATTTTACTTTTTCTATGACGAGGATGGCTTTGTACTTCTTCACAGTTTTCGTAAAAAGACTCAAAAAACTCCTCGACGAGAAATTGAAAAGGCAAAAGCTGAACGCGATAACTACATATCTCGAAAGGGGGCTTTAGAACCATGAAAACCTGGATTAACTACAAAGAGCATATAAAGACAATCGATCCACAAAGTAGCAGAGATTTAGCTGATATCGAAGAACAAGCAGCTATCATAAGCGAAATGATAAAACAGCGTAATGCACTCGGTTTAAGTCAACGTGACCTTGCCACCATTTGTGGCATTCCTCAATCCTCTGTTGCAAGAATTGAATCCTTCAAAACCACACCTAATCTTGCAACACTAATAAAAATATTGCGTCCTCTCGGATTACAATTAACAATTACAACTTCTAAATAATATATGCCGCCTTATCACACGATAAGACGGCATCTTCTATATCCTTATATTCACTTCTAGGTTCACAACACTAAAACAATCTTAAGAACCCAGCATCCTTCTCAGCCTTCGCCTTCATGGCAAAGATACGATACTTCTCCATGGTCTCATCGCGACGAACCTTGGTCATCTCTTCACCATAATCTGTATCCTTCAAGCCAGAATATGCAGAAGTCAGATTATAATTGGTCACATCATTATTGCGAATGGTATGAGTCAATGCATTGGACTGAGCCCCCAGATTGCTTCGGGCAGCACTAATGCTATCAATTGCATTATCAATGTCTTCCATATTGAAGCTTCCAGTGACATCAAAATCTGCAATGCCAAGAGCCTCTAATGTAGCATTTTCCAAACCGATCTCCAGACCTCCACCAGTAGGGTTGGTCGCCAGATGAATATCTGCCATGCTTCCATCTAACAATGTTAGCTTATTGAAAGATGTCTGCTTCGCAGTATCCTGTATAGACTGCTTGATTTGATCAATCTCAGTCTGAATCATCTGCTTATCCTCTGTCGTGTAGATAGCATTAGAAGCCTTCACAGCCAATTCCTTGATTCGCTGTAGCGAATCCTGCATGGTAGAAAGCGCACCATCTGCCACATTAATAAGATTAATACCATCTTTAGCATTGTCAGAGCCAACCGTATAGCCATTAGACTGGGATAATATTTTCTCACTAATCGCTAAGCCCGATGCATTATCTGCTGCACTATTTATCTTATAACCACTAGAAATTGCATTATATGTACTTGTTCCTTGTACGGCTGATATACTCATCGTCTGCCTCCTTCCTTATACAACAAAAAGAGTCAAATAAGTCTAGTTACACTTGTATGGTACTATGTGGCAGAAAAAGCGTCAACTGTCTGGTTTGTTTGTACTTTTTATCAAATATACATTTCCATATACTTTCTTGCTTCTTCTTACGTGATATTCAATTTCTCCATCGTTTTCACCAATATTGCTTTTTGGGAGTTTAGGGATATTGTAGCGTCTTGCCCCAGCCTTAGTCTACTATCCTCTCAAATACAGTAATAACATCTTCTTCACATTCTCTAAAATATTATCCTGCTCCGCTCTAGAAAACAGATCATTGACTACCGTATCAAATATTCCATATTGCAAAAGCGCATCTTTATAACGAGCTATCATCATACATCTAAGCTGATAGTATGCTGCATATTGAGCAGACACGCCACCTTCCGTATAATATGCATCCATCAAAATATCATTTACATATCCAATTCTATATATGCTTGAAAAGCGAATTGCAAATTCCCAATCCTCAAGGCATCTCATACTTGCATCAAATCCGCCTGCTTCCACAAAACAGTCTTTCCTTACCAAAATAGTGGGCGCACCTACTGTATTACGCTGTAATAGCCAATAGAAAATATCTCCTTCTAATTCTCCTGGCCAGTCATCATTTGGTGTCTGATGACTTTCTTCTGGCATGTGCATCATATATGGACCATACACCATAGCGCAATCTGGATGATTCTCCCAATACTCCATCTGCTTCTCAAGCTTATCTCTTCGCCATAAGTCATCGCTATCCTGAAACGCAATTATATCACTCTGCGCATATTCTACGCCTGCGTTACGCGCTCCGGCAGCACCTTGATTCTCAGGTAGTCGAATATACTTCACTCGTTCATCATTAATACCACTCACTACTTCCTCAGTATTGTCTGTGGAACAATCATCCACAATCAAAACCTCAATATTCGAATACGTCTGATTCAATACACTATCTACAGAAGCTAGTATTTTTTCTCCTCTATTATATGTAGGAATAATAACACTAATTTTCTCCATTCCCTACTTTTCCTCTTGTGTAAAACCATGCATATGCAACTCACTAATAGAAGAATTACTTGCATTCATAGGACAACACTCCATACAACCTTTATAGATTCCATTTAACATATGTTTTCTATATATCATAAAGGTAGGATGATTCAGAATTTCATTCCAGTCAGGTGCTCCATCTTGGATAAAATCATATATATTCAATGTTCTAATAAACCATCCGCAAAAGTCCATACGTCCCGTAGGGTATATATCAATCATCTTCCACGGTGAAAAACATACTCTTTGCCCTGCAATATCCTCTTTTCTCAAGCTTGCATTAAAATCCTCATCAACGGTTAACTCATTTTTTCCTCTTTCTCTACGAATTCGGTTTCTTTCTTGATGCTCTTTAAGTATGTCACGACCTTCCGCTAATTCTAATATGCTTGGATATTTTTCTTTTAATTCATTGATATCCATTGCATCTACTTTAATCTGCATTGGCTCCAATTCTTTTAATGGAATCCACAATCGGAAATTCATAAATACTTTGCCTTGTAAGACTCTCTCCAACTCTATCATAGTCTGCAATGCTCGCCGACTAGTTTCAGGAGAACCAAAATATTCTCCACCCATATCGCTCTCGGTATAGTCAAAGAAAAATCCAATATTCGTTGCCTTTAATTCCAAACATAGACGCACAAATTCACATACATCATCTGCATTGTCCTTGTTTATTACCATGGAATAATTTGGTGCAAAACATAACAATTCTTTTTCTTCTAGTAAGCTTACATAGCTTCTAATATTCTCCAAAATATGGTTAAACACCATCTCTGCATTCTCGCCAGCCCAACAACTCTTCGCAAATACTTCAGCATTGCTAGCGTTAACAGAAAAATGTGTAGTAAAAAGATTCTCCGCCGCCAACTCTTGGTATTTCCTATTAAATGGCATTCCATTAGACTCCGTAGCAATGGTAACATTAGGATATTCTTCACTAATCTTCTTCATAAAATTATAGCTTTCTCTAGCCGAAAAAGCATCTCCGCCTGTCACCAATAAAAGATTCAACTTCTCATACAACGGCTTACAATACTCATAATACCACTCTGAATTAGTCTCTCTCTGCTGTTCTTGTTCACTCCATGCTAATTGACCACAATAACGGCATCTTCCTGGGCAACGATTGGTAATACGTAAACGCATAATACCACCAGATAAATCAGTCGTACACTCTGGGTACTTTTCTCTAAGCTTATCTGCGTGATAAATATTTACTCGTCTTTTCTCATACAACCCAAACGCTTCATAATGTAGCAGTGGGCATATATCGCTCTTGTATACATCTGGATTTCTATCAAAATATTCCTGTGTAGAAAAATGAATAGATGGATCATAATTTTTCTTCCATCCAATAACCACATAATGCTCTGCTGGATCCACCTCGCCAATCTGATAAGTCTCCTTATACCATTCACCATCAAATAAAATAGATTGACGCACTATATCTATTAATTCCTCCACGCTATTAAACATTTCACTACCTCCTATTACTTATACTATTTTGTCATCCACCACAACTTGCCTTACGCATTAGCTGCACCCGATCTACTTTTCCATTGACATTTTTAGGAAGCTCATCCATGAACTCAAACATATTGGGAATCATATATTGTGGAAGATATTTTTTCAATTCTCCCCTCAGTTCACTTGCATCCATTTCCCCTTCCATCGCCACATACGCCACAATCTTAGAAAAATTGTTTTTTGACACAGTATGAACAACCGCACATTGTTTGATTCCTTCTACTTTAATCAATGCATTCTCAATTTCTTCTAATTCTATGCGATAACCCATATGCTTAATCTGATTGTCCACACGCCCTCTAAAATAGAGTTTACCATCTACTATTTCAACCAGATCACCTGTTTTATACATTCGCTCATAATATTTCGTATACGCAGGGCATTTCACGAAAGATTTCTTCGTACGTTCCTCATCGTTATAATACCCCAATGCCAACTGATTACCAATCAAGCACAATTCACCCAGCGAAGCCTCGACCCCATTCTCATCCAAAATAATATAATCAAAATTAGGAGCAAGCTGTCCTAGCGGTGCCAGTCCATCCTGTTGCATATCGTCTTCTGTAATCTCATATGCCGAACATATACACGTTCCCTCTGTGGGACCATATACATTATATAGCCGCGCATTGTCACCATACACTGCGTATAGCTTTCGAAGCAATTCCTTAGGATATCCTTCTCCACCAAAAGAAAAAATTCTAACTTTGGTCAAAATATCTTTTGTCAATAATTTAAGGTTCGTCAAGTATATGAGCATAGATGGTACACTAAACCAGAACGTACAACCATGCTTTTCGATTGCCTCTAGCATTTTTTTAGGCTGTTCTACCAGTGCTTTCGAGACTGCCACCATAGTAATCCCATTGAATACGGAACAATAAAAATCAAATACTGAATTATCAAAATAGATAGGATTCACATTGGTCATTATGTCATCTTCTGTTAAGCTATACGTCTCACGTCCCCATTTTATAAAATTAAGCAAGCTCTTCTGACATATTACTACACCTTTTGGAATTCCCGTAGAGCCTGATGTAAACATAATATATGCAGGTGTATTATCCGCAACACTACCCAACAGCATTTTAGGAAAAGCAGCATCCTGCGCCATAATGTCCTGTTTCACTTTCAAGTCTTCTGCCACAAGATACTCTATTGCCATCGCGTTACATAATACTTTAATCTCCTCTTTTTCTGCATCAGCAAATACTATTTTAGGTTCTGCTGTCTCAAAAATTTTGCGAATTCTTTCAACAGGGTTGGTATAATCAAAATTGGTGTAAGTAATTCCCAATTTCAAGCAGGCAATCATCGTTGCAAAGCCTACAGATGTCTTATTATTCTGTATCGCAACAACATCACCCTGGGTCAATCCTATCTTCCTAAAATAATTCGCCACACGATTGGACAATATATTTAATTCTTTAAAAGATATGCTTCCATCACAATCAAATATAATCGCCGTTCTATTTCCACATCTTTCAGCAATCTGCTCAAATGCTTGTCCCAAATTATATGTATACATCCGCTCTCACTATCGCTTTCTTGTGTATTTTATTTTTTCTTCATTACAACCAACCATAGTTGTATGTGCATTCCATAATAATCTTCATTCTGCATACCAATACAGATATCTTCAAAGTCATTACAAAAGCTTTCTATTATCTCCTGCTCATCTTGCCACACTCGGAATATATCACCATTCCTCAAACCATACGGATCATGAGTTATCTGATAGTGCCCCTTCTTATCTTGCCACTGCACACAGTCCTCCAATATAAAGGTTTTAGGATGTGGCAATGTTAAAATAGCATATCCACCGCTTTTTAAGACTCTATTTAGCTCTGCATAATTTTCAGTCCAATCACTATCATGGTCTACATAATAGATTGAAGACGAAGCTACAATATAGTCCATACTATTATCTTCAAATGGAACATGGTTATTTCTTCCCACTCTGATGTCTGGTGAAATACCAAACACATCCTGCATTCGAGTTCTTACTCCCTCACAAATCTCTTGCGTAATCTCAAACGCATTTACATTCATGCCACAATTATACATTAACGGAATGTTTCTTCCATCTCCACACGCCCAATCTAGGACTTGTGCTCCATCATAATTATGTTCTAGTTTCAAATCAGGATATTTGCCTAATAAAGTCCTTACCAAGAACTCATTTGGATAACAATGTATCCCTAATCTTTTTGCATGAAAATCACTATATAATTTATTGATATTTTCTTCCATAATCACGTTTCTCCCATCTCTAATCTTCAAGCACTGCATAACCAAAGCCATCTCTGCCATAGCCATTTCCACAGTAAAACATCAATATTTTTCCATCAACTTCTACCACATGTGGGTAACAAACCATCTCACTATCCCACCCTGTTTCAGAAATCACTAACCCTGCTTCTTCATCTTTGCGAATCCAATGAATTAAATCTGTTGACTCCGCATAGCCTATAGAATATGCTCCTTGTACTCCATTTTCGTATGGTTTCCTATATCCAAATAACATTATATATTTCCCACCATATTCAAAAACTGTCGGAGTCGCAACACCACCTTTTTCGTCTGCATCCACCACCACAAGATTCTCCTTTGTCCAATGAATTCCATCTTTAGATGTTGCTAATTTTATTTGATATTCCGGAGTAGCCTTTATCCCATTATATTCCCAATGAGTATATGTTGTATAAAACAAATAAATATCTTCTCCCTTTACAAAGGGGTATACGTTCCCAATAGAAATAGGATCATATGAATCCATTCCCATAACTGGCCCTTGTGATATTTTTTTAAACTCGTTTCCATTGTTTTCGCTAATTGCCAATCCTAACAATACTTGGTAGGGTGCTTCTTTTGCCTCTAATCTCTGCCACCCCCCATAATACATATACAACTTCTCATTAAACCACATAGACTTATAGAGCATAATTCCATGCCTATCAAAACAACCTGGTTCTCCCATATTCATCAAGGCTTCTTTATGAATATATAAGACTTTTTCTGGGTTTTTCTTATCCACATCAATATACGTAGGATAAGATACATAATTTCCTGCTGTATCTTGCTTTGCTCGAGACGAGAAAAAAATCCTTATTCTATCTTCAAGTACAACCGCATTAATTGGTGATGTATGCGAATACATTATTTCACTCTGCTTATCTGTTTTAAATATCAAACCCTTTTTATTCCATTTCATTTGTGTGCCCTCACTGTTTTATGTTATAAAAGTCATATTCTCTTTTCAAAATAAATCCACATTTTTCTGCAAGCCTCTTTGATTGTTGAAGATTAGCGTAGCAATCCCATGTCGGAATTTTTCCATTCTTATAACATTCAAATATAAATCTATTCACCAATCGTTCGGCTATTCCTTGGCGTCTATACGGTTCTTTTGTAAAGATATCTATCTCGCACATATCTCCATCATTTCCTGCAATATAAATAATTGCCATATATTCGTTTTCTTTACTTACTGCTACAAATGGCATTGCATTCGCAATAAAAGCTTCTGCTCCTTTATAATACCGCGAAGACAATTCTATACCAAAATCCTCTATTGTCATCGGTCTAATTGTATAGTTAATATCTTCTATTCTATTATTATACTTTCCTTCATAAAGATAATGTAATCTTTTTGTCCCCGTCGCGGTAGACATATGTTCTAAACAATCAGCTAATTTTCCTTGCGGATTATACAAACGCAATTTTTCTTGACTTTTTTGTATAAATGGTATAATCTGTTCAACTAAAAAATGTTGA
>CAZHEM010000070.1:0-14483 GCA_964531725.1 uncultured Acetatifactor sp.
GTCTTATTAGGATCAAGCCATACTGCCCCCTTCTGAGTTTTACCCATCTTCTTACCTTCTGAGTTAAGAAGCAAGGTAATGGTCATCGCATAAGCATCTTTACCCAATTTACGGCGAATAAGTTCAGTACCACCGAGCATGTTACTCCACTGATCATCACCGCCAAACTGCATATTACAGCCGTATTTCTCGTACAACGCAAGGAAGTCGTAACTCTGCATAATCATGTAGTTGAACTCTAAGAAGCTTAAGCCCTTCTCCATACGCTGTTTGTAGCACTCTGCAGTAAGCATACGGTTAACACTGAAATGAACTCCTACATCTCTAAGAAGTTCAACATAATTAAGACCTAATAACCAGTCTGCATTATTTACTAACAAAGCTTTACCTTCTGAGAAATCAATGAACTTACTCATCTGTTTCTTAAAGCATTCTACGTTATGATCAATAGTCTCTTTGGTCATCATAGTACGCATATCGCTACGTCCAGATGGATCACCAATCATAGCAGTACCACCACCAATTAAAGCGATTGGCTTGTTGCCTGCCATTTGTAATCTCTTCATAAGGCAAAGTGCCATAAAGTGTCCTACATGCAAGCTATCTGCAGTAGGGTCAAAGCCAATATAAAAGGTTGCTTTACCATTATTGATTAACTCTTTAATCTCCTCTTCATCTGTTAACTGTGCAAGCAAACCTCTTGCTTTCAATTCTTCAAATACTGTCATTGTTCTTCTCCTCTTTTCTTTCAACAAATAAAAAAGCTCCATCCTTTTTGAAAGGACGAAGCTTAACGTTCGTGTTACCACCATTCTTCACAATACTCTCACAAGTATTATCTTACTAGGCATCTTCCAATGCCGTGACAGTGTAACGACTGCCCAACTCGTCGTAGCCTACTTATTTCGGTACGCAGCTCCAAGATGTATTCATAGTAAGTTTCCCTTGCGCCTCTCATCATCCGGCAACTTTCTGTAAGTTTCCCTTGCTACTACTTGTTCTTTTCTATGCTTTTTGAATATTGAATGGCTTCATTTTAACTGAGAAAATAATGTTTGTCAACCATTATTTATTTACCATCAACTTGGTCATCGCCTGATTAAGTCCAGCCACAGTTAACTTATACATAGGGAAAATCTCTTTAATCGCAGTCTCCGCCTCTCTCCAAGGGGCACGTCCTGGAGCCATCTTAGGGTTAAGCCATACTACCTTTTTATATTTTCTCTTAAGAAGCTGTAACCATTCGAAACCTGACAAACCACCATTCGGTCCTCTATAATTGCCTGTATCCGAATACAGTTCCTCTGGAGCCATAGCCGCATCTCCTACAATAATTACTTTATAATCACTGTCCACATTACGGAATACCCACTCTGTATCCACCCAGTCGCCGTTCTCACACTCTGGTGTCTTATACAACTTACTATAGATACAATTATGGAAATAATAGGTCTTCACATCTTTATAATGGTTGGACTTATGCACTGACTGAAATATATCGTTCAGTAAGGTACTATAAGGAATCATTGTACCACCTGAATCCATCAGCAATAACAACTTCACTGCATTCTTACGTGGCTTGCGCATTACAATCTGTAAGCAACCACCATTGTTACAAGTCTTGTCCACTGTAGCATCAATATCAAGCTCTGTTTCAGGAATGTCTAACCTACTGGAAAACTGACGCAATTTACGAAGTGCCAATTGGAACTGACGGTTATCCAGTACTTTATCATCTCTAAAGTCGCGATACTTTCTAGCACCCACTACTGCAAATGCGGACTGATAACCAGTCTTACCACCTACACGCACGCCACCAACATTACCACCAGTGTTACCAAAAGAAGTCTTACCCATGGTACCAATCCAATAACTACCACCATTGTGCTCACTATCCTGATCCTTAAGTCGCTGACGGAATTTCTCCTCAACATCCTCTTTGTCTACTTGAATATCTTCCATCTGATTGAGATGCTTTCGGGCCTCCTCATGGGCCATTTCCACCATATCTGACTTATCTAACCAGCGAAGCATCTGCGCACCGACTTCCGTCTCTCTCTCCGCAGCCTTAAAGCATTCCTCAAAAGCCATATCGAATTTATCAAAATCCGTTTCGCTTTTTACTAGAATCATACGAGCAACATAATAGAACTGGCTAAGAGAGCTTCCACATAGTCCCTTATCCAATGCTTCCTGTAAGGTTAACCATTCACCTAAGGTAACCTTCAATCCTTTTGCTCTTAATGTATCAAAGAATTTAATAAACATCGTGTTTCACCAGCTCCAGGTCTTCGTCTTTTTTCACTACAACACCGATAAATGGTAACTTCTTCTTAATATCTTCTGTTGGAATGCCACCAATCTGTAGCGCATTTACCCAATCTATTAACTCTGATGTACTTGGTTTCTTACGCACATCGCGAATATCTCGAATACGATAAAATACATCCATTGCATCCTTTAACAAATTCTCCTCTACATTAGGAAAATGAACGCGTACAATCTCTTCCATTAATTCTGGGCTTGGGAACTCAATATAATGGAAAATACAACGACGAAGGAACGCATCAGGTAATTCCTTCTCTGCATTAGAAGTAATAATTACAATAGGACGATTCTTTGCTTTTACCGTACGCTTGGTTTCATTAATATAGAATTCCATCTGATCCAATTCCCATAATAAATCATTAGGGAATTCTAAATCAGCCTTATCAATCTCATCAATAAGTAAAACTACCTGTTCCTCGCTATCAAAAGCTTCTCCTAATTTTCCTAGCTTAATATACTTAGCTACATCATCTACGCCCTCTTCACCAAACTGGCCATCATATAGACGCTGAATGGTATCATACACATATAAACCTTCCTGTGCTTTTGTAGTAGACTTGATGTTCCATATAATCAAACGTTTTCCAAGTGCCTGCGCAACCGCCTCTGCAAGCATGGTTTTACCAGTACCTGGCTCTCCCTTAATCAAAAGAGGCTTTTTAAGTGCAATAGCAATATTTACACTTGCCATCAGCTCATCACTTGCTACATATTCTTTCGTTCCTTGAAATCCCATGTTTTCCATATCATATACCCTCGTTATTTTCTTGAAATTTACACACCTTCATGTTACGATATTCTTGTTGTAAAATCAAGAATATGCAATGAATTTGATTATAAAATATACTTTTCTATACTTTGGAGGGACATCATGATTAGCGATTTATTACAAAAGAAATCTTCACTCTCTTTTGAGGTATTTCCACCGAAAAAAGACGGTGAATTTGAAGCAGCATATGAAGTACTAGACGAATTAAGCACTCTACACCCTGACTTTATTAGTGTTACCTACGGTGCAGGCGGAAGCCGTTCCAAAAAGACTGTAGACATTGCATCTTATATACAAAACACCTTACATATTGATGCTATCGCACATATGACCTGTGTAGGTTGTAAACGTGATGACTTATTAAGTGTATGCACAGATCTAAAAAATAACGGCATCAAACACATCCTTGCCTTGCGAGGTGACCGTCCAAAGGATATGACCGATGAACAATTCGCATCTCGCGACTTTACTTATGCAAGCGATATGATTGATTTTTTAAAGTCAAATACCGATTTTGAACTTGCCGGAGCATGCTATCCCGAAAAACATTTTGAATGTTTTAGTATGGAATCTGACTTATTACATTTGAAGGAAAAACAAGACGCTGGTGCATCTTTCTTAATTACTCAGCTTTTCTTCGACAACGATGCCTTCTATCATTTTCGTGAAAAAGCTTCTGCAAAACAGATTACCATACCAATTTGTGCAGGAATCATGCCCATTACCAGTGCCAAACAACTGGGAACCACTATCTCCCTATCTGGTTCCAGCGTACCAAAAGCTTTAGCAGATATCATCGCCACCTATGGTGACAATCCAGAAGACATGTACAAAGCTGGTCTTGACTACGCCATCTGCCAGATTCAGGACTTACAGTTAAATGGTGTTGATGGAATTCATATCTATACCATGAATAAACCTAATGTTGCGAGAACTATTGTTGAGGCCATCCGCTAATTTCCATCGTGCCTTTTGAATAAGCTTTCGTGTCTTTTAACGTGTTCAACAAAAGAAACAGGTTGTGTGTCATGGTGAAGACAATTTTTTGTCTTTACCAAACACACAACCTGTTTTTATTTGCTCAAACCTAGCTTTCCTGCCACATTGCATCAGGTACTTCAATTTTTTTATCACGAAGCATCAATTCTGATACCGCTTCATCTGCCTTCATGCCCTCAAATAATACTCTATTTACCTGTTCAATGATAGGCAAGTCTACATTATATTTCTTAGCAAGTCCAATGGCAGCTTTCGCAGAATAAACACCTTCTACTACCATCTGTACTTCCTTCATAGCCTCTTCCATGGTATGTCCTTGACCAATAAGGATACCTGCTCTACGATTACGCGAATGCATACTTGCACAGGTAACAATTAAGTCACCAATACCGGTAAGTCCTGCAAAAGTCTCTGCTCTGGCTCCCATAGCAACACCAAGTCTGGTAATCTCAGCAATACCCCTGGTAATCAATGCAGCTTTGGTATTATCACCATATCCAAGTCCATCTGCCGCACCTGCAGCTAATGCAACCACGTTCTTCAACGCACCGCCAAGCTCCATACCTAGAATATCAGGACTTGTATACACGCGAAACGCTTCACACATAAACAAATTCTGAATATATTCTGCAGTAGCTTTAGATTTCGCACCTACTACGATAGTAGTTGGAATTCCACGACCTACTTCTTCTGCGTGCGATGGCCCCGATAATACAGCTACATCTGCCTGCGGAATCTCTTCTTCTATAATCTCAGATAAAGTCAACAAGGTGTTCTCTTCAATACCTTTTGCCACATTCACAATTTTCTGTCTGTCGGCAACTAACTTACTGATACGATTAGCTGTCGTTCTTGTATAAGAACTTGCCACTGCCATTACCAATAAATCTTTACCTTCTACAGCTTCCTTTTCGTTGCATGTAAATACCATGTCCTCTGATAACATTACACCTGGAAGCATCTTATGCTCATGCTTTTCCTGAAGCATTGCAATCTCACTCTCTAAAGCAGACCAAATGGTAACATGATGACCATTCTTATGTAACAAAACTGCCAGCGCTATACCCCAGCTTCCGCCACCCAATATACTAACTTTTGCCATACTCTTACCTCAACTCTCTTCTTGACTTCTTATTATTTTGTAATTTGTTCTTTATTCTTCTTGAATAGGTAAGTCTTTCTCTCTTCACCACGAAGTAATCTTCCAATGTTCTCTCTATGCTTCCAATATGCCAATACTGTTAAAAAAGCTGCAATTACATATAACTCGATGAGCTGCGCCTGTGTCAAGGCACCAAATACGCCCATTTGGCCACACACTACCATCTCGATCATAAAGCCTGCATATACAAGCAATGACCCTAATGACACATAGTGAGTTGTTGCAAAGGTACCAAAAAACAATACGACACCCATTGGAATAAAGTATGGATGAAAGGAAAGAATTAAACCTGCTGTTGCAGCGATACCTTTTCCACCCTTAAATCCCATATAAAATGGATAATTATGACCTAAAATAGCACCTGCCGCTGCATATAGACATAATACATAGACAGCATCTCCTGCCATCTCACCAAAAAGGAGACGTGCCACTACTACTGCAAGAATACATTTAATACAATCTCCTGCAAATACAATAAGTCCTGCCTTAGTACCTAACACACGTAAGGCATTGGTAGTTCCTGAATTACCACTACCATGTTGTCTAATATCAATTCCATGCGCCTTACCATAAAAATATGCAGTCTGAAACAATCCAAAAATATATCCAATTACTAAGCAAATAATTTTAGCACGTATCATTATTGGTCTTTTTCCTTTCGTTCTCTAATGATAAATCGAAGTGGTGTACCTTTGAAACCAAAGGTATCTCGAATCTGATTCTCTATATATCTAGTGTACGAGAAATGCATTAATTCCTTATCATTTACAAAGATAACAAAGGTAGGTGGCTTAACAGATACCTGTGTAATATAATACAAACGAAGTCTCTTACCCTTGTCAGATGGTGGCTGCTGCATAGCAACTGCCTCTGCCATAATCTCATTTAAGACACCTGTTGACACACGCATTGCATGGTTCTCACTAACCATATCAATGGTCTCAAAAAGCTTAGGAAGACGTTGACCAGTCTTAGCTGATACAAACAGAATCTCTGCATAAGGCATATAAGCCAAAGTATCTCTTACCTTTTCGGTAAAACGATAAATGGTCTTATCATCTTTTTCGACAGCATCCCACTTATTAACAACAATAATGACAGCTTTACCACGATCATGAGCAATACCTGCAATTTTAGCGTCCTGCTCTGTTACGCCCTCTACTGCGTCAATCATCATAACCACAACTTCCGCACGTTCTACCGCACTTACGGTACGTACAATCATGAAACGCTCTAAGTCTTCTTTAATCTTATTCTTACGACGAAGTCCCGCAGTATCAATGAACACATACTCTTTTCCATTATAGGTAATCTCTGTGTCAACTGCATCACGAGTAGTTCCCGCAATATCAGACACAATTAATCTATCCTCACCAAGTAACTTATTAATTAAAGAAGATTTACCTACATTAGGTTTACCTACAATCGCTACTCTGGTACGGTCATCTTCTTCCTCATCTACATCACTATCTTCAAAATGGGAAGTAACCTCCTCCAACATATCACCTAATCCAAGGCGGTTAACTGCTGAAATAGGATGTGGGTCTCCAATACCCAAATTGTAGAATTCATATACGTCAGCCATATACTTTTCAAAGCTATCCACTTTATTTACAACCAATACCACAGGCTTATGAGAACGTCTCAGCATATCTGCAACCTTAGAGTCTGAGTCAACCAATCCCTGCTTTACATCTACAAGGAAAATAATAACATCCGCAGTCTCAATAGCAATCTCAGCCTGTGCTCTCATCTGTGATAAGATAATATCATTACTATCTGGCTCAATACCACCAGTATCAATCATGGTAAAGGTCTTGTCCAGCCAGGTAATATCCGCATAAATTCTATCTCTGGTAATACCTGGTGTATCTTTAACAATAGATATATTCTCTCCAGCCAATGCATTGAATAATGTAGACTTACCTACGTTTGGTCTACCTACCACTGCTACAATTGGCTTGCCTTTTCTCTTTGCCATGGTTTTCTCCTTTTTCTAACTGTTAAAATGCCTATCTAGGCATAATTGCATCAACAAAATCGCATCCGCTTGATTTTACAATATTAATTGGCACTTGTAAAGCCTTTTCCAAATCTCCAAGTGTTAAATCATCCAAGAAAACATCCTCTCCACTTCGCAAAACATTCTGAGGAAGTAACAGACTTTCGCCCAACTCTTTTCCCTTAAGTTGTTCCCTAATGTCCTGCCCTGTAAGTAACCCCGACACCGTAATCATCTCTCCAAAAAAATCATTGGTAATAGGGTATACATGAATCTGTAGGTTAGGATACGCTTCCATCATCTGATTACACATTTTTTGAATATATGGGTACGCAAGTAGTCCCGTCGCCATGGATAGTTCCTTTTTCTCAAATTTAGACAAATAGCCTTGTGCTTTACGTTCTTCCATTGCTTCTTCAAATTCCGTTAGTAACAAACGAATCATGCCTACACCATTTTCTAGCTGCAAATATCCATCGTAGCATTCTTCTTCTGGTAGGTCTTCTTCCGCCAAAATATACCACTCATCACTTGCATGAATAAAATGTATTCCGTATTTCTCATAGCATTCCTTCTGAAAACCATGAATCATATTGATAACTTCTTTTGCATCTTCCTTATTAAATGGTTCTAGTGGATACAGCCCTTCACGGTATTTTGATAACCCAACAGGAACCACCGACACACTTTCTAAGTTAGGAATATATTTCATTAGTTCACGAATGCTGAATTCCAATTCCTTGCCATCATTCACGCCCTTGCAAAGCACAATCTGGCCATTCATGATAATTCCTGCATCATTTAACTTATCAACTTTTTTCAAAGCATCTCCCGCAAAACGATTATTTAACATCTTGCATCGCAGTTCTGGATTCATGGTCTGAAAGGAAATATTAATAGGGGATAAATGGTATTTGCAGATTCTATCCACATCATGCTCAGACATATTGGTCAACGTGACATAATTCCCCTGTAAAAAAGACAATCTAGAGTCATCATCTTTAAAATACAGGGTATCACGCATTCCTTTTGGCATCTGATCTATAAAGCAGAAAATACACTTATTATGGCAATGACGATATTCATCCATAAGACCATTTTCAAACTCGATTCCTAAGTCCTCATCCATTTCCTTATCAATTTCTAATAACCACTGCTCTCCATCCGTTTTTTCAATTAGCATTTCTATATAGGTATCTTGTGTTAAAAATTGATAATCAAAAATATCTTCAATCTCAGAGTTATCAATAGCAAGAACCTTATCACCAACTTCAATTTCTAATTCCTCTGCGATACTTCCCTTCTTTACGCATTTTACTATATGTTGCTTATTGTTATTCATATATAACCTTCCATCTCTTCTAATGTTTAATATCTCATCTTTCATATAACAATATACTAGAAATTTCTTGACGTGTCACTAGGAGAATGTTATAAATTAAATGGTACTTTGACGTAATATGTCAAAAAAGGTATTATCAATCGGAGGAATATCATGCCTAATTTAAGTGAATTAGAAAATGCCATGCCTGTGGCACCATTAAAAATTGTAGCTTTACCTTCTGCGGAGAAAATGGGTCGTAGAATCAACGACTACATGGTTGAATTCCGCAAAAGCATTAACAATGATAAAGTAAAGAACGACCCTGCTTTCCATGGTTATATTGAAAGCAACTATTTGGTAACTGTAGATACCCCACGTTTTGGAAGTGGCGAAGGAAAAGCTGTATTTCGCGAAAGTATCCGTGGTAAAGATTTGTTTATCTTAGTGGATGTCTGCAACCACAGCATTACATATAATATGAATGGCTATACTAACCACATGTCTCCTGATGACCATTATCAGGATTTAAAACGAGTTATTGCTGCTTGCCAGGGAAAGGCACATCGAATCAATGTTATTATGCCATTCCTTTATGAAGGCAGACAGCATAAGAGAAATGGTCGTGAATCATTAGACTGTGCTTATGCATTAGAAGAACTTCGTGATATGGGCATCAGTAATTTCATCACCTTTGATGCACATGACCCACGTGTAGCTAACGCAACTCCATTAAATGGATTTGATAACTTCACTCCTCCA
Organism: uncultured Acetatifactor sp.; assembly: GCA_964531725.1. Lineage (GTDB taxonomy): Bacteria > Bacillota > Clostridia > Lachnospirales > Lachnospiraceae > Acetatifactor. Next base: position 9,344 of record CAZHEM010000070.1, read on the forward strand.
TATCAGTTTATCAAAGCATTACTCAGTTCTGAGGATGATTTGATTGTAGATAAGGATCATCTAATTGTAATCAGCCCAGATGAAGGTGCACTAGATCGTGCAATTTACTTTGCAACGGTACTTGGCGTTGATACTGGTATGTTCTACAAACGTCGCGACTACTCTACCATCGTAAATGGCAAGAACCCTATTGTTGCCCATGAATTCTTAGGTGACAATATCGATGGCAAAGACGTCATTATTATTGATGATATGATTTCTTCTGGCGGAAGTATGTTAGATACTGCTAAGCAGCTTAAGAAAATGAACGCACGACGCGTATTTATCTGCTGTACCTTTGGATTATTCACAGATGGATTAAAAGCATTTGATGAAGCATATGAACGTGGTGATTTTGACAAGGTTGTAACTACCAACCTTACTTATTTACCACCTGAATTAAAAGACAGACCATACTTTATTGAAGCAGATATGAACAAATTCATTACTTCTCTTATCGACTTCATGAATCACGATGCTTCCTTAACCAATGTTCTTGCAACTACTGAGAAAATCCATGGTATTTTGGATGCATATAACGCTAGAACAGATATGGTAGATAATATTGATTAATCTTATGTGTTTATGATAAAAGGTGTATTCCACAAACGGAATACACCTTTCTTATTACTTATATGCTTTTTGCTTAAATTACTCTATTCCTCTTCCATTTCACTGAATTCTGGGAATGTTAACACTACTTTGAATAAATCTCCATCTAAATAGATTTTGAAATTACCACCCTGTGCCTGAGTTAAACTCTTGGCAATAGATAGTCCAAGACCGCTACCTTCCGTAGTACGAGAACTATCTCCACGAATGAATCGTTCTGTCAGTTCCTCGGCGCCAACATTCATCTGTCTTGCGGAAATATTTTTTATAGAAAGAGCAATATTTCCATTTTCTATATTCAAATCAATATAGACTCTGGTTCCCTCTAAAGCATACTTATAAATATTATTAAATAGATTCTCTATTACACGCCACATTCTACGACTATCTGCATAGATATATGCCGATTGATTTTCTTCCAAGAAAACCAATTGTAATTGCTTCTCTTCCAACTTCTCTGAAAATTCACCAATACTTTGATTTACCAGTTCCGTCAGATTGATTTTCTCCATGTTTAACGTAATATTACCAGAAGAAATCTTAGATGCCTCTACTAAATCATCCGTTAATTGTTTCAAACGCAAGGATTTATTTTCCAAAATCTCTATATACGTTTTGGCAGGCTCCTGCTCAATCTTCTGTCGTTTCAACAAGTCCACATAACTAATAATAGAAGTCAACGGAGTCTTTATATCATGAGATACATTGGTAATCAAATCCGTCTTCATTCGTTCATCTTTCATGCTAGTCTCAACAGCTTTGCGAATACCTTCACCAATATTATTAACTGCATGCGCCATATCTTTATTAAACCCATGCTGCGATTCCACATCAATCTGATATTCCACATCTCCATCCTTGATACGACTCAAACCATCCAATATATCCATTCGCTCTGTTCTACGCTTGAACATAAGCATACCAACTGATCCATCAAATAATACAATTGCAATAACAAACAGTAGCACAATCTCTTGACTCTCTCTGAAATTGTACATAAAAAATACAAGTAGCATATTCACCATCAAATACAAGTTATATGGAATCAATGCACTAATTACAGAGTTACGATTGCGCACAATAAAAGTTACAATTCTGCTAATCAGTTTGTAAATATGATAAGTAAAACTTTGTACCCAAAAGGTTCCTGATTTGGCACGTCTTGCCAGACTATACCACCATGTATTAAACAATAAACTACTTAAGAAACCGAATAACACAAATATGGTATATCCATACTTATTGACAGCCCGAACGGCTAGTGGATATACAACATCTTGTACATATACTGTCTCTGTCATCTGTGCTAACAAACCAGCTCCCCAGACTACGACACCAATTAATCCACAACCAATCAGCAGAATAATTTCCGTCCATACATGGTCTATCGTCTTCAAATATAAGACTTTCTTCCCCTCTTTATTCTGCGTAACACCTGTTGTATGTGTAAGATAAGCACACAGAGCAAACCAGCCAATTCCCAATATAAAAATAGTCCATACAATCTTACTAATATGCGGTACTAAACTTACAAAAATAGAATTAGCATTATAAAAAGCATCTCCCTCTACTGTATAAGAAGTATCTACGCCGATCCAAATATGCGTAGTGTCTGGATATGCATACTCATATTCGTTAATCATTGCATAGAGTTCCTGCTCACTAACACCCACATTACCAAGAAACTCTATATTATCTGGATAGTAAATTAAATATCTTCTAAGCTCTGCAAAATAATCTGTAACTGTGATATCCTCCGCAGTTTCCATATTTTCCATGTTTGTATATGTGCGGATTCCATCATCTGTCATCATACGAACAGCATACTTTAAGTTACTGTTTTCTGCCATATAAGTCTCATTACAGTTGGTATATTTCTCATAGTAATCCTGCAAAGTCTCAATACTGGTGGCTACGTTTTTCTGTAAAGCAAGATAATCTACCCAGTTGTCAGCATAACTTGTAAGCAAATCCTTCTTCTGAATGGTCTCATAACGACAATCAATCATAGGAATGCAAACTGTGAGAACACCATCATCTTCTCTTGCCATTGTAATATCATCTGGATTATTAGCCATGATATACGAAAATACCATGTCCTCTAATTGTTCTCTGGTATACATGGACATCTTTGCATAAATTACCTTATCATCATCCGACAAATTCTCAATCATTAATTGACCAGACTGCGCATCCATGTCCCCAACTTGATTAAACCCTTTGAATACTAACTGTTCGTACTCATTAATTCCAAAATTGGCTGGCCAAATTACATCTCCAAAATAGCCAATAAATTCCGATAAACTCATGGTGCGCATATTATATTCCACACCGAATTTACCCCACTTAATCAAATCCTCTAGATAAAACTGTACAGTTACATCACTATCTTCTATATCATTGCCTCGATTAGCAAATTCTGTTACATCTACCACCTTTGTTGGGTCAAATTGCCCATTAGTCTCTAATTGTCCTTTTATAACCACTAAACGAGTAATATCATATACTGCTGTCTCAAAAATCTGCTGAAACACCGTAGAATCTTCAAACTGTGGTGTTGTATTTAAAGGTTCTACATCATACACTCGTGTTCCGTCCATGGATTGAATGGTCACATAAGAATTCAAGGACACACTTGCAATACAGAGCATAATAGCACCTGCCAGTAAATGTTGCATTAACCCCAATCCTAAACGTTTTAACGAGATTTTCTTTTTCTTCATATAAGCCTCTTTCTACTGCTTGTCTATTTTATATCCAACGCCCCATACAACCTTAAGGTATCTAGGCTCTTTTGGATTAATTTCAATCTTTTCACGGATATGGCGAATATGTACTGCAACGGTATTATCTGCACCTACCGCATCTTCATTCCAAATGCTTTCATAGATTTGATTAATGGAAAATACACGTCCCTGATTCTTTACTAACAATAACAATATATTATATTCAATAGGTGTCATCTTCACAGATTCCCCATCTACAGTTACCTGCTTCGTCTCATCATTAATTACAAGACCACCCACTTGATACACGGATTTACTATCTCCATTCATACTTCCTAATGAAGTATATCTTCTTAAGTTTGATTTCACACGAGCTACCAACTCCAATGGGTTAAATGGTTTGGAAATATAATCATCTGCGCCTATATTTAGTCCCAATATCTTATCGGTATCTTCTGATTTTGCAGACAACATAATAATCGGAATACTGCTGTATTCACGAATCTTTAAGGTTGCACGAATACCATCCAATTTAGGCATCATTATATCCATAATCAACAAATGAATCTCTTCTTTACCAAGCATTTCAATTGCTTGTTCTCCATCATATGCCTTAAAAATCTGATAACCATCCTGACTTAGATATATTTCAATCGCATTTACAATTTCTTTGTCATCGTCACATACCAAAATATTAATCATGTTAACCTCTCTTCTGCGCCTAATTAACGCTTTCTCCCAATCTTTTCCTTTATAGTAAACCAAAGATTCCTTAAGTGTTTCTTCTGTTTTTTATTAAGATTTTTTTAACATTAAAAATGCCGCCAGATTTCCTCTTAATCCATTGCTAGCTCTATGAGAATGTAAGTACTCTGCATTGTGACAGGTACAAACATCTGTCACGGATATATTTTCTAGTGGCACTCCTGCTTTGCGCAAAATAATTAAATTCGCTAACCACAAATCTAATTGATATTTTCCTGCTTCCTTTCCTGAAACAATCATTTCAGCGGTTTGATTTGTATTGCTTTGATAGATTCCACTAGTGTTAATCTCATCTAAGATATCCGCATTCTCTAACACCAGTTCTCTAAAAGCATTGGCTACATCTTCACTAACCTCATAACATTCCTGACAAATAGAAGGGCCTATTGCAACCACTAGTTGTTCTGGCTTTGTGCCAAACTTTTTCTCCATAGCCTCTACCATACATCGTCCCATGCCTGCTACTGTTCCTCTCCAGCCAGAATGAGCAAGGCCTATGGCAGAATGTTCTTTATCAACAAAATATAATGGCACACAATCCGCATAAAAGCAGGCAAGTGCAATACCTTTTTCATTGGTTATCAGCCCATCTATATCTGTATAATCTAATTCCTTGGTAACGCCCTTTCCTCTATCCAAACCGCTAACAACTCGTATATTGGTAGTATGGGTCTGCTGTGAGGCTACCATATCTTCTACATCACAACCAAGTATTTGACCTATTCTCTTATAATTTTCTAATACATGTTCTGGATTATCTCCCCTTGAATAGCTTAAATTCATAGTGGAATAAATCCCCTCACTAGCTCCACCCACTCGTGTAGTAAATAAGTGTTCCACATTTCCACACGCTTCCAAGGCAGGAAATGTAAGATATTCTACCTTAACATTACCTGCCTCTGTATCAATTACTATTTGATTCTGTTTTAATACTTTACCCTTACATCTAGATGCTCTATCTATCTTCCACATATCCATTCCTTTTCAAGTCCTATTCT
>CAZHEM010000071.1:0-14361 GCA_964531725.1 uncultured Acetatifactor sp.
GGGTATAAGCAGGACGAAGTACTACTGGATAACCGATCGAATTGGTAAAATCAATACCATCCTGTACATTCTCTACTACCAATGATGCTGCACAAGGCTCGCCAATGCGCTCCATTAAGTCCTTGAACTCCTGACGTCCTTCTGCATTACGGATAGTCGCTGCGGTAGTACCAAGAAGCTTTACACCATGCGCTGCAAGGAAACCGGATTCCTCAAGCTCCATACCAAGGTTTAGACCCGCCTGTCCACCAAGGGTAGGTAAGATACTGTCTGGCTTTTCTTTTTCAATAATCTGCTCTAACACCTTTACCGTCAAAGGCTCAATATATACTTTATCTGCAATATCTTTATCCGTCATGATGGTGGCAGGATTGGAATTCACTAGAATTACCTCAACGCCTTCTTCCTTCAAAGAACGGCAAGCCTGTGTACCTGCATAGTCAAATTCTGCAGCCTGACCAATTACAATTGGACCAGAACCAATTACCATGACGCGTCTTACATTTGGATTCTTAGGCATCTTTTTGCTCCCCTTTCATCATGTTAATAAATCTATCAAACAAGTAGCTGGAATCCTGCGGACCAGGACACGCTTCTGGATGGAACTGAACAGTAAAAATATTCTTGCCTGTATAGCTAAGCCCCTCGTTGGTTCCATCGTTTACATTCACAAATGCTGGCACTGCAATGGTGGGGTCAAGCTTATCGGTATCCACCACATACCCATGATTCTGGGAAGAAATATACACCCTTCCCGTCGCCAAGTCCTTTACCGGATGGTTGCCACCACGATGTCCATATTTCAATCTATGAGTATCCGCACCTGTTGCAAGTGCCATAAGCTGATGTCCAAGGCAGATTGCAAAAATTGGAATATTGCTATCATATAATTTTTTCACTTCATCAATGATTGAGCCACAATCCTTAGGGTCTCCTGGGCCATTGCTTAACATGATTCCGTCTGGTTTAGATGCAATGATTTCTTCTGCACTGGTATGTGCAGGATATACTGTTACATCACAACCTCTCTCAGCCAAAGAACGAGCAATGTTAGTCTTGGCACCAAAGTCCATTAATGCCACTTTCAGTCCCTTACCATTTAATTCCTTTACAATAGCTGGCTTTGGTTCACGAATGCCTTTTTCATAGTCTTCTTTATGAAAACGAGCAGAACCTGAGATTGGACCATTCTGTGCCAAATCTGTACTACCAGTTAAGGTATACTTTTCTGCACAAGTAACTTTTTCAACTACCTTACCTGTGGTATATGCCTGCAATCTAGGAAGAATCTCTTCAAAGTTGTAATTCTCATTGGTAGTAATCATACCATTCATAGTACCCTTTTCGCGCAAAATCTTGGTAAGCGCTCTGGTATCAATACCTGCAATACCTGGTACACCATTCTCTTCTAAATACTGCTGAATGGAGCAGTCGCAACGAAAATTACTAGGAATACGGGAAAGTTCTCTAACAATAAATCCGTCTGGCCATGGTCTTAAGGACTCTTGATCATCCTTACAGATTCCATAGTTACCAATCAAGGGATAGGTCATACACACTGCCTGTCCTGCATAAGAAGGGTCTGTCAACACTTCCAAATAACCTGCCATGGATGTGTTAAATACGATTTCACTAATTACTTCTTTATCGGCACCCATGTGTGTTCCTTCAAACACGGTACCGTCTTCTAATATCAAAAACGCCTTCATACTTTCCTCCATCTTTTTTGAAATTCTCACTGTCAGAATCCAGTTGCTTCGCATCCGTCGCTTTACTTCATTCTGCCGTCTTCACAAATCTTCTAATTATAGCATGGAGTTTTTTCACATGCAACATTCTTTTTCAAGGATTTTATCCACAAAATTCGCCCCATAATTTCTCTCATCATCTTTTTTCCCATAAAAATACCCCATGAGACGTGTCATTCTTAACACGTATCCCATGAGGTACTCCTTTGTATTAATTTATAAATTATTCTTTTGTTAAATTACGATACCATTTTAATGTCTCAAAGTATGCTTTATAGACATCATCATCTGATAAATTCAACAAGATAAGCTGTCTAGATACTTCCTGCCAGTTAGCTGATTCATACTGCACCATAAACTGTAGCAGTTCCGCAAATGGTCCTTCTTTTTTAACCAAAGCTTTTTCAATGCTCGGACTTACCTTTACTAACTTCAATGCATCTTCCATGGACTTCTCTAAAATAATGTCTAATACAGAGAACAATCCCATCAAGAACAATTCTTCCTTCTGCATCTCCATTCCAAAATATCCAGCCAAATTCTCTGCAAACTTGGCACGAAGCAAGGAAATACGAGTAATCTCGTTAGGCTTATCTGCATACATCTCATTAACAACTGCCGTATTAATCCACTTTTTCAAATCACGCTGTCCCAACATTGCAGCCGCATGACGAATGGAATTAATTTGAGAATTAATGGTCATACGATTTACCATCTTTAATAACGAAATGGTGAGTGCCGCATCTCGACCAATAATATCTGCCGCTTTTGTCAAATCAAAATCTGTCTCATTCACAATATTTAATAACGCTATGTAATTCATCTTAAGAGGTGCAACCTCTGTCTCGCCCTTGGTAATCGGGATACGATAAAATGGACCTTCATACAGATGACAACACTTCAATGCTTTTACTTTTTCAAATCCCTCTATGGTCTCCAATGCGCCTGCGCACAAACGTACATTTGGATACACTTGGCTAAAATAGAGATGCGCCTTATCAATAGCAACCTTATGTGGATTGATAAATACATAATCCAACAACTCAATAATCGGCTTATGACTCTCCATAATGCTCACCGGAACTTTTCGCATAGCTAGCTTGTATCCTGCATTTTTAAGCTCTTTTAAGCGATTCACGTACATATCAATTGGTGGAAATGTATTATCTAGCAAGAACACCAATCTGTCATGAGGCACTTTACATTGCGCTTCTATATCCGAGAAAATAGACACATTATTAATCTGCACAAATAATTCCTTGTCAGAAGAAATGGTCTCAATGCCTACATTCTTAATGACTTCCAAACCATCAATAGTACCTGCACCATCAAATTTACCTGTTCCTAATCTATTAGGATTTAATAAAAAGTTATCCTTCTGTGCAAAGACGGAATAAGCACGAACTGCCATATTCTCATCAAACAGAGGTATCAATGCAACCATCATAGTCTAATTACCTTACGATGCATACTGACATCGCCCTTTCCCCAATATTAGCAATTTACTATATAAGGGTATTATACTATAATTTTCTGAACATTTCTACAAAGTTTTGAAAATTTATTCTCTGTTTATAATCTGTGTTTTGCATCATTTTTTGTAGTGTTATTCGTATTTGCATCTTTTGCGAAAAATAAACTATCTAGCATTCTTCTGTAGCATTTCTACTAGCTGGGCAAATTCCTTTTTGTATTCATCTGTCAAGCGAATGTCTTCCAGCACCTCCTCTACCTGTTCTAAGGATGCATCTGCCTTATATTCACTTTGTTTAGCAACTAAAGCAAATTCTGCTGCCGCTGCCACGAATTGAAAATCATCGCTTGGAGAAGTGGTATAAGAATCGAAATTCACAGGATACTCCAATAATTTACTAGTAGTTCCCTCTGGCTCTTTGTAACGAATACTAACTGTCAGCCATTCGTATTCCTTATAACCGCCCTCTTTCCATGCAGGATTAGAGTCATTTTGCTTCCCTTTTTCTTCATAGAACTCTGCATATTTTAGGTCTTTTACCCCACATTTTACAGTACCAATCTGTTCATTGGTGACAATTTCATAGAGAGCAGTCACACAATGTCCAGCACCAATCTCGCCTGCATCTTTCGTATCATCCTCAAAATCTTCCGCATCCAAAAGGCGATTGTCATATCCAACCAAACGATACTCTGCTACCACTGCTGGGTTGAATTCCACTTGAAACTTCACGTCTTTGCAAACAGTCAACAAAGTAGCACTCATTTCTTCTACTAACACCTTGTTGGCTTCACGCAAGCTATCGATGTAAGCGTAGTTGCCATTTCCCTTATCTGCCAAGGTCTCCATTTTGTTGTCCTTGATATTGCCCGTACCAAAGCCTAATACCGATAAAAATACACCCGACTCCTTCTTCTCTGTAATCAAATCCTCCAGTTCCTCTTCTGTGGTAAGTCCCACATTCAAGTCTCCATCGGTAGCTAGAATCACACGGTTGTTGCCACCTTCAATAAAATATTCCTCTGCCAACTTATAGGCTGTCTCAATTCCTTTGCTACCATGGGTACTACCGCCTGCTTCCAAAGCATATAATGCCTTACAAATCTTTTTCGTATCATTGCCAGGTACACCTTCAATGATAATTGCATCATCCCCTGCATAAGTAACAATCGATACGCGGTCTTTTTCTGTTAGATTCTCTGCCAAAAGAGCGAAAGACTCCTGCAACAATGGTAATTTATCATCCGCATACATAGAACCTGACACATCCAGTAAAAAGACCAAATTAGATGATGGGAATTCACTATAGTCCACATCCTCCGTCTTCAATCCCACTCGTAACAGATGGCTCTCGGAGTTCCATGGACAAGGCATAATCTGTGTGGTTACTCCAAATGGCTCGTCCCCCTTAGGATTCTCTAAATCGTCGTAGGAAAAATAGTTAATAATCTCTTCCACTCTTACAGCCCCTTCTGGAAGAGTGTCTATGGAATATCCTTCATTAATGAGACGGCGTAGGTTACTGTAAGAAGCGGTGTCCACATCCGCAGAAAAAGTAGACAACGGCTCACTGTATACAGAGACAAAGCCTTTTTCCTCTGACTGAGAATACTCCTCTGTATTAGCCTCTTCTATTACAGTGGGGCAGGCTACCGCTGCCTCTGCCTCAAAAGCCTCCGCATACCTAAGACCATCTGTTGTCCCTGTAACCATGTTGGTGTTCTCCTCCATAGGCGCCGCTTCCATCTTGGCAGATTCCATAGCACCTTCTGCCATCGCTGCTGGTGCCTCCGCCATGCCTGCATCCTTGGCTTCCTGTGTAGCTCCTGCGCCACCGCAACCAGCTAACATGCACACTGCCAAGCCACCTGCCAACATTTTGGTCATTATCTTGTTTAAAACTTTCCTCTTCATAAAATCATCCTCCCTTTGTATCGTTATTAATTATCTATATAACAGATACGCATGGGAGGATGGATATTTATGGGATTTATTTTTGAATTTATTCTGTTATTTCAAATTCTATAAAGCAAACTTCCCTTTCATAATCTCTATTAGGTATGAAATCCATAATTTCTTTACCTATTCGGTATTTACCATTTGGCACTGTTCCGTATAACCATTCCCAGTCTACTTCCCATTCACAAGTGTTATCCATTGGTATCGTCCATGCTTCTGATGTCCAAGCGATTTCACCATCAATAATATATGGCATTTCTTCCCAACCATTTTCTTGTGTCCATTTTTGCAATACATACCAACTGCCTGTTCGTAATTCACCTGCAGGTCTTCCTTCAGATTGAGTACATTTGATTGTTAACCCTGTTGGTGTGATATTTTCTGCCGTTAAGGTAATTCCTGAGTTTTCTTGAAAAACCACGTATTCTGACCTTTTCTCACCAATTGTTCCAGCTTCCGTATTGGTCGTCGCCTTGGCTTCTTCATTTATTACCACCCCAGCTACGCCTTCCGCCAACTCAGTTTCTTCACGGACACCATCTTCCATAGGTGCGGCTCCTTCTGTTGGTGCTGCTTCCATCTTTGCCTCCTCCATAGGTGCTGCTTCCATCTTGACAGACTCCATCGCATTTTCTGGCATCATCGCCGCAGGTGCTTCTGGTGCCGCAGCATCCTCTGCCATCTTGGCAGATTCTGAGGAACCGCCAGTTGTGAGCATACCTAGGGCAGTGGGCATTACCAATACAAACAATATGCATGCCGCTACCGCTACTCCTGCATATCTCATGAATTTATATAGATTGGTTCTGTTATTTCGTGATACTACCTCTTCTTTTGTCACTACCTCTTGCTGCTTGTTTTCTTGTATTTTTACTTCTTGCTGGTTTTCTTCCAGTTTCATTTCTTCCTGTCGCACAACTACATCCTTTTGTACAACCTTCTTCTCCACCAGTCCAGCCTCAATTCTATCCCAGAGGTCCGGCATGTCGTCTTGAACTAGACTTCTATATTCATTTTCAAAGTTCTTCATATCCGCACCTCCTTAATTTCTTCATAGCATTCTGATATTGCCATGTTACCGTTCCCATAGGCAATCCCAGAATGTCTGCTATTTCTCGGAAAGTCAGTTCACCAAGCACCTTCATATCTACGACTTTCCGTTCCCCTGGCTTTAATATCTGCAACAATTCCTGCAGATTCATCTCACCGATTACTTCCTGTTCCACGCTGACATTATTTTGCTGTGTGGCCTGCTGCACCTTTATCTTTCGTCCAGCTTCCATACCATTTTCTTCATCGCTATGTGCATCACTTCCCATGTCATGCACCACCGCCGTCAGTTCTTCTTTTTTATATTTACGCAGGTAATCAATGGCCATATTCCGCGCCATGGTAGCCAAATAGCCCTTATGTCCGTTGCCCGGCTTATACTGCTCCGACTTCTCCCACAGCTTAATAAAGAATTCACTGGTTACATCTTCTGCGTTTTCCCTGCTGCCAAGAATACCATACACAATGGAATAGATATACTTGACATATGCTTCGTACACTCGTCGTAGACCTTGCTTGTCGCCATTGCACATAGCTTCCACGCAAAGCTCAAATTCTCTCTCGTCCACGCTGCCCCTCCTCTTCTTAATAGATACGTCTACTATACAACATTTTTATGGATAAATCACTTTCTATTTCGCATACGTGAAAAAACACCTAACAATTGCTAGGTGTTTTCCTCTTAGTTATGCATGATACCTTTAATATGCTGATACATATCCCCCATTAGGTGTTTCAAAATGATAAATACTGAACTCTGATAAGCCTTCGTACTCTTGTATTCCAAATGTATCTGGCAACTTGTCCAAATCAAATTTGATAGCATCTTCTACATTCTGCTGCAAATAAATATATTCAATGGTATGTTCCGCTTCATTTACCAATGCATATTCATAACAACTGCACCATCCATTCATAGCCACATATGCTGGCAACGTAAAACTATTTTCTTCAAATCTTATGTTCTGCGTTTGTCCTTCATAAGTTACAGAGATGTTGGATAGGCGGTCACATTCCTTTTCATAATCATCTTCATTATATGTACATTTAAGATATATCTGACAGGTTGGCTGGAATATAGTATCTCGACAATAAAAATAATATGTTATTCCATCATCATACTTGGGTAATTCCTCTGGGAAAATAAGCAACTGTCCATGTCCCAAATAATTCTCTTTGCATAAATAATCTTCCACCTTGCTTGTTTCCTTTGGAAATCCTCCCGTAATTACTAACCAAACAAAAATAATCAGAGCAATGGCAGCGGATACTATAAATCCTACCGTCATCTTCATTGCTAGCTTTTTATTCATACATAACCTCCCTTTTCTAAACTACCTTCTACTTTTTAAACAAAAATTAATAGCAAAAGGTAGTTTAGTATAAATAGACTTATGCTATACCCATCGGCCAAGCCACATTATATGCTGCAACTCTATACCACACATCACAATCGTCTCCTAGTGTAATACCATTAAGACCACATTCACTAATATATTGAGCTGCTTCTCTAACCAAACTTGGTAACGTATTCATTACTGAAGGCCCTATCATACCATATCCCCATACTGCATGTCCATGTATTTCCTTAGCAATATCTGTTACGCTCATATTAGTGCAAAAGCCATCGTCTTTAAGTTCCTCTGCCTTTTTCTTACTTTCACTTCTACTTAAATATATCGGCAATGTATCTATATTAGTTCCTTTCCCTCCTTCCACATACATCATTTCTTCTTCATCCATGGTAATGCATGAAGATGGCATTACTAACTTTTCATTTCTCATTATCATTTCCCTCTCTTATTATTTTTAACCATTCGCGACTGGTTATCATATATATAAACAATTGCCTATACCACATTTAATAGTGTCTTTCTTACCAAAACCAATATCTCTTTTTACACATAATATACAAAACAACTCCCAATACACATGCCACTACACCAATTACAATAACTACTTCATTCACATCTACTTCCGATATTTTTTCTGTAGTTAGTATATATTTCCCAGCAGTATCAATCTGCAATAACGTAATGTCCTCTACTTCCAATCTCTCATATTTTTCTGTGGCTTCATTGAATAAATACAAATATTTTTCACTAGTCACTTTATCTCTAATATCTATTGTAACGTCACCACATAGCTTTTGCTTTTTGTTCACAATAAAAGTAAGCCCTTCTTGTGATTGTTCAAATACTAATTTCGTATACAATTCATTCTCAAAATTTACAATATTCTTACCATCAAGAAAAATAGTATAACCTTCTCCTTTTATAGTAAGTGTTTTTTCTTTCTCATAAAAATATTTCAGCATTTCCGAGGTAACAACCGGATAATCCTTGGTTAAAATGGTTGCTGGAAACGTTTTTTCTAAATCAGAGCCTTCCCCATTTCCATTCATCAATTCTTCCTGTACTTTGCCGTCTTCATTTACTACTACCGAAAGCGACTCTTGTAAATCATCATTTGAAACAATTATCGTTGTAACTCCATTGTTTTTTGCCGTAATCACACCAATATCAGACACTTCCGCTACATCCGTATCTAGAGATTTATATGAGAAATTTGAATCCGCTCCCCCTGGGCTAACACTTGCTTGAATGGCAAATGTTTCTTTTGGCTTTAACACTACATAGGTACTATTCAATTGAATAGCAGTCGTCTCTAATTTCACTATCAAATCAATTTCTTTTGTTATATTTCCAGCCGAAATCTCTATAGTAACCTCTCCCGGAGCAATTCCTTTTACCGTTCCCGAGGAATTAACGGTAGCAATCTGTTCATCTGAAGAAGTGTATGTTATCGACGTATTGGTTGCATTTGTTGGCAATACCTTAGCAGATAAATACATGGTCTTATCAACACCTAATTCTTGCTCATAATCTCCTACTTCAATATCTTGAACCGATACAGCCCCCAAAGCACTTACCACCGATACCTCAAAGGAATTCTTCACCGCTCCACATGTTACAGTAATTTGGGCTTTACCAAGTTTATTTGCAGTCAATCTTCCCAAAGCATTAACAGTTGCCACTTCTTCATTATCTGACTCATATACAAATTCCGTTTCTGTTGCATTGGACGGAATTCTTAACACGCTCAACATTTGAGATGTCCCTACAAGTATTTCCTTCGGGCAGTCTCCTAAATCCAATTCTGTTACGCACACTGTTGCACTGTCTCCTGAAGAGACTGTTGTTTCTGCACTACATTTCATTTTTGTCATTGATACTAACGCTACAACGCTCATAAATGAAACTACATATAACCATTTCTTGAGTCTAACTCTTCCCTTGTTGTCTATCCTATTCATTGTATCTCAAACCTAGCTTTTCCAAAGTATAATCGAAGTAAGTCACCTCATCATAAAATACTCTTGCTTCTACCGTCATACCATTAGACAGATTTACCTTTTTTCCGTTTTTACTTACTAAATAATCTGCCTCAGGACTTATTTTAATCTTAAATGCTGGTTGGCTTTGACCTGTTTCGCCTTGCATGGTGGTCACATTACTGTCAATAGAAGTCACTGTACCATATAGATTGCCGTACACGGACTGAATCAGACCATCCACCGCCATTTGCACTGTATCTCCTTCATCCATTCTCGCCATGTCGGCAGTACTCACATAAGCCTCTATAATTACTTCTGCATTCTCCGGCGTAATCGTTGCAACCGCTGTCCCTGCTTGTGCAACCATCCCTTCCTTGTAATCAGCAAGCATATGTAATACTCCTGCATTCACTGCTTTTACACTATATTCCATCTGACCGCTTCCAATCGCTTCCAATTGCGCCTCAATAGATGCAACTTGCAATTGTGCCTCTCGAATAGAACTCTCCGCAGATTGAATCGCAGAATAATATATTTCTGATATCTTCCCCTGATTCTTTTCCATCTCTCCTTCAATCTGTTCATCCGAGTAGCTATACATTTGATATGTACTTGCATCAAATTTATTCTGAGCAATCTGTGATTTGTACGCTTCAAAAGTACTATAATACAAGGTATCTTCCGCATCAGTGGCATCAAAATAGTTGGTATCATCCTTAATGGATTTGACCAATAATTCCATCTGCTCTATCTGTTTCTCATAAGTCTCTTTTGATGCCTGTAGCTGTTCTTCTTGAAGATTATAATCTGTACTTTTAATGGTAAATAGTACATCTCCTGCTTGTACTATTTTACCTTCTTCCATATAGCACTGCTCTATTTCCCCTGTATACGAGGACATTACATAATTAGATTCGCTATTTGTTATCGTTCCCTGTGTTACAATCACATAAGGCTTAATCGTTTTCGCACTCCACACGCTGATTCCCACTAACGCCACCGTTATAATTAGTAAAAACAAATAACCAAATGGTGGTGCTTCCTTTTCAAATAAAAGACGGCTGTCTCTTAATTGTTCTAATGTTTTTGTTTCTTTATTCATCTTGGTCTTCCAACTTAGGCATTTCCTATCTTTTTATGAATTTTCTTTCCCCTCTAACGTATATGGTTTGCCATAATAATAGATTGTGTAATCCTCTGTTTCCTTGTCCCATTCACGCAAGCAATTTCTGTACTCTTTATCAATGTATTTTTTCTCGAGAGAATCATTATATCGATTTAGTACATACTGAATAGTAGAACCATTCACAATTGCATATTCTTTCGAGCCAGTCTCTTCTAAAGTGGTTACATAAATAGTTGTATCTACATCCACACTATAAGACGCCACTTTCTTAGTTGTATGGTCATAGGCTATTTCTATCTGTTGTAAGCGCTCTATTTCTGACTGTAATTGCTCTTGGTCATATTCACACTCTACATACACAAAATAATAATTAGCCGCCATGCTCAACACACCACAATCGTATATGTATTGCTTGCCACATTCTTGAACCAAAGCATTATCTGGGAATATCATCAATTCCGACTGCATCATTTCATATTCCATTGCCATGTGATTCTCATAAATACCGTATTCACATATGTCCTCTGTGTGATACGATTCCTGCTGACTTTTAGCATACGCGTAAATGCCTACAATTGTTGCAACCATTGCTATAACAAGTACTGAAACAATAATTATAATTTTCTTTTTCATACGCCCTCCAACTTACCATTCTTCACTGCTTCAATATACTACAATGCATCGTAGGACGACTACAAGCGTAATCGCCCTACGTCAGTTAAATCATCGATTACAAGTTGTTATAAATATCATTAAAGTATTCATAGTAATAATGTCCCATAAATGTTCTATTATCCTTATGATCTTCAATGTCAATTCCATCGGCAAGTGACTCACAAAAATCTACTCCCAAAGTAGCTCCCAAAGAAATAATTGGCTGTAATGAATAGTAAATTTTTGCATGTGCATATATCTCTGCTGCCACATCTGAAATAGTCATGTTCTTTACCGCGCCTGATTGAACTAACATTTTTGCATCTGCGATACAAACCGATTTACTCAAGTAACCTTTGGTATAGCTTAACTGAACACCACCACCATTAATTAGTTCCATCACATCTCCATCTAGGGTTTCACATTTAGATGGTAAAATCATTTGTTGATTTTTCATGTCTTTTGTCTCCTTATCTTGTCATTTTTATTCACTAATTGTTTGCAACCAATAGTGAAATTTATGTAAATCTATAGATTAACACCATAATTCCCTTGTTGCATTTCCCAAAGTCTATAATACTCTCCTCTTTGTTCAAGCAGCTCTTCATGAGTTCCACTTTCTACAATTTCACCCTGTTTCATTACAATAATCTGATCACAATTCTTCACAGTGGCTAATCTATGAGCAATAATTAACATCGACTTATCACAAAACTTGTTATAAATCATGTCAAAGATGACATTTTCCGTAGCAAAATCAAGATTACTTGTACTTTCGTCCATGATATAGAAATTATTCTTTTTCAAAAATGCTCTAGCCAACGCAATTCTCTGTTTTTCTCCACCGCTCAATCCATTTCCGGCTTCTTCTAAATATGTAGAATATTGCATTGGAAGACGCTTTATAAATTCATGCGCGTCTGCTAGTTTTGCAGCATCAATTACCTCTTCCAAAGTGGCACTACGCCTACTTGCTGAGTTCCACTTTCTACAATTTCACCCTGTTTCATTACAATAATCTGATCACAATTCTTCACAGTGGCTAATCTATGAGCAATAATTAACATCGACTTATCACAAAACTTGTTATAAATCATGTCAAAGATGACATTTTCCGTAGCAAAATCAAGATTACTTGTACTTTCGTCCATGATATAGAAATTATTCTTTTTCAAAAATGCTCTAGCCAACGCAATTCTCTGTTTTTCTCCACCGCTCAATCCATTTCCGGCTTCTTCTAAATATGTAGAATATTGCATTGGAAGACGCTTTATAAATTCATGCGCGTCTGCTAGTTTTGCAGCATCAATTACCTCTTCCAAAGTGGCACTACGCCTACTTGCACGAATATTGTCATAGATACTTTTAGAAAACAATTCAATATTTTGTGGCACATAAGATGTCGCTCGACGTAGCGAAGCATTGGAAATCTCATTTATATCAACCCCATCAATTGTAATCACCCCATTTTCCGGTTCATAATATTTTAAGAGCAACTTTGCTATTGTAGATTTGCCACTTCCGCTTGCTCCTACTAGCGCCACCTTCTTACCTTGTGGAATTGTAAAACTAATATTATTTAATATTGGCTTGCGATTCCCATAACGAAACGTAACATTCTTTATTTGAATATCTCCGTTGACACTATCTAGTTCTTGATAGTTCTGCCCATTTTCGCCGTCCTGTTCCGTCTCATAGTCCAGAATCTCCGAAATACGTTTCATGGATATATTCGCTTCCTGTATGGATAACTGTAGACTTACCAACCGACCTATCGGATCCATAAAATATCCCGACAATGTCATGAATGCCATCATACTTCCCAAAGTAATATTACCTTCAATTACTTGCATAATGCCCGCATATGTCAAAATCAAATTACCAATACCAGATATTGCACTTGAAATAGTTCCCTGCACATTGGAAATCATTCCTTCTTTATAACCTATACGCAAAGCTTTTATATATTCTCTCTCAAGATTCTCCAACTCATTCTCTTCATTGGCATTACCCTTTATCGTTTCAATCGCCCTTAGCCCTTCAATAATTTGCGAATTAAGCACAGACGATTGTTGCATCTGTTCTTCATTAATTTTCTTATATGGTTGCTTAAAAACAAACACTAACAGAATACTAATTAATGTCATGAAAAAGATAATAGAAAATAACGATATATTCATTCGGAACAAAATCACACCTGTCACACAGGCCATTACAATATCCATTACCAATGTCAACGCTATATTGGTAAAGATATTTTTAATAGTAACTGCATCCGAAAATCTTGTGGTAATATCTCCAGTCTTCCTCGTAGCAAAAAACTTCATAGGGAGTTTATAAATATGTTCAAAATACCCTAGCATTAACGGTATATCGATTCGGATAGATAGATGCATCATAATCCATTGTCTTATAAATCCTATGGAAATCTTCACAAAAGACACCCCTAAAAATACCATTAATACCATTCTCAAAGGGTCTTCTTGTTTATACGGCAATATTTCATCGTAAATCATATTATTGAATATGGAAGATATAATTCCCAAGAGTGTAATTAGAAGGGATGCTAAAATCCCATAGAAAAACAGCTTTTTCTGAGGCCATAAAAGCCTCAGATATCTATCGAATATTTTCTCCCCTTTAATCTTCCCTTTTACAAAAGAATTGTTTGGTTTTAAGATTACCATTACACCTGTAAAGATTTTATAAAACTCGTCAAGCTCCATCCGCATCAAATCTTTCGCAGGATCACCAAATACTACATACTTCTTGGTTATCTTGAATATCACAACAAAATGACTAAGTCCTTCTTTTGTTATAACATTCGCTATTGCCGGTAACGTATATTCACTTAAAAATCCCTCTTTATCCACTTTGACCGCTTGGGATATAAAACCTAATTCCTCCGCACATTTGCTTACACCCACTAGATTGGTTCCCTTAATATCGGTTCCCATAATGTCTCGAAGTTTAGTTATTGTGGTCTCTTTCTTATAATGCAAACAGACCATTG
>CAZHEM010000072.1:0-14083 GCA_964531725.1 uncultured Acetatifactor sp.
AAGGAACTCATGTACCTGTCCCATCCACTCAGCATCACGCTTTGCCAGATAGTCGTTGACAGTAACAATCTGTACGCCCTTGCCTTCCAATGCATTTAAATATGCTGGCAAAGTAGATACCAAGGTCTTACCTTCACCAGTACGCATCTCTGCGATACGTCCCTGATGGAGAATGATACCACCAATCAGCTGCACACGATAATGCTCCATGTTCAATACACGCTTACCTGCTTCACGAACGGTAGCAAATGCCTCTGGCAACAAATCATCCAAAGTCTCGCCTTCCTGCAAACGTGCCTTATATTCTTGTGTCTTTGCCTTCAATTCTTCATCCGACAACGCCTGCATCGTAGGACGAAGTGCTTCTATTTTATCTACCAATGGCGCAATGCGCTTTAATTCTCTTTCGCTATGTGTTCCAAATAACTTGTCAATTACTTTCATTTTGCTTCCTTACCCATCTCTGTTCCGTGTGGAACATTATTTTAGAAAAAATCCAAGGTATATTTTAACAGATTTACCCTAGGTATTCAACACCTCAATCTATGTAAACCTCTGAACATTTTGTAAATTATTTGTAAAGTTTGACATCTTGCCACTCCTGATAGTATAATAACATATTGCACAACGTTAATTTGTTTTTATTAAGGATAGCGTGAATTATATGAAAAGAATACTTACCAAAGATTTGGTTCCTGGCATGATTATCGCAAAAAAAGTCAAGACTTACGATGATAGTTGGTCTCTTCCAAAAGGAACTCAATTAACTGATAAGTTAATAACCAAGCTTGTACTTTATGGTGTGCAGATTGTTCACATCGAAGATGGCATGCAGACTCTTGTTATGGAGGATGATTATACAGACAAGCCATCTTACTACGAGCGTTTGAAAAAAAGTCCAGAATTTAAGAAATTCCGTGCAACTTATGAGGAAGGTGTAAATGCATTTCGTGATTCGATTAATGATATTGTGGAACGCAATATCTCATCTGATGTAGATATTATTATTGAAAAAAGCTTGGATTTGATATCCGAATTACGAGGTCAGGTAGGTATTATGGCAATGTTACAGAACATGCGCGAATATGATAATTCCACCTATGCTCATTGTATCAATGTTGCACTAATAAGCAATTTATTAGCTACATGGCTGAAGATGCCAGAAGAAGATATCCGTCTGGCTACCGTGTGCGGACTATTACATGACATTGGCAAGATTCAAGTTCCTCATTCGATTATTGCTAAACCTAGTGATTTGTCCAAAGATGAATTCCATCAAGTGCAGAAACATCCACAGGCCGGCTATAATCTCTTAAAATCTCATAATATTAACGAACATATTAAGTTAACAGCTCTCATGCACCATGAGCGTTGCGATGGCAGCGGCTATCCTTCTCAATTACGAAATGCTGAGATTGACCGTTTTGCAAAACTAGTAGCAATTGCAGATGTATATGATGCAATGACAGCAGCACGTGTCTATCGTGGGCCTGTACCTCCGTTTAGAGTAATTGAAATCTTCGAGTCAGAAGGTTTACAAAAATATGATGCACAGTACCTATTAGTGTTCTTAGAAAATGTAGTAAATACTTATATACGAACCCGTTGCCACCTAAGTAATGGTCAGCAGGGAGACATTGTTTTCATCAATAAAGCAAAGCTTTCCAGACCAGTTATTCAATGCGACAACGAATATATTGATTTAGCTGCAAGACCAGAATTAGAAATTGTCAGCTTAATATAAGGAAGGATTCAACATGGCACAATCTACTTTACATATTTACATTAATATGCCAGAACAAACACCTAATTTTAGCACCATCACAGATGCTATTGAATTCGTAACAGGATATGATGAGAGTAACGGATATACCGAAGAAGAACAGGTTTTTCCTGCTATTCCTTCTGATATAACACCTGTTATTTTCCATATTGGTGAAGGTGTTTATCGTGAGAAATTAATATTCTCACGTCCTAACATCACTCTTCTTGGTGCTGGTCGTGATAAGACTACTATTGTATATGGTGATGGCGCTTTTGAGATTTTGGAAGATGGAGAAAAACGTGGCACTTTCCGTACTGCTACTGTTCGCATCAACACCCATGACTTTACTGCTAAGCATCTTACTTTCCAGAACGATGCCGGCTTTGGTCATACCGTAGGGCAGGCATTAGCCTTGTACGTTGACGGAGACCGCAATTACTTTGAAGATTGTAATATGATTGGTAGTCAGGATACTTTGTTTACCGCACCTCTTCCAATGAAAGAATCACAACCTCATGGTTTTAGAGGTCCCGGCGAGTACAAACCACGTATTATGGGTAGACAATGTTATCGCAATTGTTTTATTCAAGGAGATGTTGATTTTATCTTCGGTGGTGCTATTGCTTACTTTGAAGATTGCACCATCCACTCTAAGAAGCCTGGTGATCGTCGTCCTCCAGAAAGTGGTGAAGAAGACATCTATGGATACATCACTGCTGCTTCCACTTTCCAAGACCAGGAATTTGGATATGTACTTAAAAATTGTCATTTAACCAGTGATTGTCCTGCAGGTTCTATCTATTTAGGAAGACCATGGAGAGAATGGGCTAAAACCGTATATATCAATTGCGAGTTAGGTGAGCACATCCACCCGCTTGGTTGGAATGATTGGGAGAAGACCCACGGACATTTCTATTATGGTGAATACAATTCTTATGGCCCTGGTGCAAATGTAGATTCACGCGCTGACTTCTCACATCAGTTGACCAATGAAGAAGCTGCTAAGTATACAAAAGAGAATGTCCTACAGGGGTGGGATATATAGACAATCAAAGAAAAGGGAGATGCCTCAAGGCATCTCCCTTATTTTTATGCATTATCATATAAGTCCTGAATGAACTTCTTTGCCTGAAGATTATTCTCAGGGGTGGTATCTTCCAAAGTTGCATGAATGAATGGTTTTCTCTCTTTCATGAACTTGATGATAGAAGTATAATCCATCTGACCAAAACCAGCACCAACGGATTTTAACTTATCACCATCTACCACATAGTCTTTGATATGTACCATAGCAACATCTGGTCCAAGCAATTCAATTGCTTCATCTACAATCGCTACCTGATCCTGATAGTTGCAAATATCTAATAAGTTCACAGGGTCAAGGATAATCTGCAAGTTAGGAGAATTGATCTCATCCAACACTCTTCTGGCTCTCTTTGGATTGCATACGATATGCTTCCATACTGGCTCAATAGCGATTACTACACCCATCTGCTCTGCATATTTTACAACAGGGCGGAGGTTGGTAATAAACGTCTGTAATGCTTCTTCTCCATGACATTCTGGCACATGAGTGTAGGTCTCATTTGGAGCACCAGTCTCTGTACCTACTACACCACATCCTAGCCATGAAGCAAAACGAATGTGTGCCATGTAACGATGAACCGTCTTGGCAAGCTGCTCCTTATTAGGGTTAGCAAGGTTTAAATAACAACCAAGTACTGCAATATCCACATTATTCTTGGCAAAAACATTCTTCATATACATAGCCAAACCTGGGGTTAAAGCTTCATCTGTGGTTGGAAATTCATCAATTACCTTTGCCAATGCTAAGTGTCCGCATTTGAAGCCCAAATCATGCACATCTGCAATTCGCTCTTCAAAAGGTAGTTTTTTTGTGTCGTGTAATCTGATTCCTAACTGCATAACTTCCTCCTAATACAATACCATATTTACTTCTCTTCTAACTCATCCACTCCGATAAACTCGTACATCTCTCCATCTTGACCTTCGATATGTACGTTGTCCAAGGTTAATTTTGCAACATTTCTTGCAAAAAGACCTCTTTTACTACTCTTATCGACACCATCTGACATAGCTGGTACATCAAATTTAGGATTCTCTGCATAGCTAATAGAAATGTTTTTCATAACGATTTCTTCAATCTTCTGCTCTGGAAGTCCGTCAAAATAGCCTGCAGCAACATGACAGTTGGTACACTCCATATTCTCGAAGATCATCTTCTTAATTGAAGGAGTTCTGTCATCTACTGGGTATACATCTCTTGACTGTACATACTGTGTCTTACCATCTGGGTCGCAGAAATAGAATGCATTTACAACCAATGGGGTCATAACATGATCTAATGTTAAGTTACGGAAGATGATATTACTTAGAATAGCATCTTTACCTCTACCACGTCTAGTCTTAATTCTAAGTCCTCTATCGGTGTGACGGAAAATACAATCTTCTACAGTAAGATTTACTACACCGCCTGCCATTTCGCTACCTAAGGTAACTGCACCATGGCCGTTCTCCATTAAGCACTGACGGATATTGATATTCTCCGAAGGAGTCTTATGCTTTTTACCCATGTAAATCTTACCGCTCTTAACTGCGATACAGTCATCACCAAGAGAGAAACGAACACCAAGAATCTCAACATTTTTGCAAGATTCTGGATCCAAACCGTCTGTATTAGGTGAATCAGCAGGATTCTCAACAGTTAAACCAATAAATCTCAAATCATTACTAAAGTATGGGTGTAAAGTCCATGAAGGAGAATTACAGAACTTCACTCCTTGCAAAGTGATATTCTTACAACCACTGATGAAGAACAATCTAGGTCTGAAAGCAATGTTCATAACTTTAGGATTATGCCACCAGTTTTCTTTTGATGCGTTACCATTGATGATACCTTCACCATAGATCACTACATCTTCTACACCGATACCACAGATAATTCCAGAGAACATTGGCAATGGGTTGCCTTCCCATGTACCCAAGTTATATTCGTCAGCTTCATCGTAACTTTCAATCATACCTGGGAAAGTTGGGAAATGAGTTCTGTCAGTATCTGCCTTTAATTCTGCATCTTTTGCTAACTCTATACGAATATGGCTCTTTAAGAAAAGACTAGTGATTCGGTAAGTACCAGCTGGGAAGTATACACGGCTGTTCTGAGGACAAGCCATTATAGCAGCCTGAATGAAATGGGTATCATCATGCTCGCCGTCACCCTTAGCACCGAATTTAGTTACATCTAAGGTTACGAATTCATAGTCTGTCTTAAAGGATACTTCTCCAAGCTTCTCGCTACCGTCGAATACTTCTACGGTATGTTTGGTATCTGGTGTTAATCCGAAAATAGAGGTAATCGTCTTATCGGTTGTACCATACTCTTTACCATTTACTACAATATTGTAAGGACGCTTTGTAAAATGACGTCCACCATCTTTAATCTCAACAACAGCACTTCTGGCTGTATTCATTACATGTAAAATTTCCATTTTGTATTCCTTACCCTTTCATTGGCTTATGATTGTTTCGTTCCTATTAACATAACGCCTGATATTTTTCTGCCAACAATACATCTTTCTTACATGCTGTTGCTACTGCTGCTCTAAGAATCTGCTCAGATTCAGGGTCTGCCATTGATTCAAAGCTTTCGTTTACGAAGAACTTGTCGATTACTTCTTTTACGTTTTCTTTGAACATATTGATGAGTTCTCTGTAATATTCGTAGATTTCAGGGCTCATGTATTCAATGGTGGTAATGAGCATGTATAGGTAGTTTGCTACGTTAGCAAATGTATAATCGTCTTTTAACATTTTGTTAATAACACGGAATTGGACAATGATGTCAGGGTATCCTTCCTTCTTGTTACAGGTGGTTTCGTAGGCTGTGTATACAGGATATACGAGACTGCCTGCTTTGTAAAGGTTAGTGTCGATAGATGATAAGTCGAAGATATCGGCAGAGGTGCGTGGGAGTGACTTGATAGCACTTACTGCGTCTGCTGTGGCTTCGATGTTGCCAGATTGGATGTTATTTAATGCGGATAATAATTGGTTTTTCATGAGGGTATCCTCCGATTTATTAATTGATTTTGTATAGGGATACGGCGTTGCTTCGCTCGCCGTATCTGTTAATAGCAAGAATGCACACGGAGTAGAGGGACTACTGGGTGTGCACTTTTGGGGTTTATGTGATACAGAGGGGCGCCTGACCATTGCTGCGCTTGGTCAGGCTTGCGGGGAGAGTATGAATGGGGCGTCACGGCATTGCTTCGCTCGCCGTGACTTACACATTCTACTAACGATACGTAATCATTCGAATGTCCCGCAGGGCCATCGCATAAAGCCCAAGGCTTTATGCGATGGGGGCTTCGCGCCGGATGTTACATTAGAACCACGTAAATCCTTGGACGGCGCTTGCCCCTTACAAATGCGCACAAACACTTGCTCGTGAATGCAAGCATTCGTCGCAAGTGTCTGTACTCATTTGAGCCATGCTCTGTATATGATTTATATTGGTTACAGTGTAACGCCCTGCTTAAAGATGGCCATGTCGTGGAATCCAGCAGCCTCGCTGCATACCTGTTCGCCAGAAGCTACTCTTACTACGTAGTCAAAGAGGTTCTGGGTCTCTTCTGCCATGGTCTTATCTTCTACTAATACACCTGCGTTGAAGTCAATCCAGTTAGCTTTCTTGTTAGCAAGTCTTGAGTTAGTAGAAATCTTCATAGTAGGTACTGGAGATGCGAATGGGGTTCCGCGTCCAGTGGTAAATAATACGATGTGAGCACCAGAAGCTGCAAGAGCTGTTGCTGCTACTAAATCGTTACCAGGTGCGCTTAACAAGTTCAAACCAGGGGTCTTAACGGTCTCGCCGTATGCAAGTACACCCTTAACTGCTGCGCTACCAGACTTCTGAGTACATCCTAAAGATTTATCCTCTAATGTAGAGATACCACCCTTCTTGTTTCCTGGTGAAGGGTTCTCGTAGATGGTCTGATTGTGGCTCTTGAAGTAATTCTTGAAGTCGTTGATCAAGCTAACAGTCTTATCGAAAAGGCCTCTGTCTGCACAACGATTCATAAGAATGGTCTCAGCACCGAACATCTCAGGTACTTCGGTAAGGATAGTAGTACCACCCTTAGAGATAAGTAAGTCTGAGAAACGTCCTACCAATGGGTTAGCAGTGATACCAGATAAACCGTCACTACCGCCACACTTCATACCGATTACTAATTTGCTTACGCTGATTGGCTCTCTCTCAAAGCCTGCTGCGTAGTCGATTAAGCCCTTAATCATCTCTACTGCATCTGCGATTTCATCATCAGATTCCTGAGAAACAAGGAATTTTACTCTGTTCTCATCGTAGTCACCAATGTATGGCTTTAATACGTCGATATTGCTGTTCTCACAACCAAGACCAAGTACTAATACACCACCAGCATTTGGATGATTGATTAAATCAGCAAGAATTTTTCTAGTGTTTTCCTGATCATCGCCCATCTGTGAACATCCGTAAGGGTGTGGGAATGCGATAACTTCACTTACACTACCTTTTACAAAAGCATTAGCCTGCTTTGCAATAGCGCTAGCTACGTTGTTCACACAACCAACAGTAGGAATAACCCAGATTTCGTTACGAACACCAACTTTACCATCAGGACGATTAAAGCCCATGAAAGTAACATCCTCTGTCTTCTTTTCTTCAACAGGGGTTGGCTCGTATGTATACTCTAACAAATCGCCAAGAGCGGTCTTAACATTGTGAGTATGAATCCAGTCACCTTCTTTGATATCTTCGATAGCATTACCGATACGGTAACCGTATTTGGTAACTTCGCTACCTTTTGCGATATCACAGATAGCCATCTTATGACCTGCTGGAATCTCCATATTAGCAGTGACGGTCTTATTGCCGCCATCTGCCTCTACAGTGACCTGCTCACCCTGAGCGAGTGTCTGTAAAGCAACTACTACATTGTCATTATCATTAATTTTTAAGAAATTTTGCATAATGCTGCCCTCATACCATTTGCTTTAATATCATCTAAGTATGCACAAACTGCATCAGTAGCACCTGCTACCTTGTTCAAATCCTGACCGAAGAAATCTTCGTTACCAAGGAATGCAGTTACGAATTCACGAGTCTCTTTCTCGCAGTTGTCACGGAAGAACTCAAGAACGTTCATATCGTCCATGATGTTATATTCCTGACCATCTCTGTGTCCGATTAATGCCTTACCACGAATCTCAGTACCGCAGTAGAATGCCATTAATGCTGCTAAAGAGAAGGTAAGGTGTGCAGGAAGCTTACCAAACTTCTCAACATAACCTAAGAAGCTAGGCATACATCTTGCTCTCCATTTTGAAACAGAGTTCAAAGAGATTGCAAGAAGTGCATGGTCTACATATGGGTTGTTGAAACGGTTAACAACTTCGCCTGCGAACTGTTTTAATTCCTCTTCTGGAAGAGTTAATGTAGGAATTACTTCATCATAGATAGTCTTCAACATGAAGTCTCTGATGTCATCATCCTGCATAGAATCTCTAACGATATCTTTACCTGCAAGGTATGCAGCAAGTACGAAAGAAGTATGTGCACCATTTAAGATACGAACTTTTCTCTGTTTGTATGGCTTCTGATTATCAGTAAAGATAACTGGAAGACCAGCGCCTGGAAGGTCAAATTCTTTGCTGATATCGGTAGCACTTTCGATAACCCAAAGAGCGAATGGCTCACCAGTTACCATAATATGATCTTCGTAACCTAACTTCTCCCACTCTTCTTTTTCATTGTCACGTGGGTAACCAGTTACGATACGGTCTACTAAAGTAGAAGTGAATACACAAGCCTTGTCTACCCAATTCTTGAACTCATCTGAAAGTCCCCAAAGCTCGATTAACTGCATTACGCATTTCTTTAACATAATACCGTTGTCATCAATAAGCTCTACTGGAAGCATTACAAGACCCTTGCTCATATCACCGTTAAAGGTCTCAAATCTTCTATATAAGAACTGTGTTAATTTACCAGGGAAAGTCTTAGCTGGCTTTAAGTCAAACTGATCAGTATTGTCAAATACAATACCTGCTTCAGTAGTATTTGATACTACGAAACGAAGAGTATCAATTTCAGCTAATCCCATGTATTTATCATACTCATTGTATGTATCAACAACGTCTCTAACGCTAGTGATCTGTCTATTAATAATTTTTGCCTCTCCGTCTACGTTACCACGTAAAGAAACGGTATACTGGCAATCCTGTGCACGGAACATATCAAGATTACCAAACTCGATAGGTTTAATTAATACGATGTCTCCGTCGAATTTACCCTGCTCGTTTGCGATATCAATCATGTAATCTACGAACGCGCGGAGGAAATTACCCTCACCAAACTGTACCACTTTGATAGGTCTTTCCTTTTTTCCAGTCATTGTTTTGTTTAAGATTTCCATTTTCTCCTCCATTCTCATGCACTTAAGCACATAAATCAGCACCCAATCACGGCTTTTCCTTACAATTACGTCATTTCCCAGGTGCTTTCGTTCCCTTTTCTATATGTATTTTATTTGGAACATAAGTTATGTAAGTACTTTCATAATCAATTTTACTTCCATTTATAATTTTCGTCAATAACTAAAAATATAAAATAAAATGCGTCTTGAAAAACACACATGTATTTTGTATAATTCATAATGTGGTTTAGGGTTGAAACCGCTTACATAATTTTTATTCACGAGGGGGACAAAGTGATTATGGATAACAAATCAAGGTTTACATTTACTGTAAATGACACACAATTAGCACTTCAACTTATTAACAGTTTCTTAACTACCAACAAGTACACACCACAGAATACCGATGGTGCAACTTGGTACTTATTCAATGATCCAATTTTGACTGGTAAGTCAGGCTTTGAATTCAGTATAAATGGTAATGAAGTAGCGATTTTGGCTTACATTGGTACATATAAGAAGCCAAAGCCATTGGATAATGGTTTTGTTGCCGCAGTAGCAAAGCAGGCAACGCTTAACAAATTACAACCTTTATTCAATGAATTGCATAAGCTTTCTGGAGTTGGTGCTCCAGTACAGAACACCGTAGATGCACAGCCTGTTTCTGCCGTTCAGAACACTGCGCCAACACAGGCAACTCCAGCCCAGCCAACCATGGCTCAATCCTACACACCTGCTAATTTTGAAGAACAAGCAAAAGTAGGTAAAAACAAATTCGCCATTATCGCATTTGTATGTTCTCTTATTAGCTTAGTTTGCTCATGTTTTGGTGTAGCATTTGGTGTTATTATCCAGATTCTTATCTACTACTTCGCAGCTTTAGGATTGAAATCCGAGAAGAAAGGTCTTGCAATCGCAGCAATTGTAATCAACAGTTGTGCGCTTGTAATTACTATATTAATGATTATTTTAACTGTATTGCTTGGATAATCTCCAACAAACAGTTTAACAAGCGAGGGTTCACATGACTATTTATGACATTTCAGAAAAAGCGGGTGTTTCCATTGCAACCGTATCTCGAGTACTAAATGGAAGCAATAATGTTAGCGAAAAGACTAAGAAAAAAGTATTAGATGTTATCAATCAGTACGAATATACTCCAAACGCATTTGCCCGTGGCCTTGGTCTAAACACCATGAAAACAATCGGTATTATGTGTGCCGATAGTTCTGACTTATATCTTGCCAAGGCAATTTATTTCCTAGAGCAACAGCTTCGTACCAATGGATACGATAGCATTCTCTGTTGTACCGGTTATAATCTGGAAGACAAAATCAGCTCCATGAATTTACTAATTAACAAAAAAGTTGATGGAATTATTCTGGTAGGTTCTAACTTTATATATGAAAATGAAGCCGACAACAAATACATTTGCGATGCCGCCAATCAAGTTCCTATCATGTTGCTGAATGCAGCACTTGATGCACCTAATGTATACAGTATTGTGTCAGATGATTTTACTTCTATGTACAATGCGACCATACAGATGATTGAAACAGGAATTGAAGATATTATCTACTTCTACAATTCCACTTCTTACAGTGGTAAGCGCAAATTAGCTGGATATCGTGCAGCAATGGAAGAACACGGTCTTATGAAAAGTGGCAACTATTTGCAATTTTACAGTGGCTCACATGAAGACATTCCAGCTATGACAGAGCATCTGATGAAACTTCGTAGCAAAGGCCTTTCATTTCACGGAGTTATTGCGGCAGATGACACACTGGCCTTGGCTGCTATCCGCTATGCCAAAGAAGCTAATTTGCAGATTCCAGATGACTTATCTATCATTGGCTACAACAATTCTATGCTCACGCATTGTTGTGACCCAGAGCTTACATCCATCGACAACAAGCTAGATACCTTATGCCAACACTTGATTACCACATTGATGGGAATCCTCGGTGGCAATGAGATGCCTAAGAAAACTATTTTCTCAGGTGAATTAATTACACGTGGTACTACAAAATAAATTTGTCGCATTGCGGCAAGCAATATTTTTTGGTATGATAAAGATAACTAATTTTTTAACAAACAAATTAGAAATATAATGGAGGAATGAATATGAAAGCATTTATGGACAAAGACTTTCTGTTAGAGACAGAAACAGCGAAGAAGCTTTATCATGATTTCGCTGAGAAAACCCCAGTACTTGATTACCACTGTCACATCAATCCAAAGGAAATCGCTGAGGATCGTCAGTTCGAGAATATCACTCAGGTTTGGCTTGGTGGTGACCACTATAAATGGCGTTTTATGCGTTCTTGCGGTGTAGACGAGAAGTTCATCACTGGCGACGCTTCTGATTATGACAAGTTCTGCAAATGGGCTGAATGCCTTGGCAAAGCTATTGGTAACCCACTCTTCCACTGGAGCCACTTAGAGCTTCAGAGATACTTCGGTTACAACGGCGTATTAAGCAAAAAGACCGCTGACGAAGTATGGAATCTCTGCAACGAGAAGTTAAAACAGCCTTCTATGTCTGTTCGTAACTTAATCAAACAGAGCAATGTTACCTTAATTTGTACTACTGATGACCCAATCGATAGCCTTGAGTGGCATAAGAAGATTGCAGAAGATACTACTTTCGATGTTAAGGTTCTTCCAGCTTGGAGACCTGACAAAGCTATGAACATTGAGAAGCCTGAGTATCTTGATTACTTAGAGAAATTAGCTGCTGTTGCAGGCGTTGCTGAAATCAACACCTTTGCAGCATTAAAGGATGCTTTAAGAACTCGTATGGCATTCTTCGATTCTATGGGATGTAACGTATCTGACCATGCCCTTGAGTATGTAATGTACTATCCTGCTTCTGATGATGAGATCGAAGAAATCTTCTTAAAGAGATTAAATCACATGATTCTTACCAAAGAGGAAGAATTAAAGTTCAAGACTGCATTCATGCTCTTCGTTGGTAGAGAATACCACAAATTAAACTGGGCTATGCAGTTACACTATGGCTGTAAGCGTGATAACAACACCTTAAGATATGAGCAGCTTGGTCCAGATACCGGTTATGACTGTATCAACAACTACGCTCCTTCATCTCAGATGGCAGACTTCTTGAATGCTTTAATCACTACTGATGAGCTTCCAAGAACCGTTATCTACAGCTTGAACCCTAACGACAATCAGGCAATCGGTACCATCCTTGGATGTTTCCAAGATTCTACTGCTGTTGCTAAGATTCAGCAGGGTAGTGCTTGGTGGTTCAACGATCACAAGACAGGTATGCAGGATCAGATGATCTCTCTTGCTAACTTAGGTAACCTTTCTGGTTTCGTTGGAATGTTAACCGACTCAAGAAGCTTCTTATCTTACACAAGACATGAGTACTTCAGACGTATTCTTTGTAACTTAATTGGTAACTGGGTAGAGAACGGTGAGTTCCCAGCAGATATGGAGATCTTAGAGGAAATCGTAACCAATATTTCTTACAACAACGCTAAGAAATACTTCAATTTCCCATTATAATTAGATTTAAAACAAAAAGCTTGCGGCACATGTCGCAAGCTTTTTATTTTAAGGTATGAGAGAAAAGTTTGAAGAGTATTATCTTCTTTATGTTTATTATAATAAACTGTTTTTTTATGATTTGCTAATGTTTTTCTAGCATTTTTTATTGAAAGTACTGTTTTTTTATCCTGTTTATGATATACTATTCACAAACTTACATTTATTTACACTACGAGGTTACATACATGGGGAAATCAGTACGCCGCAAAGACATTGATTGCATCATCATAGAACGAGGAAAACGTGGAGATTTTTCACCTCTACAGAGTGACCATAACCATGTTTTCTTTGAAATCTTTTATTTGTTTTCTGGTAAATGTAGATTTTTATTAAAAGACAGTGTATACAACTTGGAAAAAGGCGATTTGGTATTTATCGCCCCTGGAGAATTGCATCATGCCGTCTATTCTTCTGGCAATTCGTGTGAGATTATCACTGTTTATTTTAAAAAGGAATACATGAATTGGGATCTATTAAAGACATGGCTTCCAACAGAGAACCACGCAGAAATGCATTCTTTTATGGGAAGTATTCCTACTCTTTATCAAGAGGATTTCCGCAATCTTCTATTGCGAATGCTTTCTGAAAATTCCAGAATCGACGAGTATTCCAATGCTTTTATGAGTTGTTACCTACAAGAGATTCTATTATTGTTAATGCGTCTCTCTGTTATCAACGAAAAGGAACCGGACATACTCAATTCCAGAGATGCGGAAATATTAATGGCTACCAAGTATATCTACAATAATTTCTCCAAGCCTTTGACTTTGGAGGAGGTATCCGCTGTAGCATCCTTAAGTCCTACTTATTTCAGCAAGAAGTTCAAGCAGACTACTGGAATGGGATACAAGGAGTATTTGAATCATGTTCGCCTTAAACATGCGCAGGCAGCGTTGCTAACCACCAACAATACCATTACGGACATTGCATTAGAGTATGGCTTCAACGACAGCAACTACTTCAAAGACTTATTCAAGAAAGTGTATGGTAAGTCACCGCGAGAATACCGCAAGAACCCCAACTAAGAGCGGACTACGGGGACCCAACTCCTCCCCCGCGCCTTGCGCCTTGAATAACGCTGAGGTGGGAGCCGCATACACAGAGTCTTTTTGGTGCGTAGAGCAAAATGTGAGAATTTCTTATGCGCGCAACTTTGCTATCAGGTTCGTGTCTTTCTGCGGCTTGAACAATTTGGGCGGTGTGTACGTCCGTGGAATACATTTTCAAAAGTTCGGAGACAAAAATGTGGAATTTCTAAAATACACGC
>CAZHEM010000073.1:0-14031 GCA_964531725.1 uncultured Acetatifactor sp.
CCATTACTAATGGAAGGAAACCAACTACAGCGCCTACACCACCGATAATACCATCCACTAAAAGTGACTGAACAAAAGGAGACGCACCTCCTACTAATCCTGCTACCCATTCCTGGAACATTTCAATCCAGCCTACCAAAGTATCTGCTAAAAATGGTCC
Source organism: uncultured Acetatifactor sp. (assembly GCA_964531725.1). Taxonomy (GTDB): domain Bacteria; phylum Bacillota; class Clostridia; order Lachnospirales; family Lachnospiraceae; genus Acetatifactor. The sequence continues at coordinate 161 of CAZHEM010000073.1, forward strand.
AAAAGATGACTGTGAAATATCAAATACTAAGAACATTACAAGAGCAAATACAGGAATACCAATTACTGGGTGTGTAAGTATGGCATCAATCTTATCCTGATAATTCTTCTCTTTGGTTAATACTTTACGATTCTCAACTTCTTTAACAATCTTGTTAGTAAACTCAAAACGCTTTCTATCCGCAGCTTCTACTTCTGCTTTATCCTGCAAGTTCACATTCTCCTGAATATAAGGAGCCTTCTGAGCTTTACCTACTAGAGATGCTGCAGTCTTAACTAATTCAGTCAAACCTTCTGCTGAAGTAGCAGCTGTATTTACAACTGGACACCCTAGCTTTTCAGCCAAAGCTTCTGCATTAATCATGGTCTCTTTCTTCTCATTAATATCACTCTTATTCAAAGCAACAACAACCGGAATGCCAAGCTCTAATAACTGAGTTGTGAAGAATAAGCTACGGCTAAGATTGGTAGCATCCACAATGTTGATAATTACATCAGGGTTCTCATTCTGAACATAAGTACTTGTAATACTTTCTTCTGATGTAAATGGTGACATAGAGTACGCACCTGGTAAGTCAACTGCGATTAACGCCTCCGCCCCTTCATAAAAATTCTTCTTAATTGGACTTTCTTTCTTCTCTACTGTAACGCCTGCCCAGTTACCTACACGCTCACTTCTACCGGTCAAAGCATTGTACATTGTGGTCTTACCACTGTTTGGATTACCTGCTAATGCAATTCTCATCTTGCATCCTCCTCAAATCTTTCTCTAATAAACCTTTGTTAGCAATAACTTCCGTTAGAATCAACTAACCATCTGTCATAAAAAATAGTGATTATTAATCACTATCTATATTGAAATAGCTTGTGCTAATTCATTATCAATATTATAACGGCCATCTTTAATAGAAACAACACAACCACCTCTCTTACGAGATATTACTGTAATTGGCTCTCCACTATAACAACCTAGTGAAAAAAGAAAAGCATTCAATTCTTCATCGTCAGTTACGATATCTTTAATAATATACTCTTCTCCAACAACTGCTTCTAATAAAGTCATAAATCCTTCTACCTCTTGAGTAAGTCTCAACAAAAGTTACTACGTTCTCACTATCTTTAGTTAGATTTTTCTAACCACAACAGAGTTTAATACATTGTACCAATTTTGTCAACGCCTTTTTAGTAAATTTTTCCATCATTTATTTTTAGTAAACTTTATCATCATTTCTTTTTAACACGTCTATATCCATTTACATCATCTTTTTTTATTAAAATCTTACCCATGCATTTATTTTTTCATTTTCATGTATAACTCCTCGTAACACGGGTATACTTACTATTGTCATTGGATCCCCCTCCTTTGATAGAACGAATGATGAGAATAATACTTAATCCTCCCCTTATGGAAAAGCTCGGGTTTCCCGGGCTTTTCTTTTTTTAGAAAACGCTTGCAAATGTGTGACACCTTTGTTAGAATGCGTTTAACATTTTTTACGAAGGAGGAATGTCTATGTTATACTTAAAAGCAACCAACAGCGAAGACTGGGAAAAGGAATGGGAATTCATCACCAATCAGCCCTCCGATGAAAATGGATTTTTGAACGATTACTATCAAGTTAACAAAGATACCTTTTTGAATAAAGTTCTACCTGAATTATTTGATTATGCTAATGGTGTGAATCTTCCTGAGAATTATGTGCCTGAGACTTATTTTTTCCTGTGGGATGATGACACAATCGTAGGTCTCTTCCATCTGCGCCATATGCTCAACGATGCATTGCGCAACGGCTCTGGTCATATCGGCTATGGAATCAAGAAGGAATATCGCGGAAAAGGCTATGCGTCTGAAGGATTACGCTTAGCAGTCGAAGAAGCTCGTAAGATTATTCCAGAAGATGAGGTATATCTAGGCGTAAATAAGAATAATCCAGCATCTCTTCGTGTACAGATTAAGAATGGTGCTTATATCCATCACGAGGATGAGTTAAAATATTATACAAGAATCCCTTTGGGAAAATAGCTTGAGAGGAAATAGATTGAAGGAGAATAGATTGAAAGGAAGCACATTATGAATATAGAAAATTTCTGGCAAGATGTGTTGAAGCAAGATGCTGTAGCCATCAAAAAATATTTTCACCCAGATGCCTATATCAACTGGCACTGCTCCAACGAACATTTCACTGTGGATGAATTCATAAGAGCCAACTGCGAATATCCGGGTGAATGGGATGGTGAAATAGAGCGTAAAGAAGTTATCGCGAATCTAATTATTACCGTAACTCATGTGTGGACTAAAGATCAGTCCATGTCCTTCCATGTTACTTCCTTTATTAAAATTGAGGACGAATTAATTACTTCCATTGATGAATATTGGGGTGATGATTGCGACGCACCTCAGTGGAGATTGGATAAACATATTGGGTGTGGGATTAGATAATGTGTCACCTTCTCTTCAACCTTAAAACAGACTGAATGAAGAATGATTTTGCATAAATACATATTCTATGCTATGATGGGGACATCTTAATGTAGAAACGAGGTTTAACATGAACGAGAATTCAAATAATAAAAAGGAAATCACCTCCAAGCAAGTAGTTGCTATGGGCGGTGTCATCTTATTAGCATTACTTTACATTGTTACCCTAGTGGTAGCTTTCGTAGATCAGTCAGCTACTGGCTCCTTGTTCCAAGTATGCTTAGTAGCAACAATTGCTATCCCATTTCTTATCTGGGTATACATCTGGATGTATGGTAGGCTTACTAATAAGAAGACAATGGCAGATTTGAATATTGGCGGAAATGAAGAAGAGAAGGAGTAGCTCCTTCTCTTTTTTGACTCATCATTATCAATCAGCTAGCACAGTAGCAATTCAACCACTCAATTCCAATATTCTACAGCTCTCAGTACCACCCTCGACTCTTTTTCTCTTGCCCAGGGTGGTACTCGGCTTCACTTTTCCACCACACTACCGCTCCCAATACCACCCTCTGCTCTTTTTCTCTTGCTCAGGGTGGTACTCAGCTTCACTTTTCCACCATATCACGGCTCTCACTACCACCCTCTGCTCTTTTTCTCTTGCCCAGGGTGGTACTCGACTTCACTTTTCCGCCTTATCACAGCTCTCAGTACCACCTTCTGCGCCTTTCCTATTGCCTAGGGTGGCATTCAGCTTGCCCAAATGGCCCTATATCTTAGAGCTCTACGCCCAACTTCTTCAAGTCCTCTTCCACCTGTTCCTTGGTAACAAACACAATTCCTTCATAACCACAAGCTTTCGCAGCCTCTACGTTCACCTGCAAGTCATCTATGAATACACATTCTTCTGCCATCAAACCAAATCTATCCACCAACAACTGGTAAATCTTCGGATCTGGCTTGATAACCTTATCCATATAAGAGAGAATTCCTCCGTCGGTATAAGGTAAGAAAGCTAATGCTTCTGTACACTGCACATGCGCAATTCTAGAGAAATTAGACAGATAATATACCTTATAGTCCTTCGCCTTCAATGCCTGAATCCACGGAATGGCATAGGCTCTTGGTGTGACCATCTTGGCCACATTAGAATATACCTTACGAAGGTCCACCTCAATCTCAGGGTCATTCTTCACAAAAGCATCTAGTATCTCTTCATCTGTCCATACACCTCTGTCTAATTCATGCCACTCAGGGCTTTTCACAGACGCTTTGGCAATGCGTTCTACCATCGCATCATCATAACCTTGGTCGCGAATAAAATCTGCCCAGCGAAAATCAGTCAATACATTACCTATATCAAACACAATATTCTTAATCATTTTCTTCAATCTCCATAATATCCAATAATCTATGCGCAGCCGCTGGAAGAGGTAGTCTAGTGTTACGAACTACGCAGAATTGTCTTTTCGGTATCATTGTATTAAATCGCAATTCAAAAAGCAATCCAGAATCAATATATTCCTTGGCAAAATCCTTCACCACACAACCAACACCTAGATTACGAAGGGCGAACTGCACAATCATATCGCTGGTCGCCAGCTCGAATTCCGGTTGCAAAGTCACTCCCATTTCCGACAAATATTCATCCATATATTTTCGTGTACTTGTATTATTCTCCAAAAATATCATCGGTAACTCAGCCAAATCCTGCATATCAAGGGTTCTATTCTTATAAGAAATGAATTTTCTGCCCGCCACAAAAGTATCTTGAATCTCACGCACAGGCGTGGCTTCCAACCCATCGCTTACAGAAAGAGGCGTACTAACAATGCCAAAATCAATCTTACCCTCGCGCAAATACTCCAGCGTCTCCGGAGTAGGAGCATTAGTTACTATAACTTTAATATTGGGATATTGTTCGTGGAATTTTTCCAAATAGGGCAATAAATAGAACTGCAGTGTCATATCACTCGCACCAATACAAATCTCTCCAAATTCCATATTTTGCATCTGGCGTACCTTGCGCACACCCATCTCAATCTGCTCATACCCTGATTTTACATAATCATATAAAGTCTGACCTTCACTGGTAAGACGTACTCCTTTTGCTGCACGTTGAAATAAAGTCACTTGCAACTGTTTCTCTAACTGTTTGATTGCCTGACTTACCGCTGGTTGGGAGATAGCAAGCTCAGATGCTGCCTTGGTGACATTTCCGCATTTTGCCACATAATAAAATACTTTGTAATATTCCAAGTTGCTAATCATAGTATTTTCATCCTTTCTATCGAAATCCACCAAACATGCTCATTGCATCTATCATACCACAGTTGTAATTCTAACCATATCTTTTTCTACTATCAAATCTAGTCCACAAATCCTCGTAATACTGATTCGATTCATGTCTCTTTTCCAATAATGGTTGCAAGTTTACCTTAATAACACAAAGTGCCCCCAGATTACCTAGGAGCACTTATCATAATGTCTAAACCTTTAGTGAACTTTTTCTATAGATAATATCATCTCTCCCAGGGCCATTGCTAACCATAGTGATTGGATACCCAATCTGCGTTTCTACGAACTCAATGTATTTTCTACAATTCTCAGGAAGTTCTTCGTAGTTCTTAATACCACGAATCTCACACTTCCATCCTGGTAAATTCGTAAGCACTGGTTTTGCCTTCTCTAGCTTGGCGGTGGTTGGGAAATCAGTAGTTACTTCACCATCAATTTCATATCCCACACATACTGGAATCTCATCCAAGTAACCGAGAACATCCAATACGGTAAACGCCACATCGGTAGTTCCTTGAAGACGGCAGCCATACTTAGATGCCACACAATCGAACCACCCCATACGTCTTGGGCGACCCGTGGTGGCTCCAAATTCACCGCCATCGCCACCGCGACGTCGAAGCTCATCTGCTTCATCACCAAAGATTTCCGATACAAAAGCACCCGCTCCCACTGCGGAAGAATATGCCTTACATACCGTAATAATCTCTTTAATCTCATAAGGTGCAATCCCTGCGCCGATGGCACCGAACGCAGCCAGGGTGGACGAAGAAGTAACCATTGGATAGATTCCATGGTCAGGGTCCTTCAACGTACCAAGCTGTCCTTCTAAAAGGATTGTCTTACCTTCTTTTAATGCCTTGTCCAAGAAATTAGACACATCGCACACATATGGCGCCACCATATCTCTATACTGGTGTAAAGTCTCCAACAGTTCCTTAGCATCAATTAATGGTTTATGATATAAATGCTCTAATATTACATTTTTGCTTTCACATACACGAGCAACCTTTTCCTGCAACAATTCTTCATCAAAAAGCTCGCTTACCTGAAAACCAATCTTTGCGTATTTATCAGAATAAAATGGCGCAATCCCTGATTTCGTAGAACCAAAGGATTTGCCAGCTAGTCTTTCTTCTTCATACTGATCAAACAAAATATGATATGGCATCACAATCTGTGCACGATCCGATACCAGAATCTTAGGTGCAGGCACATCCCTGTCAGTAATTGATTTAATCTCATGAAAGAGACTAGGAATATTCAAAGCCACGCCATTGCCAATTACGCTAGTAGTATGACTATAAAATACTCCCGATGGCAACGTATGCAATGCAAATTTGCCATAATTATTTACAATGGTATGCCCCGCATTGGCACCGCCTTGAAAACGTACAATAATGTCCGCTTTCTCTGCTAACATATCTGTGATTTTACCTTTTCCTTCGTCACCCCAGTTGGCTCCTACTACCGCTTTAACCATAGTGTATGCTCCTCCATTCCGTCTTCGTTAGGAAATCTTCAACAGAAAAATTTCCTATTCTGTTCTCTCTACTACAATAGCCATTATACACTTGGTTTATCCATAAGTAAAATCAATAGTTATTATTTATAATATAACTTTATCTTATATATGTCAAATAAAACAGGTAGACTCTTTTTCCACGATATTTACTTTGCCACACCCAATATTTCCAGCAGCTTCACTCGTTTATTAATAATCAGAGACAATGCTTGCAACGCTTCCTCGCCATTCTTGCGATTTACATTCTGTCGCACACCTGTCATAGGACGCTCAAACCCTGTAATCCCTAGTCTCTGAATTTCCTTAGTAAGCTTGTTCGCTTTCATGGCTGCTGCCTGCCATTGTTTATGGGAAATAGCCTGCCCAAGACGCATGAATTCCAAAGAACGGACGAAGCTTGTTACTTCTTCCAGATACTTTTCCATTATCGTTGCCTCTACTTGTTCCATGGGTTGCTCCGTTGACTGGTCTGTTACATACACGGATTTTTGTATGTCCGCCCCCGCACCCTTGAGTCTCTGTATTTTCTCCTCTGTTGTCATATTTTCTCCCTTTTCTATACTCTACATTCCATCAGCTATGATATTTTCTACTTTATTCACTCAATTTTTCATTATATCTTATTTTTTCTCTATTTCCTAGTTTAGTCGAGCATTTTAACGTCTCCTAGTTCTCACATCCCCCCTTCGCAAGCTTCCTCACACCTCTAGGGTGGTACTTTCCCTAACATTCCTGCCTTCCTCTGCTCTTACCTAACCACAAAAGGCTTCCCACTAGGTTCAAGTCTCCTCAAACATAGCAGAAAGCCTCATGTTCATTCATCTTCTAGCTATCAGCATCCGCCAAACACAATACTTATGCCCCTAGCTATTTCTAATCAACTTATTCTCTACCATCCCAACAGTAGGTACATAACTTGCACTTATCGATTCCAACAGAATCAAGCATATCATCCAGACGCTGGAACTGTAAGGAAGTGAAGTTCAACTTCTTACCAATTCGCTCAACCATATCAGCATATTCTGGAGTATCTGGATCTACATAATCCTTCAAATCAACCTTCTTACCTTCTTCTTCGATTTCCTTTAACACTCTTCTAGTAATCAAATCCATCTCAGATGAAGAACGTGAGAAATTCAAGTACTTACAACCAAACATAATTGGTGGACATGCTGTTCTAATATGTACTTCCTTAGCACCACTCTGGTACAAGAATTCAGTAGTCTCACTTAACTGGGTTCCACGCACTATAGAATCATCAATTAAAAGCAAACTATTATCCTGAATTAAATCATGTACAGGAATCAGCTTCATCTTTGCAATTAAATTACGCTGAGTCTGAATGGTTGGCATAAAAGAACGTGCCCATGTAGGAGTATACTTAATAAACGGTCTAGAAAATGGAATTCCTGAATAGTTGGAATATCCTACTGCATGCGCAGTACCAGAATCTGGTACGCCTGCCACAATATCAGGCTTTACATTATCACGCTGCGCCAAAAGTTCACCACAATTATAGCGCATCTTCTCCACACTGATGCCTTCGTAAGAAGAAGATGGATAGCCATAGTATACCCAAAGGAAGGTACAAATCTTCATATCTTTTCCTGGTGCTGCCAATGTGTGTACTGCTTCTGGTGTCACTACAACGATCTCGCCAGGTCCCAATTCACGCTCCTGCGTATATCCCAAATTCAAATATGCAAAACTCTCAAATGCGATACAATGAGCACCATCTTTTTTACCAATAGCAACTGGAGTTCTACCTAATCGGTCTCTAGCAGCATAAATACCCTTTGGTGTCATAATCAGCATTGTCATGGAGCCATCTATCAATTCTTGTGCATACTTAATACCCTCCACCAGATTTTCCTTCTGGTTTACGATAGCTGCTACCAATTCTGTTGCATTGATATCTCCACCACTCATTTCTAAGAAATGAGCATTTCCCTTTGAGAAAATGTCTTTTACAATATCATCTGCATTATTAATTCTACCTACAGTAGTGATGGCATAGGTACCATGATGGGAACGCACAATTAATGGCTGTGGTTCATAATCAGAGATACAACCGATGCCATATTTTCCTTGCATTCCTGCAATATCCTTATCAAACTTCGTACGGAAAGGCGCATTCTCAATATTATGAATGGCTCTGTTATATCCTTTTTCATCGCTATACACCGCTAATCCAGCACGTCTTGTTCCTAAATGGGAATGGAAATCCGTTCCGAAAAACAAATCAAATACACAATCCTCTTTGGCTGCTACTCCAAAAAATCCGCCCATGTCTCTTCCTCGTTTCTTTAACTTTGTGAATGTTAATTTTATTATAACATATTATATTAAGTTCGCAAACCGCACTTAAACGTTAATCTCAGCTGTCATGCCCAGCAAATCTTTATTTTCTTCCAAAATAGGTGCAATTACATTGCTTAAAAATGCATCTACCTGTTCCTTGGAACGTCCTACATATTTAGAAGGGTCCATAGTCTTCTGCAAATCTTCCAAAGACATATTAAAGGCAGGATCAGCTGCAATCAGTTCTAACAAATTATTGTCCTTACCTTCTACCTTCACATTTCGTCCTGCTTCCATGGATAATTCACGAATACGCTCGTGAAGCTCTTGACGGTTGCCACCATTCTTAACGGCATCCATCATGATGTTCTCTGTTGCCATAAATGGAAGCTCACTCATAAGTCGTTTCTCAATAACCTTAGGGTATACCACAAGTCCATCTACTACATTTAAACACAAATCTAGAATACCATCAATTGCTAAAAATCCTTCTGGAATCGACAGTCTCTTATTGGCAGAGTCATCTAAGGTTCTCTCAAACCACTGTGTAGCCGAAGTAATGGCCGGGTTCAACGCATCGATCATCACATAACGCGCCAGAGAGGCAATTCTCTCACTTCTCATAGGATTTCTCTTATATGCCATAGCAGAGGAACCAATCTGGCTCTTCTCAAATGGCTCTTCCACTTCCTTCAAATGCTGTAGCAGGCGGATATCGTTGCTCATCTTATGCGCAGACGCTGCAATACCAGCCAATACATTTGCCACTCTGGTATCTACTTTACGAGAATAGGTCTGTCCAGATACTGGATAGCATTCTGTAAATCCCATTTTAGCAGCAATCATAGGATCAATTTTATCAATAGTCTCCTGGTCACCATCAAAAAGTTCTAAGAAGGAAGCTTGAGTGCCAGTAGTTCCCTTAGAACCAAGTAACTTCATATTACTTAGTACATAATCCAAATCTTCCAAATCCAAACAGAACTCCTGCATCCAGAGAGTAGCTCTCTTACCTACGGTAGTAGGCTGCGCAGGCTGAAAATGAGTAAATGCCAAGGTAGGCTGCGCCTTATACTCCTCTGCAAAATCAGCTAATTCCTTGATAACATTTACTAATTTCTTCTTCACAAGCTTTAACGCTTCTGTCATCACAATAATGTCAGTGTTATCACCAACATAGCAAGAAGTAGCACCCAAGTGAATAATGCCTGCTGCCTTAGGACACTGCTGACCATAAGCATATACATGGCTCATTACATCATGGCGAACTTCCTTCTCTCTTGCCTTAGCTACATCATAGTTAATATCCTCTGCATGTGCCTTTAGCTCATCTATCTGTTCCTGTGTAATAACAGGTTTGCCATTCTGGCTTAAATTCAATTCTTTTTCCGTCTCAGCTAATGCAATCCATAACCTTCTCCAAGTACGAAACTTCATATCTGGAGAGAAAATATACTGCATTTCCTTGCTGGCATAACGTTCTGATAAAGGGCTCTGATATCTATCTGTACTCATGTTTTCCTCTTTCTACGCAACTCGCGTATTCTTTCTAAATTATAAATCTTCCCTTGATGTTACTTAACAACATTCACATTACTTTATGCCAAACCAAGACGCTTAAATACTTCATTGTAAGCTTCTTCTACATTGCCTAAATCGCGACGAAAACGATCCTTGTCCATCTTTTCATTGGTGTGAACATCCCACAAACGACAAGTATCTGGTGAAGTCTCATCTGCAAGAATGATTTCTCCATGAAAACGACCAAACTCAATCTTAAAATCGATCAGCTTTAAATCCGCCTGTAAGAAGTAAGCCTTCAATACTTCATTTACCTTGAAAGCATATTTCTTAATAGTCTCAATCTCTTCCCAAGTAGCAAGATTCAATGCTCTTGCAAAGTAATCATTGATAAGTGGATCACCCAAAGCATCATTCTTATAAGAAAACTCAATAGTTGGTTCCACAAATTCAGTCCCTTCTTCAATACCAAGTCGCTTTGAAAAGCTTCCCGCTGCCACATTGCGGACAATTACCTCAAGCGGCACAATCTCTACGCGTTTTACAGCAGTCTCTCTGTCACTTAACTCTTCTACTAAGTGGGTAGGAACTCCTTCTTTCTCAAGAATTTTGAATACATGATTGGTCATTTTGTTATTGATAACACCTTTACCTGCAATGGTACCCTTTTTTTCACCATTGAATGCGGTAGCATCATCCTTATAATCCACGATAAGTACGTCTGGATTATCCGTTAAGAAGACTTTCTTCGCTTTTCCTTCGTAAAGTTGCTCCAATTTTTTCATAGTTTCCTCCATTCTGCTGTATAACAGCAAACACGCGCAATTTATTCAATTGTGTGGATTCAAAAACAAATCCATTGGTAATTATAGAACAGTGTTTTCTAGAAATCAATACATGAGAAAAGGCACAATGCAATTTTATACATTGTGCCAAAAAAATATATATTTCATCCTATTTTATCAACCGATTTGCCTATCATAGCGTTCTACCATATCCAGTATTTCCCTAGCGTAGTTTGGATACTTAGTGGAAATATCTCTGATTTCATTACGTGCGGTCTCTGCTACATCATTATTGTAATCTAACTGCTTACGCAACGCCTGTCTTCTTAAGATAAGGCCATGACGAATCTCCACCATTTCGCGTTTATCCAAAATAGCACTCACCTGATGAATCCAACGTTCTGGATCACGCACACGGAATTTAGACAATTGTTTTACCAGTTCTTTCTGATAATACTCGGTCTTTGCTTCTGCTTCTGCATACTGCTTACGTTCTTCTTTTTCCTGCAAATAATGATTCCACATTTTCTCTAACTTGGTTGCACTATCTGTATTGTATTTCATATACAAATAATCCAATAAATTCTTGTTATTCACATAGCGAATCTTAACCTTATTTTGAAGCTGAATAAGCTTGTTAACAGTATTATCCACTTTTCGCAACTCACGTTCTGCATCCATGAACTTTACACATAATACAACAATTGCTATGGCTGCAGCTCCCACCGATAAGAAATAACCTAGATAGGTATTCATGCCAAAGGCAAACTGTAGAATAAGAAGCATCACAATACATGCTGCCAATGCGCATAAGAAAATAATTGCCATACCACGCATGTTGTTTAACATCATCTCCAACTCATGTCTACGATATTCGTAGGCATGTCGCTCCCCATTTAAGCGTTGCATATCCTGTTTTACCAGTGCCGCATATGCTTCGTTCTCTTTGAGCTTTTCTAGCCCTTCTTCAATCTCCTTCTCTTGCTTACGGATACGATAATATTCAATATCATCCATCACATGTCTACGATTCTGATAGTCCTGTCGCTCTTTCTCTAATACTTGGAGCTTACTTGCCACACGCTCCAAGTCTTCTTTTTCATTAGGTGGAAGCGCCTCTATCTCTTCCATATCTGTTAGATAAGCAGTAACCAGCGAATACTCTCCTGTGAGTAAATCCGCCTCCTTAGCCGCCTCTGCTATCTGCTCAAGACAGTTGGTAACATATCGACTTCTCTGCTCCTCATCATGAAAATCCACACTATCTCTAGCATAGACAATCTGTTCCCAATCATCTTGCTCAGGTTTGTGTTCTCTTCTCTTCCATCGAAATATTTTATCTAAAAATCCCATTGCATCCTCCATTTAGTACATCACAGACATTTATCTTATATTACTCCATTACACTATATCGATAAGCACTTTTTAATGCCTCTACCATTCGATCACTTTCTTCATAGTATTTCTGTTTGTCAACTCCATATCTCCACTGTTTCCGTTCCTCTAGGCGTAGATAATCAGCATGACATTCCCATTGATTTTGGAGTTTTTCTAATTGTTTTTCTAAATCCATAGACTCCTTATAGAACTGTGGATTCTCAGCCATAAATGCCACATACTCTTCCTCTGATAAAACCATGCGTTTCGCCGCAAGATATGCTTTAAGGCTCTCTCCACTCCCCATTAACTCATATGCTTGTCGAAAACACTCTGCGCTTTCGGAATACACCATCATTCCAGACAAAGCAACACCCATATTGTGTAAAATAGACGCTTTGACCTCCATACCAGGTAATTCCTTATTAGAGTTGCTCGCCTCTTCCCAAGTACTCAGCAAATATTGATAGCCTTTCACCGCTGCCACATACTTTTTCTTACCCACAAGATAATCAATCTGGCTCTTACGCTTCTCTATATTACTTAATCCTGCGCCTTGTTTCAATACTCGTTCCACTTCACGAATAGCATCATTATCATACAGGCCCACATACTCCATAATAATAGTTACAAAACCACTCAAAGAACCTTTTTTATGAACCATGGAATATAATTCTTTAGATAGATTCTGAAGTCCGCAGCCTTCTCCAATCCATTCTACCAATACATCATTCATGATAGAAGAATCTAAAAGGAATGCATTCTCTTTCATCACATAACACAATTCCTCGATGCAGTATACAGAAAGTCCCAGTTCTGCCATATAATATGAAGTTGTTGCATAATTGCCTACACAAACACTGGCTTTCATCTCTGCCTCCTATCTCTCTAATGCAATCATTTATAAAGCTTTGCCTTGTTAATATATTGGTATCTCTTCTCTCCACACACGATGGGTTGCAGGACGTAACTCTCCAAGTCCTAAATCCTCAATTTCTACCACTAGCAAGTCCTCTTTTTCTAAAAAAAGCTTCATTGCTAATCTAGTTAGCCCACCTTGTAGCTCTTCTAGACCAATTCTTACTTTTTTACTATTTTTCCCAATCAATGGACTAATAATTAGTTCCACAATATTGCTTCCTTGTAGATAGAATTCCATCTGCTGATTAGCTTCAAACCAGTTTAATCCTGCATCCAATAAAGCAATATAGGATTCCTCACTTCTACGATGAATTTTCATGCCAATGTTGGCCTTTAATTTATCATTTCCAAGGAATACGTGACTTTTGCCCACTTCGCTGCTGTCAAGACGCTCTAGCATTCCATAACAAGCACCTTTGCTATACAAATTGTTTCCTTGGAACACTCTTCTGCCACGACAAAGGTAACGCAGAGAGTCCTTCATCCATTCTTCATCAAAATGGTCTCCTATTAGAAAGATGGAAGATACAATTCGGTTCTCACAAACTTGTTGTGCTACCTGAAGCATTTCTCTATCTAGCTTTTCCATCTTGGAAGTACGAAGTGCCTCTTCCTCTGGCATAGGCTGATAGGGAATCATCCCATATTCTCTATTTTCAATAAATGCCACCACTGGTGTAGTCCGCTTATTGCACTCCATGCGATAGACTACACCAGTGGTGGCA
>CAZHEM010000074.1:0-13728 GCA_964531725.1 uncultured Acetatifactor sp.
CCTTCAATGTACTCTGCTACTAAAGCATCAAAAGTACCATCTGCCTTAAGTTCAGCTAATGCAGCATTTACTTTTTCTACCATGTCGCTTCCCTTAGGAAGTGCAATTGCATAGAACTCTGGCTCAAATGCAAATACAGAACCTTCAATAAGAGCAAGCTGGCCTTCAAACTTAGAATTGAATACTTCTGCTGGATTCTTGTCGATGATAACAAGTTCTACTCTACCATTGATTAAGTCGTTAACTGCATCAACAGCTTTATTATATGCGCTTACTTCTGCACCAGCAATTTCATCTGCGATGAAGTTACCAGTTGTACCAAGCTGCACACCAATCTTCTTATTCTCTAAGTCTGCTGCGGTTGCAGTTCCTGCTGTTGCAGCTGCTGCCAAATCAGAATCTGCTGCAACTACTACATACTGAACAGCTTCATAGTAATTGTCAGAGAAATCAACTGCCTGCTGACGCTCTTCAGTTACAGTCATACCTGCGATAGAAGCATCAATTTTAGTTCCGATTGCTGCTACTAATGAAGCGAATTCCATGTTCTGGATTTCAACTTCCATACCCATCTTTTCACCAATTGCTTTGATTAAAGCAATATCAAAACCATCTGGCTGTCCATCATCACCAACGTACTCAAAAGGAGGGAACTCAGCGTTAGTACCGATAACCCATACATCCTTTTCACCAGTTGCTTCTGTGCTTGCAGCCTCAGTTGTTGCGGTTGCTGCCCCAGTTGCGCTCTCAGTAGCTTCAGTTGATGCAGCATTACCACATGCAGTCAAAGAAGCTACGCACATAACAGTTGCCAATGCAAGTGCGATAATTTTCTTCATAAATAATGTCCTCCTAATAAACATAGCTTTCAAACGTGAATAAATATAACACTAATCTTAAAAAAAATCAAGTTTATTGTGAATATTTATTCACATAGGCAATAATTTCATTATTAATTTCGATAGCCTAGCTTCGCCTTCTGCTCTTCCTTCCTCTCTCCCCTCTTCTAATCCCTCTATTCTCCACTCTATCAGTTGCTGATGTAACGTCATATATTCTCGCCTCCATTCTTTGTTCTTCTTGGCAATCTTTACCGCATTATCGATTTCTTTTGTAAAATCATCCGTTGGTAAACATGTCGGTTACCACCAAAAACATCTTCTGTCCGCACTCTTTTCTCTTTCTACTATAGCATTTCTATGCACACTTCTCAATCCATTAGCGCATACATCATTACAAAGCTCACGACAATGTAAGGTATAAACGGCACTGGTTTCTTTAAATTCCCCTTATAGGAGATATTGTTCTTGTTCCATTGAACATATCCCAACAAAAACAAACTTAGTGCCATATGTAGCAAATACCAAAGCATTCCTTTCCCACATAAAGCAAATACCATAGCACATACACAGAAAGCATGGCTATCCGCTTTCCCATATAGCTTCGAGAATCCCACCTCTTGTATGAAACCAAACACCGTTATTTCTAGCCACGGGATATTCGTATGGTTCCATGTTGCAAACAGAAAACACAGCATAAGAACCACACCTACTATCCACCACACAAAATGATATACCTGACACTGAACAGAATCCGTTACACAAGCAAACAATAATCCTCCAACAATCACCCCCATTGCCGCACTCAGCCATATACTCTCTGACAATATACACGCAAGTACCGCACATAGTATGTATTTTTTTCTACTCATCCACCCAATAGGCAGTGAGAACCCATCTGCTCTTATCACCACATACAGACAGGCCTCACATACAAGAAACATCACAATCGCCATCACAGCACTACCGTAAACGTGTTCTAAATTCATCTAGCGTTGTCCCCTCCACCTCTAATACACTCATGTCAGGATACATCTCTAACTGCGTTCCATCCTTGTATGCACGCACTATAATTCTATAATCGTTCCCCCAAGGCATATCAAGCGGAATCATGAATTGAATCTCTTCCTTGTGCATATACATTGAGTGTTCCGCATAATCATAACTTGCAACCAAATCAAGATTCCCTTCTAACAATTCTTGTGGAAATTCTACCTCTACTCTGTCTGCATATCCCCATGTTGTAATAGAAAGAATTCCACTTTCCCCTCTTTGAAACACTGGCGCATGAGGTGGTAAAATCCGCTCAATCTTCGCTTGCAATGCAAACTCCAACGCACCATACTGTAAGGTTCTAGTGTTTCCTACGTTATCTGTTGCCTCTATGATAATACTCAAATCTCCATAAAAAATGGTTTCATCACCGGTCAGATGAATGCGGATATGCCCATCTGCATCGGGTGCGTACTCTGCCGATTCCGTACTGTCTTTGTTATAGATATGCACCTTGAAATTTCTCACTCCACTTAAGTCATCTGTTGCCATAAGGTCTAGATAGATGTCCTGCTCGTCACGATTAATCTCCGTTAATCCTTGTAACACTTCATCGCCTGTAACAATCGGCGCCTCGCCATCCGCAATGAGCGTAATGGAATGCAGCACGTCATCTGCCCAGGTAGAATATTTGACATCTTTTCCGTAGGTTGCTCCTACTACCGGAGTTACTACGATTGTCTGTCCGTGCAAACTCTTAGGCATGGTAAAGGACTGATAGAAGTAGTTACATGCTGCCGTGTTAGTTCGCATAGCTCCCGTATTCATAGCATCCGTCAGTACTTCTCCACCTTCTACCTTACGAACAAAGTCAGATACTGGAAGCATTGATGTTGATGTCAATGGGTTGGTATACGGTAACTTTGTGATATACCTCTGATTCACACCTGCAGAGGTGGTAGAATCAAATATCTGGTAATCAATCTGGTAATTATCCCTTGCACTTCCATTCATCTTAGATTCATAAGATAACTGGAATGGTCCTTTTCCATCGGCACGTACATAATACTTGCCATCGCCCTTAGTATAGACAGTTCCATAATCCTTTGTGACGATTACGTCCGTTATCTTAATCTGTTCTGTTGACAAATCCCATGCGATACCATTTGGGTCTAACTTCAAGTGGCTGGTTGCACCTAGGTTACCCGCCCAGTCCATGGCTGCTATGTGCAAATACTTCACTGTCTGACCATCCATTTTTACATTAACTGTTCCTCCATTGTTATCTGCTATATAAGTACCCAAGTTACTCTTAGTAACAGGGGTACTGGTTGCGGTATCTACAAGGCAGTAATAACCCTTTACTTGTGTTGTTAGTATGTTATAGGTAATGTTGGATGCAATGTAGGTATTGGTATTACTCATAGGATAGGAATACAGCATATGCTTATATCCTGTTCCATTATCCTTTGGTTTTTCCCACTCTACTGTCACATAATCCTGTGTACCTTGTGCATAACACTCTATCTCGTCAATAGCATTTGGTGCTGCAAAGTCTGTTGCCTTTACGCCATTCAGATAATTAGTATCTTGGAATCCCAAATTAGTAACTGCGATAACCACTGCGCCATTGCCATTATTAGTTCCTGCTTGGGAAGATACATTTTTCGCACTAAAGCCTGTGCTGTAATAGTTGGTACCGCCTTGGGATGCATTCTTTTTCTCTGGTGTGCCTGCACCGGCTGTCTTTCTATAGAACTGAATGACACCATTACAAAATTCTCCCCATGTCATATGGTAACCAGTTCCACCGCCACAATCTCCCTCACATCGACTACTCCATTTCAATGTCAAAGAACTACTATTTCCTATTGTCGCAACTCCATCAGGAACAATATTTCCCCGTATAGTACTGTAAAGGGTTTCTCCATCGGTAGTCTGCACCACACGGTATTTCACTCCATCAATGGTTTCATAAAGTTCAGGCATTGGCCAGTAGGCATAATCCCCCTGCCATGCTACATATTCCCTCACAGTTTTCATGTAAATCGTACTTCCTGTTATTTGAGTCATTATAACTGCTGGTATAGCTTCTTGGTAATTACCAGAAGTTCCTCCTTGGTAACCACCACCGCCTCCTCCAACACCACTTGCACCACCGATGGATGTGTAACTACCGCCTGTTCCACCAGCTCCACCAGAAAAACCTATATTTGCGCCACCTCCACCGCCAGCAATCAGCAGTGTACTTGTACTACCATTTCTAGTGATGGTAACCACAGTAGCTGCACCTCCACCAGAACCATTTGCATAAGAATTAGCACCTTGATATGCACCACTTCCGTTTTTTCCACCCGTAATACCGCTACCTTGTCCGCCTACATACACACGAACAATATCGCCTTTCTTAAGCCAGTACTGTCCTGATATGTAGCCACCTTTACCGCCCACGTAACTTCCATAGTTGCCACCCTTACCGCCTGTAGCACTAATCGTATAATATCCGTTATAGGCTACTGTGTAGGTCTGCACACCACCTGTATACCCAAAGGTCTTAGTGGCTTGTGTCTGATTACCAATGACATTCTCTGTGTATATCTGTTTCCAGACAGCCTCGCCATCCTTTAACTGCATGACTTTGTAAATCTTGCTGACGCTATCGTTCTGATGCCACTTTAAGTCAACTGCACCAGAGCGATTCAAGGCCACATAGTTGTCCTTGGAGGTAAGTACCAACGTAACCCACTTGGCATAAAGCACCGTATCTTGATACAAAGTAACCGTATCGCCCTTGGTTCCTATAAACTGAGTACACCCTGCATCTGCGTACCAACCACCAAAAGAATAATTCGGTTTGGTACAGCCTGGTAAGGTAATAGAATTCCATCCGTACTGGGCAGTTAGGGTATCAACCTCCCCCATCTTGCCAATGAAGTAATAATGGGTATCCTCCTTCATTCTTCCGTAAAATGGATAACTCTTCTGCCACTTCTCAAAGTATCGTGTACCCGTAATCGGTGCTACCGCAGTACCACCATTAGGTTGAAAAGTTACGGTCGCTCCTTTCGGTGCTACAACTTTGCTCGGATCAGCGTGGTAATTGGTACCATATCCTTGTGTAAAGGAACTGATACCACTGTTGCCATCATAACTACCGCCATTAGGGTTAATCTGCAAGGTACTCTCAGTAGTTACCCATTGGGCATAGAGAGTGACGGTACCACGAACATTATCTTTGTAATAATCGTAAGATGATAAGTTGAAAATAGTAGCCTCTGGTTCATAGAAAGTACCACTACCATCAGGCTCTGTATTCCAACCAGCTAATGTATAACCCATTCGCACATAAGAATTGACACTTAGCTTTGTGATAGGGGTAACCGGATTTCCTTCATACTCTGTGGCATTGTTGTACATATGGAAACTTGGGGACATATACCCACTAAAGTCACCCCCGTCAAAATTCACATCATACACAACTCTATACTGATTGGGTGATATTGCTTTACATTCATGCCCAGCCTTTGTACTACTATTGTCAATATGTCCGTTGGTAGGACAGACATAGTAGTATTTTTTACTAAGATCAATGCTATCAATAGTGTTCATAGCATCTTTCGACATATATACCAGTGCCGGTGTAAGCTGTTCACCGCAGTCTGCACAATAGGCAAACCAACCCGAATAGTAAGCGTTACCACAAATTTCCAATACGTTTGGCACGCCGTGATAAGAAAGCATGGTAGTGCCATGGATACACGCTCCAGGGGTATGCATTACCTCCCACCTACCCACAGGTGCTTCATCCATACGAGTATATTTATAATAATGCTCTCCTACTCTAAGCGCTCGAATACTACTGGCAATTCCCGTCTCTCTAGTGGTTCCACTTGGATACCAGTACTCTGGCATGATTCCCGTCTCCCAATAGATATAACTTTGTTCTGTATAGGGTAACTCTTCTGCCACTGTCCATGCCTCTCCATCTGGAGAAAAAGATATATAAGGGCTGTTATAAAAGGTCTCTGCCTGTACCTGCATAGGGATATGACATACAAACAAAAGAGCAATTACAGACAACAAACCTCTTAGTTTCTTCATTATTTTCTCACCTTCTTCCGTATTTTTACTCACAAAAAAGGAACCCATTTTTTTCTGGATTCCTTTACAATCTCATTCCATTTTGAACAAGTTTCTTCTATATATAATGTAGTTCTATTGTTCCATTCCACAACGAGTACAATAAGTCTTATCATACTCAACCCAATCATGAATTGTCTCATCATAACTTTTAACCTTTGCAGTAGTCCAATCATGGTCATCAGTGGTACCACCAATATTTTTCCCACCTGTCATACCACACACACTACAAGTTGATTCCGTTACTCTTGGTGAAATACAATCTCCTTCATCAATAACAGTTTCAACATATGTATGGTCTAAAAATGGTAAATCTCTCTCGTTAGTAACATCTCCACATTTAGTACATACATCATATGCATATCCACTAGAGTTACAAGTAGATTCTCCAAAAGTATCGGTTACATAGTTGTGTCCTGTAGCTGGAATTACAGTATTACTACCTACCTCTCCACATCCGCTACATACACTCCTAGAATATCCGTCGCTGGTACAAGTAGCCCTTGGCTCTCGTCTACCCATGTGTGAGTATGTACTTCCACCTTTGGGGTCTCTGTCTGTGTATTAGAAGTGGTATTGCTTGCGCTCTCTTCCTTCTTATTAGAAGTAGTACTGTTGCTGGTGTTAGAAGTGTTCTCCTTATTGGAGCTCTCATTCTTTCCATTATTGCTTAAAGTATTGCTTTCTGAAATATTTTCTTTGCTTTCTGCAACATTCTCTTCACTCGCTACATTCTTCTTATCAGAAGTAGTTGCGGTAGTCTCTTTGGTAGCACTCTCTTTGGTAGTAGTACCCTTAGTTGCTACACTTTCTGTAGTTACAGTACTTTCTTTACTAGCCTCTGTTGTCTCACTCACAGCAGATGCCTTTACAGACAATTCGGCGCTTGTAGATGCAAGTGCCTCAGTTTCTTTGGTTGCTACACTTTCCTTGGTAGCTTCTCCACTCTCTACCAGTGTCTCATACACGGTAGTCTCTTCGGTTACCTGTTTATCTTTACCACAAGCAGTAAGGCTAAACAGAACCATGCTCATTACCACTATGTGAATTAAGCGTTTGTTTCTTTTCTTCATAATGTCTACCTCTTCTTGTAAAGTCTTCCCTATGCAGTTGTCAACGTTCAGTTGCCTGCATGGGACTTAAGTACTATAAGTATTCACAAGGCACTATATTAGCATTATTAAAGTCACCATGCAAGTGTTTCTATATTATTTTAGTAACGCTTTATTCATTTACTTTCACTACTCGTAACAACCCGTTTTCCAAGGAAGTATAGAATTGTTCCACCTCATTTTTTTCCAAATAAATATTAATCCTTTGCGCCGCCGTTGTTGAATTCTCATTTGGAATCATTTGCCCTGTCGCATCAAATACTTGTTGCACAAATACATCCTGCCATGTTAGTATTGTTCCTTCCTCTTTTGGAATCGAATATATATGTATTCTGTCACCAGCTCTTAGTACACCACCTACTACTTGATACACATCATCGGCTTTGAATCCAGCAATGATAGGTTCACGCATTTGTTTAGTAATATCGTTAATAGATTCAAACATTCCCATTGATAGCAACGTATCTTTATCTATGGCGTATACTGCTGCCAAATTTTGTATTTGTTCTACAGAATGAATAGCAGTCTCAGGAATACAGCTTTTATCTAGTTGTCTCAATTCCAAATAGTCCTTGTAATTATCCTTGGTAAGTAACTGTCCTTTCGGTATCTGTCGCGTTGCCACATAGATATCACCTTTTTCATATTGCGTCAGTATTTCCCTTTCAATTTGTAACATTACTGCGAAGACAACCACCGCAGCCAACAATGCGGTTGCAATACTTCCCACCCACACTTTTGATTTCATTCTTGATTTTTTCTCACTTTTATCCTTTTTCAACATTACTACCTCTCTTTTCCATACAGTAGAAAACAACCTTTGCCATGTCATTTATGCACTTTATTCCTTCAACACAATATCCACAAGTTTCCCTTTGTGAGCCTGTATCTCTACATTCCACATACCTTTTGTAGGATAGGATATTTCACTATATACACTGGTAGTTACGATTTCCTCTCCATTAGGTGCATATACCTGTCCTGTTGTATACTGGCTTTCCCACATATTCCCCTCTGCATCCCTTCCATGAATAATAATCTGCTCATCTGTCACATTGTAGACAATATACTTTTCAACTCTAACAGTGCCATCAATGAGATGTTTGTTTTCACATTCCCATGCTTCATTTAAACCTAAGTTTCCTTTCAAAGCCACGCAATACTTGTCATAAGCTTCATCTAAATCTGAAATAATCAACTTATGGGATATGCCATACTCTTCCACATCAATAACTGCTGATGCCAAATTCGATGCCGCCAAAGCATCCTCTAGATATACACTGCTCATCCGAAATACCTCTAGTTGCATTTGTCCACACAATAATGTTCCCAAGAAAAGTAGCATAAATGGAGCAATTATCCATGCGATCTGTCCTTTTTCTGTTTCATTCCATTTAGTTTTTAGCAGTCGATACTCTGTTTTCTTGAAATTCATAACTTCCCTTAATCTTTCCTTGAATCTGTATTGCAATAGGTTCCCCATAGCCTACTTGTTCCATAGTAGTTCCTTGCAAATCAATATCTGTTACTCCCAACAATGCCAAATTTTCTAGTAAAATTTCTTCACTGCTATGTGTTAAATATCCCACCGTCTCCATCTCTAAAATAGATTGCCTCGCCAATTGGCTAACCTTCATTTTATCCTGCACCACACCCATAGCATCCATGTATGACAGCATAACCACCGTCATTGCTAGCAATACCATAAATACAGCTATAAAATCACCAATATTTCCTTCTTCCTTTTTCATAAGCTTATTTAGCATTTGCCTTTATCTCCTTGAAAATCTTATACCCCCTGCAAAATTGCACTCGCCTTTTCTGTCATGGAAGACACAATGGTATTAATAAAGCCTGACAAGCTATCCTTCATTACCACACAAAGCACCAATGCAATAATACATAATCCGATAGTCACTAGAATCCCATCAATTCCAGCTTCTTTTCTCAATCCCGCTTTCATTACTCTTCTATACATCTTATTCATTTTTATCTTTCCTCCTAACTTTTAATTCATTCCTACATTCGTAATGCTTCTGAAAACATCTGTGTCACACATGCATATAACAACACACCAAGTACAGCCGCTAAAATTGCCAATTGATAAAAGGTGACACTACGATCCAATGCTGTCTTTTTCCGTTCCAATAGAGTCATCTCCATATCTTTTATTTGTTCTGAAATATCTGCCAGCAATTCCACCGCCTGTCCAGATTCTAGTGCTTGATTCAGCGTTATACATAGAGTATCAATGTAGCGGTTATCGAATTTCCTTTGAAAATCCTCCAATACCTCAAACACATCTGCGTTCATTACGATGTTTCCTGCCAAATCCAGCAAAGCTTTCCGCAATCTCCTATTTCTCACACTACCATAGCATTCTGCCAACGCATCCGAAACATATACCCCTGCTCGAATCTGAATTTCCAATGCATGGTAAATCAACTTGATTTCAGGTAGCATCTTTATATTATCTTGTTTATTCAGATATAGTAGTAACAAGACTGGCAATGCATATGCTACACATCCAGCCAACACTCCATATCCTATTCTCCATGTTCCAATTCCCCACAGTACCACCGCTGCCATTACTATTCGTAAAGACAAAAAACTTAATGGATTAATCCATTGTCCATAGTGAAAACTTGCACCATTACGCTGAAGCCAATCGGTTTGTCTTGCATACCACTCAGTCTCTCTACTCTTTTCTCTTACAAGGCCTGTGAATTCATCATATTTCCTTATAATCATTCGCTCTGGATGATAATTCTCATACAGCAAAAGCAACAGCACAAACAGTAATATGCCAACAAGAAATGGCGCACATTGCAATACTGCTAAAATATATCTTTCCTCCATCTACGCCTCCTATCCATTCATGTCACTCATCTTCTTAAAAAACAGTCCAAATATTAAGACGATAATTACAATCGCACCTCGTCCTGGTATCGTGTAACCAAATATTTGCCAGATGGATGCATCGATTAATTCATCTACAATCACTAATGCAAATAATGACATTCCTGTCAGAAGTAGCATGCTTATCAATGCTTCTCGCAACATTCCACTCCGTTCTTCTTTTGCCCTCAAAAATTCCCTTACCGAGCGCCGACTATTCTGAACTAGTAATTTAAAATCCGCACAATAACGAATACTTACCTCTATATTTTTTACAATCTCTTGAAACATAGGATGTTCCACTTTTTCAGCCATTGTTAAAAGAGCCAGTGATACATCACCTGTTGTTTGCGCTTCGTAAGAGCATTCTGCTAATACTGTTTTTAGTGGTTCTTCCATGTATCTGCTAATTTGATGCAAAATGCCTGTAATCTCCCCAGCAGTAATACTATAATTCCCTAAAAAGTCCAAAAATTTAAGAAGATTATCATTTACTGAACGGAATGCCCTTATCCGACATACCTTCATTACAACATATTCAACCAGCAACACCAAAAAGCATACAATAAAAGTAATCCCTAATTGCTGGCTCAGAACACACATTGCGATGAAAAGAATAGATAGCCCCACAATATTCCCTGCCATCCATCGCTCTACCGTCAAAAGTGGAAAGCGTCGTATCCATCCACCATATACCAATACTTTTTCCAATTGGTACCACCATGAATTTTGTTGTTGCATAAGAATCAGATTCCTACGGTTGGCCAAAACTCTTTGTCTAGAAGCATCGTCTAACTCCTGCTTTGTATGCCATAGCACATTTGCTACTATTTTCAAGATTTTTATCCTTTGAAAGAACAAGCAAAACCCTATTAGCAAAAGCACAAAAATAACAATTTTTGCTAGTTCCATTACCTTTCCTCCTTATAAAATCCGCTCATAAATCAAACTCCTCTCCTTGTCATTCCATCCCTTGCATGAAAAAATTTCTTTTATTCGATAATGCTCCATAAATATCATAGTTTGAAAGCAATCCATCATTTTCATTAACTCATCTCTGGAATAACGACTTTCGTACATAGCATAATCCACTAATTTATCAGGTGCCCTATCTGCGGAGGGAGCATGAATGGTAGCCGCACACAGTTGGCCAGTATAAGCTGCATTTAATAAATACAATGCTTCTGCACCTTTTACCTCGCCTATGATAAAAAAATCTACATCCATAGTAAGTCCTGCAATGCTTATATGCTCCAAATCATAGCTTACCTGACTTTCCGTGGTAGCTGGCAAAGAGTGCAGAAACATAATATCTGGATGATAGCGAGTGGTAAGCTCATCCGCTTGTTGGGTTACCAGAATCGCCATGTCATCTGGCAAGGTCTCTTTTAAAGCATTAAGTAGTGTTGTCTTACCTGAGGAATTACCACCACAGATAAGTGTAGAGCCACTGCGAAAACGAGATATTAACAATTCAGCTATCTCTTGGTTTAACATGCCTTTTTCAATTAATTCTTTCATCAAGGGGAATTGTTTGGGAACTTTTCGAATACATAAATAGGGTTCCGAATAGGTATTTACGATTGGCATTGATAGTGTAAATCTTAGGATAAAATTGGGATGGCTTGACGTGTCGGTAAACCGTTGAATTGCATTTAGATTAGATATATTTACTTGATTTTTGGTTGCCACATAGTCGATAAATTGGCGATATTCTTTTTCTGAGGCAAAGGATATTCCTGCATCCATTCGTTGCCCCTCACGTTTGATTCGAATATTGTCGTAGGACACAACTCGAATATCCGATATTGTTATATCATCAATCAATGGTGAAAGTATGGAATATCCAAACACATACTGTTCAAAATTTTCCACCAATTGATCCACTTGGGTTTGAGGCATAGGATAATACGAATTAATATGCTCCCGCACTTCCTGTAAAAAAGCCTCCTTACCAAGTACACCTTTTTTCATTTGCATCAGCAACTGCTGTTTTTGCGTAGTAAAATCATTTACAAGATTCTGCAAATAATCATCCACACACATGCAAACAGATTCCTGCAATACTTGTGTTTTCATAGTTACTCCTATTCTCTTGTTCATATAGGGGAAAGTGCTATGCTAGATTCTCCTCTCGGAGTGCATATAGTCGAAAAGACCTGACACTTAGATTTGTAATTGGTACAATACACCGATTTTTCTAAAGTGTCAAGTCTTTAAATCAATTTTATTTGTGAAATAACTTTTGTTCTACGGTAATAACATATCAAATTCTTCCACAGGCATAGGTCTGTAGAAGTAGAAGCCTTGTGCCTTCTCACAACCACATTCAATTAAAAATTGCCTCTGTTCTTCCGTTTCCACACCTTCAATCATAATATTCTGTTCCAATTCCTTGAGCATTTGAATCATATGACTGATGATAACCATGGAACGCTTATCTTTCATATCCGAGATTAAAGTACGATCAATCTTTACCTCATCCATATCATGGAACTTCAACATATTCATGGTGGAATAACCTGTGCCAAAATCATCCATGGATATCTGGAAACCTTTCTCACGAAGCTGTTCTAGACGCTGATACATACCGTCTTCATCTTCTAGGAAAGCACTCTCTGTCAGTTCCAGATAAATTAAATTAGGTGGTACCTGATATTTTTTCGACAGATTAATCAAGGTCTCACTAAATTCTTTATCATACGCATGGATTCTTGATACATTGATAGATATAGGAATCATCTTCCTACCTTCCTCACGCAGTTTTGCCAGATATTGGAATACCATCTCCCATACACGCTTATCTACGTTAATAATGAATCCATTCTTTTCAAGAACATCTACAAATTCTCCTGGTGGAATCAACCCACGTTCTGGATGCAACCATCGAACCAATGCTTCCCCACCAATCACTTCGCCAGTACGCATATCTACCTTAGGTTGTATATATAATCGTAGCTCATCGTTCTCAAGCGCCGCAATCATGTCATTTTCGACCTGTTTTTCACGAAGAAGCTGTACTCGCATCTCCTTGTTAAACATTTTATAGTAGGAAAAATGTTTCCCCTTTATACTATTCATGGCAACTGTAGCACAGTCCTTCAGATAACTAATAGGCGTCGTAGTCCCAGGCTCGCTACAACTAATTCCAAAAAACGGAAGCACTCTATATGCAAACGGATAATCATAAATCTGCATACGGATGTCCTGAACGATATCCACCATATCTTGTTCACTTCCAATAGCAGTGCATAAAGCAAAAATATCTGCTCGAATATGTGTCGCATAGGTATGCGGTCTCGTTTTCACATAACTCTTAAGGATGTTTGCAATAAATTTCAACAAATCATCCCCTGCATTTCTTCCACAAAACTCATTTACAGACTTAAAATTCACAATATCCATTACCAGAACACCATATCTCAAATCCGGATATTCTAGCATCATCTCTCCACACAAATAGAAGAAAGCCTTAAGATTAGGAAGCTTCGTTAAAGTACTTTTTTCCGTATTTACATTTGCCGCAGCCATCATACGAAGAGAGTATAAATATAATTCATCCTTACCTTCTTGACTCATCTGTGGTGAACGTTCAACAATGGCATCTATTTTCTCTGTTCTGCTCGTAACTCCGTCCATAGCCGTACCTCTTATAGCTAAAAAACATTTCTTTTTCTCTAGTATATTATACAACATATTATGTGTTTTTTCCATTATTTCAGAAAAAATATTGCATATTTTTAGAT
>CAZHEM010000075.1:0-13136 GCA_964531725.1 uncultured Acetatifactor sp.
AGTGTTATTGAGAAGAGTGCGATATTTAAGGCATCTCCGCTACACAAGCTTACACCAGAACAGGAAGAAGCTAAACAGAAAATTATAGATAAAATAAGAAAATCTGTTAAGAAGAAAAAGATAGGACAGATAGTTTTTGTTTCGGGAGAGGCTGGAACTGGAAAAACGGTCCTAAACAGTAGCTTATTTTACGAGTTGTGTGCTAATAAAACAGAGTTGGGTTTAAAAAATATTAAGTGTCATTTGTTAGTGAACCATGATCAACAATTAATCGTATATCAGCAGATT
The DNA here is from genome assembly GCA_964531725.1 of uncultured Acetatifactor sp. Lineage (GTDB taxonomy): Bacteria > Bacillota > Clostridia > Lachnospirales > Lachnospiraceae > Acetatifactor. The sequence continues at coordinate 289 of CAZHEM010000075.1, forward strand.
GTTGAGAAACTTCTATGGGGAGATAAGGACGAAGAACTTGTTAGTAAACCTACAAGATTTATTCAGAATCATTCTGAGGATGAACCAGTAGATGTTGTGCTAGTAGATGAAGCTCATTTACTGTGGACTCAGGGAAAACAAGCGTATCGAGGAAAAAACCAATTATTAGATATTCTAAAACGAGCTAAAGTTGTGGTAATCATGTTTGATAAGAATCAAGTTCTGAGAACAGAGCAGTATTGGGAGAATGAACTAATAGAAGAATTGGAAACGCAAGCGAAGAAAAATGATAATTATATTAAACTAGATAGGCAATTGCGAATTAGAGCTAGTCAGGAAACAATAGATTGGATTGAGAAGTTTACGAAAGAACAAGTAATTGACAAGATTCCACGGGATGATAAGTCTGACATTAAAATCTGCCAATCACCAGATGAATTACAAAAAGAGATAAGGAATAAAGCTGAAAATACTGAGACTGAGCTTTCTAGAATTGTTGCTACTTTTGATTGGGAGTATAAAGATAAGAAAGGTCCTGAGAAAAGGCTTGGAAGATACTGGGAAGTTATGATTGATACTTGGAAAATGCCTTGGAATTTACAACTTCCAGCATTACCGGGGGAAAAGAAAAATAATAAAAGACTTGCGTGGGCGGAACAGAAACAAACAATAGACGAAGTAGGGTCAACATTCACGATACAAGGCTTTGATTTGAATTATGTTGGTGTAATATTAGGACCTTCTGTACAGTATCGAGATGGAAAAATCGTATTTGTTCCAGAGAATAGTAAAAATCAGAATGCTATCCATTCAAGAACATTAAGTGATGGTAGTAAAAGAAAATTTGGCGAATTGCTCATCAAGAATTCTGTAAATGTTTTAATGACACGAGGCGTTGACGGGTTGTACATTTATGCGTATGACCCTGCGCTGAGAGAGGCATTGATGCAAGCGCAAAGTAGAAGATAGAGAGGAAATGTTATGGGTGAGTCTGAAATTGGATATTTGATAGAAAAAGTTAAGAAGTTTTGTGAAATTCGTGATTGGGATCAGTTTCATAATCCTAAGGATTTAGCGATTGGCATTTCTACAGAAGCAAATGAATTGCTAGATATTTTTCGCTTCAAGTCAGAGGAAGATATGAAAGAATTAATGGCTAATCCGAGTAAGAGAGAACGTGTGGAAGAAGAACTGGCAGATACATTTTTCTTTATACTTAGATTTGCACAGATGAGCAACATTGATTTGTGTAAAGCCTTGGACGACAAGCTTGTAAAGAATACAGCTAAATATCCCGCAGACAAAGTAAAAGGTAAGAATTTAAAGTATGACGAGATCTGATTAGAAATCCCATAAACCCTTCTACCCATTCTTGCGCTTGCCATCCCCATCTTCCAGATGTAAAATATACCTATCAACAAATCGGAGGAAAATTTTTTGAAGAATAATCAGCGTGTGATTGCATAGCAGTGGCTATGACATCTAGAACTTAATAATGTTATAGCCATTGCATTTCCTAGACTAGAGACTTAGGAGGCAATTATGGGCTATAAGAGAGCAGATGAGATTCTGCCAGATGATATTCTGAAGGTATTGCAGCAGTATGTAAGTGGTGAGGCCATTTATGTGCCGAAGGCGACGGAAGTTAAACGAAGATGGGGCACTTGCACTGGTACGATAGAGCGTTTGCATCAGAGAAATCAAGAGATGTACGCGGAGCATGAGAGTGGCGTGTCTGTCAAGGAATTGGCACAGCGATACTACTTAACAGAGAAGAGTGTGCGACGTATTCTTAGGAATATCAGAACCGAACCTCCTAGAGAAAAGGACGAATTTTATTTAGGAGGACAGACAATTGAATAGGGAGAATAAGAGAAAATCATTTGAAAAAGGATATTATAAGAAGCATGCGTGCAATGAGATTTTTACGTGTAAGCTTTGTGGTAGGCAGGTAGTACCTGAAGGTACAGGAAGTAATCATAGGAATCATTGTCCTAATTGTTTGACCAGTTTGCATGTAGATATCGAGCCAGGAGATCGGGAGTCTGATTGCGGTGGTTATATGGATGCGGTAGCGGTATGGGTTCGTAAGAACGGTGAATGGGCAATTATTCATCGTTGTCGCCAGTGTGGTAAGATGAGTTCAAACCGAATTGCGGCAGATGACAATCCAATGAAGCTGATGTCTATTGCTATGAAGCCATTGACTTCGCCTCCTTTTCCTATTGAGCGTATAGATGAATTAACGAGATTGATGGGCGGGGAAGGTAGCGTACTATAATGAGCCTTACATAAATTAGGTATATAGTAAGAGTATTATGTGATGTACAGAATGAACGCTTGTGGCAAGTTGACAGATGAGGTCAAGTAAACAGAATATGCTGACGCATACAACAAAGCTGGTTTTCTTGTAACAAAATGAAACAATCAATCACATCGAGCATTTACGTTTAGGGACTATCCCAAGCCGCAACTGCCCGGTGTGATTTTTTATACAATGACATTAGCGTCACAATGTATTATAATAATCAATATCAACATAAGACGAAGGGTGTATAAATGATGAAGACAACGAAACAAAAATGCCTACTGGCAGCAGTTCTATTGCTCCTAACTCTCATCGCTACCGGCTGTGGCTATACCTTTGAGGAGATAGACGCCATACAAAGGTATGAGAAGCAGGGAAAGAAGAATGCCAAGGAGTACATTGAGGGAAAGTACGGTTTCAAGGCGAAGGTAGTGGATACCAAGTGTGAGTATCTGGTTGGGAACTTTGATTTTTCGCCACCGCCATCGGGGGATGTGTATGTGACCATGGAGTATGAGGGACAACAGTTTTTGGTGGATATTCCGGGGGATGTGGAGACTACAGAGGGAAGTGACAATTACCAATATGAAGAGATACGAACCGCTATGGAGCAGGCATTATATGAGATAACCAATATTCCTGCGGAGGACGTGTTTCTATTCTACGGATATTATTGGGATTTCAATGAAGTGAATATTGGTCGAAACGCACTCATTCCCATGTACTACGATGGGACAAACCTATTGGAAGTGTTGGATGGATATGACCCGACAGTATATGCTGCCTATGCAGAACAGGATATCGCTGACGTTGACATGGGAGCAATACAAGAGTTATTGAAGGTGGATGATTGCCAATTGGTCAACTACGCCAGCAAGGAATATTATGATTTCCTAAAGGAAAAATACGATGGAGGTTATGGAATCACTAGTGTAGATACGGCAGAGGAGAATTTGCCTTATGTGAAGAGCTACTGCATCTTGGATTATGATGAGGTGACTTATGTGGAGCCACAGCTTTCGACCTTGGACGACATTTTAGTGTACACAGAAAATGTTACCGATCAGGTGTGCATGGAAAAGGATGTACCGGATCTACAGGATGCAATTTTAGACAATTTGTATCGTGAGTATAGTGGCAACGAGAAGAATACCTCATATATTCACGATAATGTGTCAACAATAGAGGAACAATTGATAGATACCTATGTCCTGCATTCCGACGCCAAATGCGCACATATTTTTATCCCAGTGGATAAGTGGGCAGATGTAGATATGGAGTTTCGCGAAATTGATTGGCGATTTTGGTGGAATCTTCATGATTTTAATCAGACATGGCAATATTCTGATGATGGAAAATACATAGGAACAAAAGTTTATTTCTTTGATTATGACAACATTACTTTTACAGTAGTGGCTGTTGAAGATAACTAAAAAGGGTATCCTATTGTGATAGGTCTGGTCTGTTGGACCAAGGCTATTACCATTAGGATACCCTTTCATATTATAAAGATATGTTAAAACATAATTATGCTACAACTACGTCTGGTTTAGCCATTTGTAACAATTCTACAATGGCATCTAACTGCTTGCCGCTGTCAGCAAGTCCGTTCATAATAACCTTCTGTTCTGCATTGCGAATGTCGAAGAAAAACGCCGCATTTAATGGATTACCAGTAGTGCTTCCAGTTTTCTTCTTGTGGAAAGATGCTGCATCGTGCTTGCGAATAAAAGAATAGTGCAAGTCGCCCATAGACATATATTTCACACCGATATAGTTCTCGGTAAGGAACATGGTGGTCTCTGAGCTAATGGCAATCTCTTTAATAGGTGGAGCACTCATCTCTTGGTCAAACTGGTCTACGTCGTAGTCAGAACGGAACAATGCCATTACCTCATTGCGAGTCTGCTTTGTTACGTCTTTTTTCTTGCCAATATTAATCATTAAGATGACAAAAAGCATAATTCCTACGAATACACCGATAAATGCCAACATTCCGCTTTGAGCCTGTGGGTCGTTCATTCCACCGCCAGCCATAGCGGCGATAAGTCCCAATACCATCATTATTGGAATGATAATCAGAATAATCTTTTTCTTCTGATTGCTTTCCCCCCTTTTGGCATTCACTGCCTTTTCGTAATTCTGTAACCAAATTGATTGTTTCATATTCATTTTTCTCCCTTCATTATTAATACCCTTCATCTTTGGTTCAATACCCATTTTATGGTAACTACTAATGGTGTGTCAAGAAGAGCAGTACAGAGCGAACCAATAAAAATTAAGGTAGTGATTTCCCCAACGCTATGGTACTATAATAGTTGGAAAAGGCGATGCAAAGGCATGCCTGTAACGGGGAGAAGGAAGATGACGGCAGAGGAAAAAATATCGATTTATCAGGCATTATTAGAGAATGCAACTTCACATATTACGCCTTATTACGACGCTTTAAAAGCTACAGGCGATATGAAATATGAATATAAAGAGTATTATGCAGTGAAGAACGGGCCTACTAGTATAGAGCAGGAATTGCAACGTGTAGCAACAGCTGATTATGACATTACCTGTGCGCTATTAACTATGGTTCTTAGGGCAGATCATTTTAATGAAGGCGCTTTTGACCATTATTATAATAATGGAAAAGTGCCCTTGATACTCCAACGCATGATACAATTATTACAAGCACAAGCACAAGCACAAGCGCAAGCGCAAGCATCGGGCAAGGGCACTGTTATTGATTGCTCTAGAGGAGATATCACTTGCATCAACGATGTGTCAGCAATAGCCAATGCGGCGAACACCAGTCTCTTAGGTGGCGGTGGAGTGGACGGAGCCATTCATCGAGTAGCAGGGCCGCAGCTTCTAGAAGAATGCCGTACGTTACATGGTTGCCCAACAGGAGAAGCCAAGCTTACCAAAGCCTACAATCTGCCTTGCAGATATGTGATACATACGGTGGGACCTATTTGGCGTGGTGGCAGTAGCAACGAAGAACAACTTTTAGCGAACTGCTATCGCAATACGTTGGAGGTAGCTATTAATAATGGCATTCGTTCGGTGGCATTTCCTTCTATTTCCACGGGGGTATATGCATTTCCTGTGGATAAAGCGGCTCACATTGCAGTAGATACCGTGTATCATTTTGTGCAAGAACATCCAGGAGCATTGGACCGTGTTACATGGGTGCTTTTTGATGGGATGACACATAATATTTACGAAAATGAGATTAACAGATTGCCACGTTAGTGGGCAGTTTTGTATACAGAATTAAATCATTCTGAATTGACTTACATGGAGATAAAAAGATGTTTATTTTAGCAACAGTAGGATTTGTGTTAGCCATAAGCTCTAAGTGGGCCTATGACTATTTTGGGTTATCTTGTTTTGAGCAGATTATTTTTCATATAAAAGTGCCTCTAGAGGGGACCAACCCACAGGTTTTCAAGGATTGGGGAAAGCAGTGCTTATTAAAGGGAATCGTGTTGGCGCTACTTGTATTTATGCCATGTATCGTGCCAATGTATGCAAGCTATTATGACATCATATGCGTGCTAGTATTTGCAGGTTGTGTCATTTACGCACTGCTCAAATTCGGAATCGCGGAGTATATTATCAACCAGTTTCGCACCACTGATTTGTACGAGAAATACTATGTAGATGGGAAAAATGTAAACATTACTTTCCCAGAGAAAAAACGTAATTTGATTCTACTTTATGTGGAGTCCATGGAGACCACTTATACTTCCAAGGAAAATGGTGGCGGATACGCTACAGATTTGATTCCAGAGATTAGCGCTCTTGCCAAGGAACATTTGAATTTCTCACATCAGGAACAGCTTGGCGGTGCTCATGTGGTGGCAGGAACAGGCTGGACTACTGGAGGGCTTGTGGGACAGAGCGCAGGTGTACCTTTGTGTGTTCCTGCTAAGACACCAGTTTTTAAGGATAATACAGATTTCTTACCAGGGGCATATACCTTGGGGGATATTCTGGAAAAAGAAGGCTATGTTCAGGAATTCTTGATTGGCTCTGATGCGCCTTTTGGTGGCCGCAAGTTTTATTACGACAAGCATGGCAATTATGAGATTTTTGATATTAAGGAAGCTAAGAAGCAAGGCAGACTGGCGGAGGATTACAGAGTCTTTTGGGGCTATGAGGATGAGAAGTTATTTAATTTTGCCAAAGAAGAGATTACCAAGTTGGCTAATTGTGGAAAACCTTTTAATTTTACTATGCTGACAGTGGATACTCACCATCCATACGGCTATGTGGATCGCAATTATCAGAAGGAATATCCAGAGCAGTTGTCTAACATTATCCGAGGCACTTCTAGAAAAGTGGGTGCTTTTATGGATTGGTTGAAGGAACAGCCTTTTTATGAAGATACCACTATTATTATTACTGGTGACCACATTAGTATGGCGGCTGAGTATATCAATGGTACCTATGATAAGAATTATAAACGAACGGTTATGAATGCATTTGTTCATTCCGTGGAACAGACCACTAATAATAAGAATCGTCAGTTTACCAGCTTTGATATGTATCCAACCATTTTGGCAGCCATGGGAGCTAAGGTTGAAGGAGACAAGCTGGGATTGGGAGTGAACCTTTTCTCGGAATACAAGACAATTGCTGAAGAAATTGGCGTGGAGAAGTTTGATCAGGAATTGCGCAAGCAGTCCAAGTATTTTAATGAGCAAATTGTGGGATGCAAGTAAAACGACATAATATGTAAATAACAACCTACTGAGGGAAAGCATATGGCATATGAAAAATTATTAAATGAAATATATGCAGCGGTATCGCTGAAATATCTATGGTCGGAATACCAGCCTTTCTTTGTGAAAAGTGAGTCGCCAGACTGGGTTAACGAGGCTATGGATTTTGGTATGGAAGTCAGTCAGGCACTTCAACCAGATGATGGGCAGATGGAGAACTTTATCGAAAAGTATTTGGGCTGTTTGAAGGATGAGTTGCCACCTTCTGCGTGGGAACGTTATGGTGACAGGCTACATTTTTACAATGATCGATTTTGGGCGGTGTTGCCCGAAGAGAACTCTGCGAAAGATTGCATATCCAAGGCAAAGTATCGTTTTGATAAGAAGTTAGAGAAACTGAATACCAATTATCAGCATTACCAATATAATGGATTGTATTTGTTTCTACACCCTACGGAGCAGGATGAGATTAATGCACAGCAACTTTTTGATTATATGAAAGAACAGCAGGCACAGAAATCCACTCGTTTTGATTGGATATTTTTGAACTGCACCAAGGTAATCTATGTGTGCAATTACATAACTGACACTGTGGAGACCATCGTCTTACCGCAGAATGCGGATAACTTCCTAAACACTGAGACAGAGTATCTGAGATATAGCAGTGAATGGGAAGATGGCACGTCGTTAGATGATGTGACTGTGAAAGGAAGAACACAAGGAAATTAAGTATTCAGGAAATATTGCAATTCAAAAATGCATAGGCTATACTGTGGCTAGGCAAGGAAAGTAAGCCAAAAAAGAGATTAATAGCCAAACGATTCAAACGAAAACCCCATGAGTTGCCGCTCATGGGGTTTTCTATTCCTTTAAGGAGGCTTAATCCTGTAGGCTAGTTGTCTTTCTTATCTCCGTCTAGCCATTTGCAAATGTAATATGCAATTACACTTGCCATAACAGAGAGAAAAAAAGAGATTAATATATGTGGAAGAAAATCGAACAAAATATAAAATTTTACAAGAAATAAGAAATCTTGCACATCCAGCAATATTGCGATAAAATGTAACCAAACGAAGATGATACATATAAGGACAGACACGTTAAAGGAGGAATTGTGATGGCTATCAACAATGTAACTTTAAACACTGGAATCCAGAATATTACATCAGCGAAGGTATCGACAGCGGATAATGAGACCAAGACTCTTCAGAGCCAGCTTGCCAATAAGGAGCAGCGCTTGCAACGTTTGACTTCTGATTCAAAATTGACTGCGGAAGAAAAGGCCAAGGAACGTCAGGAGATTCAACAACAAATTGCGGAATTGAATCGCAAACTGAAAATGTTGGAGATGGAGCAGAAGGAGAAGGCTGAAGAAACTGCCAAGAAGCAGGAACAGAAGGTGGCTCTCAGCGAAGAACTATATGGTGACACAAAGGAAAAAGAACCTGTAGATAAGGCTCAGTCAGAGGAAGAGAAACCTTGGTCGCAGGAACAACAGGAAGAGAAGCAAGTACCTATCCAGAACTTGCAGCAAATACTTGCGGCTGATTCTTATATACAGCAGGAGCGTGTGCAAAGTAGCGTGGATAATAGGAAATCTGGGCAAGAGAATGTATTAGAGGCAGAGATTCAATCAGATGCTCTGTACGGTATCGACAACCAAAGTAAGAAAGAAGAACTCTCTGATATGAGACGAGAGAAAAATCTTTTGATAGAAGAACAAGAGCAGCAGAAGCAGGTTGCTGCACCAATGGCAGGTTCCAAAATAATTATAAAAGAATAACAATAAAGGAAAATCGTCCGATACATCGGGCGATTTTTTTGAGGACTTTGCTAGAGTTATGCATATATCTTAAGATTAATGGAAAAACGATATCCTTTCCTTAAGTGTTTCTTAGGATATTATGAATCTGGTTGTTTCTTGAAATTGTAAGTGATAAACTCCTAATCAAACAATAGTCAGTCAGAAAACAGGGAGGGTATATGAAAAAGAAAAAAATGTCAAAAACAGCAATTGCGCTCATTGTCATAGTAAGTGGCGCGGCAGTGCTTCTGCTAATACAAGCCGTTGTACCGATATTGTTGGTGGGATTGTTAATTTTTGGAAGTGCAACAGCACCAGTTGAAGTGAATACAGACATCAGCAAGTACGAGCAGTATATTGGAGAAAATGCGGATGAACAGTACGATAGTAAATGGGGCATGGATGAGACTATTTTCCCGCAGACAATCACTGAGGAAATGCAAGTAGAAGATTACAAAATAGTCTATTACAACCCGTGGGATGCTCAGTATCTTAGTTACTTAGTAGTTCAGTATGATGATGATACTTATGAAGAGGAAGTTGCAAGACTAGAAGCTTATGAGTCGACAGACTACCTTGGTTATTATGGAGCGGAAGGCTTTGTGGAGCAATATGACTTGCTGGCTATGTATGCAGACGATTATCAAGGATTTGTCTATGCGCTTACTGACCGAGAAGATACGATTATATATGTAGAGATTATCTTCTGTAATTATTTCATGGATTTGGAATATTGGGATTATATTAAAGAGGAGTATTTGCCTGTGGGATTTGATGCAAGTTCCAATAATCCTTATGAAGAGAAGATGATGGGACGATAAGAGAATGTGGTTTACATAAAGTGATGATATGAAGGAAGATATAAATAATTGACTTACAAGCAGATATTGGAAACAGGGTATGAATAGGACTGAACTATTATTGACATTATCGTTGAAAGGTTTATAATATACCACATAAAAATCTGATAGAAAGCGAGGTACTTAATTATGAGAAAAAACAGAACTAATACAAAATCTGAATATCTTTTGAGGACCTCGGTTGCATTATAATAGTTTTTATAGAATTCCTTTTGCCGTGGTTTATTTGCCACGGCTTTTTGTTTGCTATTTGATGTAATCTTCTGTTTTTCATAGATATTCATACAAGATTATTTTACCAATTAAGACAGGACAATTTATGGAGGAATTTATGATTAATCTCAGAAAAATTACAGAAGAAAACTTTATTGACGCTTTTAATCTAAAACTTGCGCAAGGGCAAGAACGCTTTGTTTCACATCCGATTCGTAGTCTCGCACAGGCGTATGTTTACAGGGAACAATGCCAACCTTTTGGAATATATGAAGGTGATACTATTGTTGGCTATGTTATGGTGATTTACGATTATGATATTCCTGAATATGATATATGGCATATGATGATTGATGAATCGAATCAGAGACGGGGCTATGGTAGTGTTGCCTTGGATCTGGTGCTTGATTATATCAAAGCTAAACCCTTTGGCTCTTCAAATCGGGTAACCTTAACCTGTAACGTAGATAATATCCAAGCGCTGAATTTGTATAAAAGCAAAGGCTTTACAGAAACCGGAGAGGTGGATGAAGATGAGATAGAACTATCATTGATGTTGCAGTAACATATTTATAGATAAAATGCACTTTAACTAGGCAGGGCTTTATGCTCTGCCTTCAGTTCTTTTAGGGTATCCGTCAGTAAGTCTCAGAAGCGTTGGACAATACTTCCAACGCTGTTTTGGATTGAAAACTATTTATAAAGCTATCAAATTGAGCTATAATCTTGAATAGAAATTATTTTGAGTAAATAGTAAGATTGACAGCGAGGTAAATTATGATAAAGAAACATTTAAGTATAATTTTAATGGGATTATTGTGTGTTGGGGGATTGTTGACAGGTTGTGGCAATTCAACAGAACAACCATTAGAGGCGGAAGTGTTGGAAACAACAGAAGCAACAACAGCAACAGCTACAGGGACTGAAGCAACTCAATCTGAAACAACTCAACCCCAAGAGGAACCCTATGTTCTCACCTTCGAGGCAACCACTACTGATGGAACAACTTTCACATCAGATTGCTTTGCAGATTCCAAACTCACCATGATTAATGTATGGGCTACCTATTGTAATCCATGTTTGTCAGAGATGCCTGATCTTGGAGAAATAGCTACATCCTATGATACCGCAGACTTTCAGATGATTGGTATTGTGTCAGATGTGGCAGATAACGCTAGCGAAGAAGATATTGCAGCTGCACAGGAGTTAATCGTGGAGACAAAAGCTGAATATCCTCATTTACTACTTAGCGAATCGCTGTATTACAACCTAGTAGGGGGAATCGATGCAGTACCTACTACTTTTTTCGTGAATCAGAAAGGTGAACTGCTAGGATACCTTACAGGGGCCCAGTCAAAAGAAGCTTGGGAGGGACTTATCAATGACCTTTTGGCAGAGATTGAATAATATAAGACGCGCAATCCCTACTTGGAGTATTGGTGTGGGGATTGGTGTACTTTTTCTAGTAATTGGATATATGGATGACCAATTCACCAACATCTACCGTAAAGCAGTAATGATATGCCTAGAATGTATCGGCATCGGATAAGGTAGGTGGCAGTATGAGAAAATTTGGTTTATCTAGGATTCGATTATGGGTTCAAATCTTATATACCATCATAACCAATGGCTACGCCTACGGATACCTAAATGGTAAGATATATAAGGGTTCTCTAAAATATGCCTGCGTGCCAGGCTTGAACTGCTATTCTTGCCCTGGTGCGGTAGCATCTTGCCCTATGGGAGCCTTACAGGCAGCATTGAATCAGAAGAATTTTGAAGTTCCATTTGCGGTATTGGGATTCTTCTTTATCTTTGGAAGTGTCTTTGGTCGCTTTATATGTGGCTGGTTATGTCCCTTTGGTTTGTTGCAGGACTTACTACATAAGATTCCAGTATTTAAGAAAAGAAAGCAATTGCCGTATCATTCGATATTAAAATGCGGTAAATATGTGGTATTGGTGGGGCTGGTAATCATTGGCTCAGCATTCCTGTTTACAGGCTTTGCCAAAGTGCCAGCTTTCTGTAAGTTTTTATGTCCTTCGGGCACATTTTTCGGAGCTATTCCATTAATTGGTGCCAATGAACAGCTACGCACACAGATAGGTGGATTATTCTTTTGGAAGTTGGGCGTGTTGATTGCACTGATTCTTTTATCCATGAAAATCTATCGACCATTCTGTCAGTATCTCTGTCCACTAGGCGCAGTCTACGGTTGGTTTAATCGTTTTAGCTTAGTGCAGATTCGGTGGGAGAAGGATTCCTGTACGTCTTGCATGGCATGCCAGAAGGCTTGCCCAGTGAACTTGTCACCGGAGAAGATATCTGTATCGCCAGAATGTATTAAGTGTGGAAAGTGCGTTGGAGCGTGTAAGGTGGGATGCTTGAAACTTCATAAATAGTGTAAAGCGCAAAGAGGTATTAGATAAGCCTGTTTGCGTTTTTATATTGGAAAATAATTATTAAATACTACCAATAAATGGTTGATTTTCAATCGACTTATTAGTAAAATTAGAATTGTAGATGCAATTTTGCGTAAACGTTTTCGTTTGCAGTTATAAGGAGACTAACAGACTAAATTTTATGAAAGGGCGAGAAGAACTATGACAGAAAAACAGTACAGAAAAGCAGATTCAATAGTATTTCCAACAGCGTTAATTGTAATGACAGGTATTTTCCTTAATATGCTGGGTATGATTTCGGGCAGAGGAGCTACAGCTCCATTATTGATTCCAACCGTTGTGAGTATTACAGGTGATATTCTGGCTATTTTTATCTACAACAAGTATAAAGGTACAAGACTGTGTGGTAGATTATTGACCGTAGTTGTTACCATTTCCTGCATCTTTATGATTGGCTGTGTGGATGCATTGTTCTTCTATATGCTTGCGTCTACGCTGTTTATTATGCAGATGGCATATTTGGACGAAAAGAGAATTAAGGTT
>CAZHEM010000076.1:0-13029 GCA_964531725.1 uncultured Acetatifactor sp.
GAATAAAACAATTTAGATTAAAATAAATCAAGAAATACATTAATTACACTCCTTGTTAATGTTAAAATCATATGTTAATATCTATACAAATTCAATATGAAAAGAGATATTAATATGAGTACAAAAGTGAACGAAAAATACGGAAAAACATATTTTATGCCACCTGAAGTTACATATGATTGGGTGAAGAAAGATACCATAGAGAAAGCACCTATTTGGTGTAGTGTAGACTTAAGAGATGGTAATCAGGCATTGATAGAGCCAATGAGTTTAGAGGAGAAGATTGAATTCTTTAAATTATTGGTTGATATTGGTTTCAAAGAGATTGAAGTAGGGTTCCCAGCTTCCTCTGATACAGAATACAATTTTATTCGTGCTTTGATTGAGAGAAATATGATTCCTGAGGATGTAACCATTCAGGTATTGACTCAGGCAAGAGAACATATCATTAAGAAGACTTTTGAAGCAATAAAAGGTGCGCCACATGCGGTAGTTCACTTGTACAATTCAACATCTGTGGAACAGAGAGAGCAAGTATTTCGTAAGAGCAAAGAAGAGATTAAGAAGATTGCAGTGGATGGAGCTATCATGTTAAAAGAGATGGCTGAGAAGACAGAAGGTAACTTTACTTTTGAATATAGCCCAGAGAGTTTTTCTCAGACAGAAGTAGATTATGCGTTGGAAGTGTGTAACGCAGTATTGGATGTATGGCAGCCAACTCCAGAGAATAAAGTAATCATCAATCTACCAACCACAGTGCAGGTTGCAATGCCTCACGTATTCGCGTGTCAGGTAGAATATATGCACAAACATTTGAAATATCGTGATAATGTAGTCATCAGCGTACACCCACACAATGATAGAGGTTGTGGTGTCAGCGATGCTGAGTTTGGTATTTTGGCTGGTGCTGACAGAGTAGAGGGAACATTATTTGGTAATGGCGAGAGAACCGGTAATGTAGATATCGTTACAGTAGCCATGAATATGATGTGCCATGGTGTGGAGAGTGGATTGGATTTCTCTCACATAATAAAAATTAAAGAAGCTTATGAAAAATTCACCAATATGAAGGTTCATGAGAGAACTCCTTATGCGGGTGAATTGGTATTTACTGCATTTTCTGGTTCCCATCAAGATGCAATTAGTAAAGGTATGAATTGGTTGAAAGATGGCAAGAGTGGCAAACGTTGGGATGTTCCATATCTGCCAATTGATCCTGCAGATGTGGGTAGAGAATATGAATCGGATGTTATCCGAATCAACAGTGTATCTGGTAAGGGCGGTGTTGCATTTGTATTGAAGCAGCAGTTCGGCTTTGCACTTCCTGCAGCTATGAAAGAAGAAGTAGGGTATTTAGTAAAAGGAGTATCAGATAAGAGACATCAGGAACTTCTCCCAAAAGAGATTTACTCTATTTTTGAAGAGAATTATATCAATGCAAGAGATGTATTCCAGGTACCAAGTTTTCACTTTACCAAGCATGATGGTATCCACGCAGAAGTGGTTATTGATGTGAATGGAAAACAGAGAATGATTCAGGCAGTAGGAAATGGTCGTCTCGATGCGGTTAGTACAGCTATTAAGAATTTCTTTGGAATCGATTATGAAGTGTCTGTATATGAAGAACACGCTATTTCCAAAGGTTCCTCTTCAAAAGCAGCTGCTTACGTAGGAATTGTCCATGATGGCAAATACTACTGGGGTGTAGGTGTGGATGAAGATATTATTACCAGTTCCATTGCGGCGTTGGTATCAGCTACCAATAAATTAGCCAAGGATCAACATATCAAAGAAGGACGTGAGGAGAGAATTGTTGAGATTCTTTCATACATACAGAAGAATTATGTAGATGTCTCTTTAGATAGTTTATCTGATACATTCCATCTTTCCAAACCTTATATCTCTAAATATATTAGGGAAAAATCAGGTGTTACCTTCCAAGAGGTTGTAAAGGAAGAGCGAATGAAAAAGGCGAAGACCTTATTAAAAGAAACGCATCAGGCGGTAGAGAACATTGCTGCCATTGTTGGATATGAAAATGTAGAGCATTTTAACCGACTTTTTAAGAAGAGTTGTGGTATGACACCAGTTCAATATCGCAAGAAGGAAGCATAGTAATACTTCTTTTCCTTTATTATGAATTAGCAAATATCGAAATGAAATAGCCTATTAAAAAAGATAAGCGCTTCGCTGAGAAGTGCTTATCTTTTTTTGAAGAATTTTATGAAAAGAATTTATGAAGAAAATGAAAGCTTTATTCTGGGAACATCCATCCTGCATATTCAAGAATCGATTGATTCTCGATACGTTTATCAGATTGCTGTATTTGTTTGCGGTAATCTCTAGGAGACATCTGCATAATCTTAATGAAATAACGGTTATAGCTAGACACGGAGTGGAATCCTACCATCTCGGATATATCCAAGATGGACTCCTCCGTAGTGCGGAGGAGGTTGCAAGACTTCATGATACGCGTATTGTTCAAGAAATCTAGCGGAGAAGTACCCATAATCTCATGGAACACCCTACGAAAATGTGTTGGACTCCAATGGCACAAATCGGCCAAATAATCAATGGAGAATTGCTGCATATAATTACCTTCAATAAAATCTAATGCAGGAGCGATTACTAAAGCATTATCAGGAACTTGATTAGGATCTAGCTCTTTATCCCAATCTCCATTTTCAATACTTTGAATGCGATAGATTTCTATGTATAAGGATAATAATAAGCCTCTTACGCTAAGTTGATAGCTTGGTTTTTGTTCTTCCAGCTCCTGGATAATTAAGGTAACCAAATTATATATGTTTGGATAATGCTTTTTACCTAATACATGTTTGTAATCCTTAAATGCAGATAGTGGTAAATCATAATTCTTCCAAGTAGTTGGTAGAATTCCTTTAAATAATTCTTCTGGATCAAAGAAAATATACGACCATCTACTTTCACATCCCTTATCACTATAAGTAGTGTGTGGAACATTTCTAGGAATAATTGTTACATCCCCAGCTTTAAAAGATAATTGATTGTCATAGAACTCTAAAGTACCACTGTCAGAATGACAAATGCCAATCTCTAGACAATTATGAAAATGTAATCGCTCACTAGGAATGTCCGAAATCTTCCAATAATCTCCAGAAAGACATAACACTGGAAAATGCATAGGAAGATAGTAATTACGATATTCAGTTACAATACTTTTCTGTTTTGCCATATAACCCCTTGTGTAACCTGTATAGTTTTCTGAACTATATTGGTCAAAAATACCATTAACAACTCTCTATAATATATATATCAAGTAAAGTTCACAAAATCAACTAAAACTTTGCAAAAAAGAATGTAAGTGCTTACATTACAAAAGAAAAAATCACAAGAAAACAAACCCAAAACCAATAAAACCTAGACAAAATGCGAACAATACGCACTCTTAAAAATGAGATTTTATACTAAAATCACATAAAACAACACAATCCCACAGCGATAAAAAAATAATAAATGGTCGTTTTTGCATAGTTTTCAATCACTATTGAATAGAGTTAATTGGCAAATTGTATGATAATTAGTTTAAACAGTAGATGATTTTATGCAAATTGACAGAGCATAAAACAATAATGTGTGTTGGTATTTAGGAGGTTATGGAAAATGGCGAAAGAAGCAGTAGCAAAAGTTCGTACTACAACTACTTGGAAGAACGCATTGAAAAGAGACTGGCAGTTGTACTTATTACTTTTGTTTCCACTCGCTATGGTTATCATTTTCAGCTACGCAGCTTACCCAGGACTGAGAATGGTATTCATGGATTACAAACCTGCAAAAGGTTATGATGGAAGTGAATGGGTAGGGTTTGAAACATTCATCAAAGTTTTTAAGGATAAGGATTTCCTTAGAGCATTACGAAATTCAATGGTATTTAACATTTTGGATTTATTGGTGGCATTCCCAATGCCTATTATGCTTGCGTTAATGTTAAATGAACTTCGTTATCCAAAATTCAAGAAGATTACACAGACCATTTTGTATCTTCCACATTTCTTATCATGGGCGATCATTGGTAGTGTAGCTTATACAATGTTTAGACCTTCAACAGGACTTGTAAACATTGCATTAATGGATGCAGGAATTATTTCAGAAGGTATTCCATTCTTAACAGAAGAACTACATTGGGCAGTAACTTATCTTTTGCTTGGTGTATGGCAAGGTATGGGATGGGGAACCATTATTTACCTAGCAGCGATTACTGGTATCAGTGGTGAGTTGTATGAAGCAGCTATGATTGATGGTGCTGGTAGATGGAAACGTATGTGGCATATTACACTTCCTGGTATTAAAGGAACTGTAGTAACCATGTTGATTATGAACTTGGGACGTATCATGGGAAGTAACTTAGAGCGTTTAACAGCTCTTGGAAACAGCCAGGTTAAAGAATATCAGTATCAGTTGGCAGTGTACATATACGAAAAAGGTCTTGAAAATGGTAAATTTAGTATGTCTACTACCGTAAACCTTTTCCAGTCAGTTGTTGGTGTTATTTTAGTTCTTTTGTCAGATAAGATTGCCAAGAAACTTGGCGAAGATGGATTGTTGTAGGAGGTGTAGACACATGGCAAAGAAAAAAGAAGAAGTTGTACGCGGTGCCGAGACGTCATCTCCAGACGGCAGCAGAGCTATTAATAAGTTTCGTGTTGGAGATGCAGTAATGATGATTATTATTGCATTGTTATCTGCTACATGTATTGTTCCATTTATACACTTGGCAGCAAAATCTATCTCAGGAGATAGTTATGTAGTAGCAAAAGAGATTTATTTCTGGCCTAAGGGAATTACTTTTGAGGCATTTGCTTCTATTTTTAGAGATGGTTCTTTAGTATACTCTATGCTTTATAGTGTAGTAGTTACTTTGATATTTACTGTATTAGGTATGTTGGTATGTACCTGTGCGGCATATCCTCTTTCTAAGAAGAGATTGAAAGGTAAAACATTCTTTACTGTATTGTTAATGATTCCTATGTACTTTACAGCAGGTATTATTCCTACTTACCTTTTAATGAAGAACTTGAATTTATTGGATACTATGTGGGTATTGATTTGGCCTCTTATTTATTCACCATACAATATGTTGATTATGAAGACCAACTTGCAAGCAAGTATTCCTGACAGTTTGGAAGAATCTGCATTCCTCGATGGTGCAACTAATATTCAGATTCTTACTAAGATTGTAATACCATTATCAAAACCTATCATTGCAACATTATCTCTGTTCTACGCAGTAGGTCGTTGGAATGCATATGCAGATAATATGTACTACATCAAAACAGATAAATTGAAAATGGTTCAGTACAAGTTATTCCAGATGGTTTCTTCTGCACAGGAAGCTCAGTCAGCAACACTTTCTGAGGCAGCAGCAGTAACCAGTACACCTGAGGTATTACAGGCAGCAATGATTATGTTTGTAACCATTCCTATTATTTGTATTTATCCTTTCTTACAAAAATACTTTGTAAAGGGCGCTATGGTTGGTGCTGTTAAGGGTTAATATTTAGGTACTTAAACAAATTTGGTAGTTTACCCGGCTAATGGGGTTACAAAATAAACTATACTTTTCTAATAAGGAGGAAAAAATTATGAAGAAGAATGTTCTTCAGAAACTTCTTGCAATGGCACTTGTTGGTGTTATGGCAATGGGTACTTTAACTGCATGTGGCGGCGAAGAGCCAGCTGCAAACAATGAGCCAGCAGCTAAAACTGAGGCTCCTGCAGCTTCTACCGAAGCAGCAGCTGAAAAGGCTGAGACTCCTGCAGTAGCAGGTATTGACGGATGGGAAGCTTTTGCAGAAAACGTAACTCTTAAGATCCCTGTATATGACAGAGGTGCTGAAGGTGTTCCTGCAATCGGCGAGAACTACTGGGAGACATGGGTACAGGAGAATTTCGGTGATAAGTACAACATCACTATGGAATTCGTTCCAATTACTCGTTCAGACGTATTAACTTCATATTCATTGCTTGCAGCAGCTGAGGATCTTCCTACTATCCTTATGGAGTACGACTATCCTAAGCAGGCACAGTGGGCTGCAGATGGTTACTTAACAACTTATGATATTGATCAGTTTGCTCAGATCGCTCCTACCTACTACAACAGAATGGTAGAGTTGAATCAGTTAGGCTATACTGAGATGAACGGTGAATGCTACTTTGTATTAGCAGAGAGACCTTACTACTCTACTGACTATACATACATTACCTTATATCGTCAGGATTGGTTAACTCAGATTGGTTATGATTCTTATCCAGAGACTTGGGCAGAAGAGAAAGAAATGCTTCAGAAGTTAATCGATGAAGGAATCTGCGAGAATCCACTTGGTGGTAGAATGGTTACTGGTGCTGGTGTAGACCAGAACTACGCATTCAGAAGCTTCCCTCTTGATGAAGCTAACTGGGCTGCTTATGGCGATTACGCTATTCCTGCATTAGGTGATGCAGCTAACAAAGCATTCTTACAGAGAGAAAATGAGAAATACAACTTAGGATTTACAAATCCTGAATATTACATTACTGATGAAGCAACTGAGAAAGCTAACTTCGTTAACGGCAAACAGTTATTGTTCAGAGGTTATATGTCAGCAAGTATGGATTGGGTAGATGCATTCTATGCTCAGAACCCAGATGCAGACCTTGCTATCAGAGTACAGCCTACTACTGTTGATACAGAAGCTGGTACTGTTCCTGCATTCCGTGCAAACAACCCATTCGGTATGATGATCAGCTTCTCATCTCAGGCAACTGAAGACGAAATCAAAGCTGCTATGATGTACATGGAGTGGATGACTCTTGAAGAGAACCTCTTCACAATGCAGTGGGGATTTGAAGGCGAGCACTACAACTTAGAGAATGGTCTTCCTGTATCTATCGGCGATTACGCTGGTGACAAGAAACAGGGTTACAACAACTCTAAAGACTACTGGTGTGTAACCATCGAGGCTAGAAATGCTGGTACTATCGAAGATATGATCGCTTCAGCATCTCCTAAGGGATGTCCAGAAGACTTTACTGATGCTATCATCGAGCACTACTATGCACAGAAAAAGATGGCTGAGCAGGGATATGCTGTATCTGACTGTAACTTCTCTGTAGTTATCGAATCTGCAGCTGAATATCAGGCAGCATTACTTACCTTATATCAGGAGTACAGAGACGAATTAACCATGTGTGATCCTGCTGAATTCGATGCTAAGTATGATGAATTAGCTAAGAAATACGCAGAAGCTGGTTATCAGGCAATCGTTGATGAGAGAACCGAAGCTTACAATGCTGGTAACTCTACAAAACTTCCTAAATAAGATTTGAGAATATTGAATCGAAATTAATAATACGGCCCTCCAGCGTAGGCTGGGGGGCTCTATTTAAAAGAAATTGTGGTGTTTTCTGATGATTTACATTATTCATACATGGTAAGACATAAGAAAACATTATAAAGTAGTGTAAATGAAGCAAAGAAGCTGTGAATCAGCAAGAGGAGGAAATATGTTAAAGCTTGAGTATGACAAGAAACAAATCGAAGAAGTAGTTGATAAAATTGTCAAAAAGACTATGAACATGGATTTAACATGGGATTGGCCATGTGGCGTTGCTTACTACGGAATTAGTGATGCATATGAGAAAACTGGTAAAGAAGAATATTTAAATCTCTTAAAAGATAGAGTAGATGAATTAATTGATTTAGGACTTCCTAAAGTATGGACCGTTAATGCATGTGCAATGGGTCATTGCTTGGTAACTCTTTATCAGGCAACAAACGATAAGAAGTACTATGACATTTTGATGAGCAAAGTTGCGTACATTCAGAAAGAAGCATTACGCTTTGGTGATAATGTGCTTCAGCATACTGTATCTGCCAACAATGACTTCCCAGAGCAGGCATGGGCAGATACCTTATTTATGGCAGCTTACCTCTTACTTAGAGTAGGTGTTATGGAAAAAGATGAAGACATGATTAATGATGCTTTGAATCAGTGGTATTGGCATATCAAATATTTACAGAATCCAAGTAGTGGTTTCTATTATCATGGTTACAACAATATTACTGGTGACCATATGTCAGGTATCTACTGGGGTAGAGCAAATGCTTGGGCAGCATTTACCATGTCACAGGTAGGAAATGTGTTACCAGAGTGCTATTTATATCCTAAATATATGGATGTTGCAGGTTCTTTAAATGAACAGCTTGCAGCACTTAAGACTGTACAGACAGAAAATGGTCTCTGGAGAACCGTTTTAGATGATCCAGAGTCTTATGAAGAGATTTCTGCATCTGCAGGTATTGCAGCAGCAATGCTTACCAGAGGTAATCCATTACATTCAAAATACATTAATAAGTCTATTAAGGGCTTACTTGCTAATGTAAGTGAAGATGGAAAAGTAATGAATGTGTCTGCTGGAACAGCAGTTATGAGAGATAAAGAAGGCTACAGAGGCATCTCTAGAGATTGGATTCAGGGATGGGGTCAGGGTCTTGCATTATCATTCTTTGCAACTTTATTGGTATCTGATCAGATTGAGAAGGACGGTGCACTTTAATCATGTTTCGTAGGAATTTCCTGTTCGGGGTGGATTCCGATACTGCCAATGTAATTGGTGTAGGGAAAAGTTGTATCTACCAGCCGGGCAAAGGTTATGGATTTACAATTGAAGAGAATAGAAGAGAACAGGAAGTTCTGAGATTACCAGAGCTGAACTCTGCCTTTGATACACTATATTGGTATCAAGATGAGGATTTGACGACTATTGAAAGTGATGCAGATGGTTGTTTTGTAGATTCCGATGGCGTCATTGCTATGTTGGAAGAGCGTACTGGCGAGAAAATGGAAGGCGAACATAGGAGAATTCCACTTTCTTTTAAGATTGATGTACCACGTGCAGGCAACTATTTGGTAACCATCACTATTAAGACAGATAGACCATTAGAGAATGTATTAATATTTACGGGTAGACGTAGATTGGGATTCTTGGGAGATATTCCTGCAGGAACTTTTACCCATACCATGTTAGCTAATGTGTGCGATATTATCCCAAGGGGTAAGACACGCATGTATACGGATAAGACTTTGGATGTTACTGTGGTAGCTGATAGACCAAGAATTACTTCATTGACCGTGACAGAAGTTGCGTGTCCTACTATTTATATAGCGGGAGATTCTACGGTAACAGACCAGAGTGCAGAGTATCCATATGCACCGGGTACCAGTTATTCTGGATGGGGACAGATGCTTTCTGCATACTTGAATGAGAAGGTGTCCGTATCCAATCATGCTCATTCTGGATTGACTACTGATTCGTTCCGTAAGGAAGGACATCACGCAATCATCAATCAGTATAGTAAACCAAGAGACTTTTTCTTTATCCAGTTTGGACATAACGATCAGAAATTGGATGAATTAAAGGCAAGGGGAGGCTATCAGTCTAACCTTGCAAGATATATCAAAGAGTGCCAGGATAAGGGATTATACCCTGTTGTGGTAACGCCGATTGCTCGTAATTCTTGGAAGGGTAATGATGGGACCTACAATGATTTATTAGAAGAATACGCACAGGTGTGTCACGAAGTAGGTAAAGCGGCAGAGATTCCTGTGTTGGATTTACACAAATTGAGTATGGAATTTGTATTAGAGAAGGGATTGGAAGCTTCTAAGTCATATTTCTTCCCTAATGATTTTACCCATAGTAATGATTATGGTGCATATAAGATGGCTGGTTTTGTGGCGCAGGAGATTGTTCGAGTGTGCAAGAATCATCCAGATCCAACCTATCGCTTCTTGGCAAAATGTGTAACAGCAGGATATGGAGAATGGACTCCAGCTAAGGAGATTGTGTTACCAGTAAAACCTAAGCTTTATGACAGTGTAACCAATCCAAATGCAGGTGACGAACTGTTATCTGAAATAGATCATTTAGAAGAAAAGGCTACTCGCGCAGCAGTGCTTGATATGATTATTAAAACAGCAAGATTTTTCCCAACTAACGTATACAACGATATGTATGTAGATGTGGTAGGACATGAGTGGTATGCCGGTTGCGTGGAATGTGCTTATCAGAATGGCATCATTGATGAACATTTAGTGGAAGACGCACATGTATATCCTGAGAGAGAAGTTACCTTGGAAGAATTTCTTGTGTTTGCAATGAATGGCTACAAGAGTAGAAAGAATTTCCCAGAAGAGAAAGCATGTGTTTATGATGAAAAATGTAGTGATTATGCAAGAGGTTTTGTTCGTGCGGCATTTGCAGTAGGCTTATTAGATGCGGCGGGCGCAAACGATTTGAAAGCGGTCATTACAAGGGGTGAAGCTGTACAGATGTGCAGAAGTATGGGTATTTAATGTAAGATATTGAGGATAAAAAAGGTTTTTGTGAGTAAAGCGAGGATAACTTAGGGAATTATTAAACGCTTTGTGGATAAATGAAGTATGAGGAGGAATTAACAGTGGCATCAACAAAAGGTGGCTTTACATTACCTGGCGAATCAGGTTATGAGGCATTGACTCTCAAAATGGCAGAAAAATGGGGAGCAGATGTGATTCGTGATAGCGATGGAACTGTTCTTTCAGATGAGATTGTACAGTCTGGCTATGGAATATATTCAACAATCTGTATTATTCGTGATCACAATGAGTGGGCAAAACAGAATACAGATAAATTACAGCAGACTTTCCTTTGCACTCCAGCACAGGTTGCAGATAGTGATGTAGTGACAATTGGATTGATGGATAGCTTTTTTGCAGATCAATTCTGCATCAATGATAGCGAGAGAGCTTTCAAATATTGGGAAGTATATGATAGAACTACCAATGAGAAAATAGACAACAGCAAGTGGACCTATGACAAAGCAACTGGCAAGGTTACTTTGAAGGAAATTACTCCTTTTCACAAATATACCGTAAGCTTCTTGGCTTATCGTATTTGGGAAGAGATTTCTATGTATAACCACACCACCAACAATTGGGACAAAGAGCATTTAATGCAGATTGATCCAAGATATCCTGAGACACAGGAATATATGTATGGTTGGATGAAGAATTGGTGTGAGACTCATCCAGATACTACGGTAGTGCGTTTTACATCTATGTTCTACAATTTTGTATGGATTTGGGGTAGTGATGAGAAAAATCGTCACTTGTTCTCAGACTGGGGTTCTTATGATTACACCGTAAGTGATATTGCATTAGATGAATTCGAGCAGAAATACGGATATCGTATGACCGCAGAAGATTTCATCAACAAGGGTGACTTACATGTAACCCATATGCCTGGCAATCAGAAAAAAGCTGATTGGATGGCATTTATCAATGATTTTGTAATCAGCTTTGGTAAGAAATTAATTGACTTAGTACATGAATATGGTAAGAAAGCTTATGTATTCTATGACGATAGCTGGGTAGGTGTAGAGCCTTACAACGGAAGATTCCAGGAATTCGGATTTGATGGTTTGATTAAATGTGTATTCTCTGGATATGAAGCAAGACTTTGTGCAGGGGTAGATGTTCCTACACATGAGCTTAGACTTCACCCATATTTATTCCCAGTAGGACTTGGTGGAGCACCAACCTTTATGGAGGGTGGCGACCCAACCTTAGATGCAAAGAAATATTGGAATAGCGTAAGACGTGCGTTACTACGTGCGAAAATCGATAGAATTGGTCTTGGTGGATACTTACATTTAGTAGAGCCATATCCAGATTTCTGTGATTATATTGAGAAGGTAGCAGATGAGTTCCGTCTCATTCGTACCTTCCATGATGCTGGAGCACCATATACCATTAAGACCAAAGTGGCAGTTCTCCATAGCTGGGGAGCACTTCGTTCTTGGACTTTATCAGGACATTTCCATGAGACCTATATGCATGATTTGATTCATATTAATGAAGCATTGTCAGGACTTCCTGTAGATGTAAGCTACATTTCTTTTGAAGACGTGAAGAATGGTGCTTTGAAGGATGTAGATGTAGTCATCAACGCAGGATATGCAGGAAGCGCATGGAGTGGTGGTGATAACTGGAAAGATGAAGCAGTAGTGACCGCACTCACCAAATGGGTTCACGAAGGTGGTACCTTCATTGGTGTAAATGAGCCTTCCGCAGTAGCAGGTTACGACAATTACTTCCGTATGGCACATGTACTTGGTGTGGATGAAGATACTGGCGCAAAAGTATGCCATGGTAAATGGAGCTTTGAAGCAAAAGATGAGAACAATCTGTTACCAGCAGGTGCAACTGTTGAAGCAAAAGAAAAACGTTTCTTAACAGATGGCAAGGCTAAAGTTCTTATGGCAGATGGTGACAAACCATTAGTGACAGTAAATGAATTTGGCAAAGGAAAAGGTATCTACCTTGCTTCCTTCCAAGTGAATTTAGTAAATACAAGAATGTTATATCATTTAATTCGTTTTGCTGGAGGAGAAGGAACATCCGGATTATATATGACGGATAATTTGTACACAGAATGTGCATACTATCCTCAGAGCAAAAAGCTCGTAGTTATCAACAACAGCGATGTAGAGCAGACTACCACCATTCCTACCGAATGTGGTGACAAGACTGTAACTATCGTAGCGTATGATACTACCTTTATAGAATTGCAATAATTAATTCTTCCTCATTTTTTAGTCTTCCTTAAAATAAGAACGGGCGCAATTGCGCCCGTTCTTATTTTTGAAGAAAATTTATAATGAGAAAAACAGATGAATAATGAGAAAGACAAATTTATAATGAGAAAGACAAATGAATAATGAAAAAATTTAAATGACGGAAAAGCAAAGTTAATTAGGAACAAGCCCTGTTCCTGCAAATAACAGGAGAACAAATATTA
Organism: uncultured Acetatifactor sp.; assembly: GCA_964531725.1. Taxonomy (GTDB): domain Bacteria; phylum Bacillota; class Clostridia; order Lachnospirales; family Lachnospiraceae; genus Acetatifactor. Next base: position 12,859 of record CAZHEM010000076.1, read on the forward strand.
TTTCATACAGAATAAATAGAGCATTAAATATGCAGCTAATAATAAAAGGTGTCTTTTGAAAATGTTTCTTCTTTATGGATAGAAATGCAAAAACAACGAGAAAAATAATTCCAAGCAATAATAAAATAAATGGAATATAGGTTATTGCTAAAAATATTATCATTCCAAAAT
>CAZHEM010000077.1:0-13006 GCA_964531725.1 uncultured Acetatifactor sp.
AGCTAGAATGAACGGTTTATCTTACAGCAAATTCATGTACGGCTTAAAATTAGCTGGTGTTGAAATGAACAGAAAGATGTTAGCTGAGATGGCAGTTAATGATGCAGAAGGTTTCGCAACCTTAGCTGAGTTAGCTAAATCTAAATTAGCTTAATAGAATTTTTAAACCTCGGAAATATTGAGTTTTCCGAGGTTTTTTTACAGAGGACGAGGAGGGTAATTAAATAATGGAACAGTATAATTCATATGAAGGGCAGTATTATGTAGAACCACAGAAGCAGAAAAAGGTGAAAAAGGGTAAGGTACTTGGAATCATTGCATTGGTTGTGGGCGTTTTATCCATGACACTGTGCTGTGCAGGTGGTTTGTTTATAGGTATCATTGGTATTGCGCTAGGCATTATCTCTTTATGTTTTGAAGATGCAAAGGGAATGGCTATAACAGGTATTGTTACATCTGTGATAGGACTTATTTTTGGAGCTATTTGTGCCTTTGGATTGACCGTATTGGTAGAAATGGTAGAGCTCTATGAAGAAGGCGACTATTTCGCTGGTAATACTTATGAAACATGGGATGGGGAAGCGATACGCTTTGATGATGAACTAGAGTATGAGTGGTATGCGGATGCTACAGATCCTACAGAAGGGTATGTTGAAGGTGAATTTTTAACATTCTCTGGGGAACTTGCCGAAGAGATTCTGATAGAATGTCTTGAAATGTTAGATATGTCTGCGCAGGATTTAGCTGATTTATATGATTACTTGGGAATTGGAAGTTACTATACAGAAGATAACCTGTGTATATTGATTATGGTAAGCGACCATGGTATAGGAAGTACTTATTCAAATGAAGAAGAAACGGCTATTTTTGTTGGTTGCTATGATGAGGATATATTCTTTGGAATTGATATGATTTCGAGCGAAGAGATTGTATTATATGAGTATTAAGACTAACAATTGCAGATAAATGAAGTACCATAAGCCCTGAGTCGAAGTGATTCAGGGCTTACTTTATGTGTTTTTTTATGATACTATGTGTGTGAATCCATAAAGGAGGGTAAAATAGTATTATGAAACTAATCTTTTTTGATATAGATGGAACATTAATATCAGATTATAAAGCGGAGATTCCGGAATCCGCCAAGAAAGCCATACAGAAAGCAAGAGAAAACGGGCATATTTGTATGGTTAATACTGGAAGAACACAGAAAATGGTGGGAAGAGAATTGACCGAGCAAGTAGAATTTGACGGGTATGTATTTGGTTGTGGTACTATGGCAACTTATCATGATAAACTTCTGTTCCACGATACCCTTACCTTAGAACAATCACAGAGAATTATAGATGGGTTACAGAAACACAGAATAGATGCGGTGCTGGAAGGTCGAGACAATGATTATATTGCGCGCCCAGAGCAGATGTATACAGATTTTTTCAAGGAATATGCAAGGGTATATAGACATTTTGAGTTTGTAGATATGGAAGGTGCCCTTGGTAATTACGATAAGTTGTATGCATATATACCAGATAAGGAACAGCTACAGGCATTTGTGGAGGATTTTTCTGAGGATTTAGATTTTATTGACCGAGAAAATGGTTTCTATGAAATTGTACCAAAAGATTATTCTAAGGCACATGGCATTCGTCATATGGCAGAATTATTAAAGATACCAATGGAGGATACGGTGGCCATCGGAGATAGTAGCAACGATTTAGATATGATGCAGTGTGCTGGAATTAGCATTGCCATGGGGAATGCTACGAGGCAGGTAAAAGATGTAGCTGATTATGTAACCACAGATGTGGACAAGGATGGTATTTGGAATGCCTTAAATTGGTTAGGCGTATTATAAGAGGGAACAATCTATTTAGTAGAGTTGCATGGAAGTGAAAAGGAAGTACAGAAGAAGGTTGCGTATGCTTGCAACGCAGTATAAAAAGAGTTAGAATATTGCCTAATAAAGAAAATGATTGATTGGTTTAATTGGAGGACAGAATGGGAGTTTTATCACATTTAGAACCACAAAGTGTATTTTATTATTTTGAAGAGATTACTAAGATTCCACATGGTTCAGGGAACATTGATCAGATTAGTGATTATTTGGTTGAATTTGCAAAGAAAAGGAATTTATTTTACATTCAAGATAAAGTAAAAAATGTTATTATTGTAAAAGAAGCAACACCAGGTTATGAGAATGAGCCTGCCCTTATGCTTCAGGGACATATGGACATGGTTGCAGTAAAGAAGCCAGATTGTGATATTGATATGAAGACAGAAGGTCTTAGAGTGGCAATTGATGGCGATAAGATTTATGCGGAAGGAACAAGCCTTGGTGGTGATGATGGTGTGGCAGTTGCATATGCATTAGCGTTGTTAGATTCGGATACCATCAAACATCCTAGATTAGAGGTTGTTATTACGGTAGACGAAGAAGTAGGCATGGATGGAGCAAGAGAGATTGATTTATCGATGCTGACAGCCAATAGAATGTTGAACTTGGATTCCGAAGATGAAGGAATCTTTTTGACCAGTTGCGCTGGTGGTGCAAGAGTAAGATGTAGCTTACCATTGCAGAAAACACAGACAAGTGGAGTATGTGTGGAGATAAAGGTAGCAGGTCTGCTTGGTGGACATTCGGGTGGAGAGATCCATAAGGAACGAGGCAATTCCAATTGTTTAATGGCTAGAATTCTCTGGAAAGCTACTCAGAAGATGCCAGTATCCTTGATTTCTATTCAGGGTGGATTAGCAGATAATGCAATTCCAAGAGAGACGGTAGCTACCGTGTTGCTAGATGCTACACAGGTAGATGATTTTGTTGCTTTGGTAGAAGAAGCAGGTGCACAGATTCAGGAAGAATTAACTACCAAAGACCCTGCATGTAAGATTAGTGTATCTCAGTTGGGAACGGACAATGCGATGGCAGTATCCTATGAGGATACCAAGAAGGCAGTAGCTATGTTAACAGCTCTGCCCAATGGTATTATGGCAATGAGTGCTGATATGCCAGGCTTAGTACAGACTTCTCTTAACATGGGGATTCTAGAGATGAATGACAGTGGAATTCATGCAGAATTTGCGGTACGTAGTAGTGTAGAAAGCGAAAAATATGCTTTAATAGAAAAAATGGCTGCAGTTGTTACTTTGTCAAATGGAAGTTATGAAGTATCAGGTGATTATCCTGGTTGGAAGTATCGTGTCGATTCGCCACTTCGTAATAAGATGATTGCAGTATATGAGAAAATGTATGGAGACAGTCCAAAGGTTGAGGCAATTCATGCAGGCTTGGAGTGCGGACTGTTGGGAAGTAAGATTGAGGATTTAGATTGTGTGTCTATAGGACCACAGATGAGTGATATTCATACCACAGAGGAGACTTTGAGCATTTCGTCTACCGCTAGAATGTGGGATTATTTGATTAAATTACTAGAAGAAAAAGATGCATAATTTGGAGGAACTATCATGATTTTATTTCAGTGTGATTATAACGAGGGAGCACATCCTAAGATTTTGGAACGTCTCGTAGAGACCAATATGGAGCAGACGGTAGGTTACAGTGAGGACGAGTATTGTAAAGCTGCAGCAGATAAGATTAAGCAGATTTGTGGAAATGACCAGCTGGCAGTACATTTTTTAGTAGGTGGTACGCAGACCAATATGACAGTTATTGATGCGGCACTTCGTTCCCATCAGGGGGTACTTTGTGCAGATACTGGACATATTAACGTGCATGAGACTGGTGCAGTAGAATCCTGCGGTCATAAGGTATTAGCACTTCCTAGCCCAGACGGCAAGATTACTGCAGCACAGGTACAAGAGGCTTATACAGAGCATGTAAATTGTGGTAGTTTTGAGCATATGGTACAACCTAAGATGGTGTATATTTCTAATCCTACCGAATTGGGAACCACATATTCTAAAGCAGAATTACAGGCAATTTCTGAGGTTTGTCGTAAAAATAATTTGTATTTATTCTTAGATGGAGCACGCTTAGGCTATGGCCTGGCAGCTCCAGATAATGATTTGACCTTTGCTGATTTGGCCAAGCTTTGTGATGTATTTTATATTGGTGGAACGAAGGTTGGAGCCTTGTTTGGCGAAGCAGTAGTAATTAGCCATGATGCATTGAAACAGGACTTCCGTTACTTTATCAAGCAAAAGGGCGGTATGTTAGCTAAGGGACGTCTGTTAGGAATTCAGTTTGATACCTTATTTACAGATAATCTTTATATGGAGATTTCGGCGCATGCTGTTGAGTTAGCAGAGAAGATTCGTCAGGCTATTGATGAAAAAGGTTATTCATATCTTGCACCTAATTGTACCAATCAGATTTTCCCAATCATGCCTGATAGTGATATTGAGAAATTGAATGGTAGGTTTGGTTATAGTTATGAGAGAAGAATAGATGAAAATCATAGTGCTATTCGTTTCTGCACAAGCTGGGCTACAAAAGAGGAAAATGTGGATGCATTGATTCAAGCCATTAAGGCTCTGTAGGAGGTACATATGGAGATAAAGAAGGGTAAGACTAAGAGTATTGCATTACTTATGTTGTGGGCGGCTTTGTTAATTTGGCTGGTTATGCATAGTGAAGTAGTGTTTGGCGGAATCGGAATGCTTATTAATATGGTGCAGCCATTCATTGTGGGGGCAGTGATTGCTTTTGTGCTGAATCTGCCTATGAGAAAGATTGAGAAGACTTTTTTCAGTAAGTCTAATAACAAGATTGTGCAGAAGATAAAACGCCCAATGAGTATGCTCTTAGCTATTATTGTGGTGATTGCCATTATTATGGTGGTTGTCTTTACGGTAGTTCCTCAGATTACAAAAACAGGGGCACAACTTGGAAGGGAGATTCCAGTATTCTTAGATAATGTAGTGGTTACATTAGAACAGTTAAGTCAGGACTATCCAGAGATTAACGAACAGGTTATGGCACTGGGCAGTTTGGATTTGAACTGGGAAAGCATCCAGACTACGGTAATTAACTTCTTGAAAAATGGTGCATCTAGTATGCTTACTTCTACGGTATCAGTGGCAAGTGGCATTATTGGTGGGGCAGTGAATTTATTTATCTCTTTTATTTTTGCATTATATATTCTCAGTCAGAAAGAGAGGTTGGCTGACCAAGGGGAACGCATTATTACAGCATACTGTTCTGAGAATGTAAAGAACAGAATTATGCAGGTATTGTCATTGATGCATAGAAATTTCAGTAACTTTATCACAGGACAGTGCTTAGAAGCAGTAATCCTTGGAACGATGTTTGTGGTTGCTATGAGTATATTTGGTATGCCATATGCTTTCATGGTTGGTGTATTAATTGCTTTTACAGCTTTGATTCCAATTGTAGGTGCATTTGTAGGCTGTGCAGTAGGGGCATTTCTTATTTTAATTGAGGACCCGATTATGGCGGTATGGTTCGTAATTATGTTCTTGATTATCCAACAGATTGAAGGTAATCTAATCTATCCTCGTGTAGTTGGTAATTCCGTGGGATTACCATCTATGTGGGTATTAGTGGCTGTTAGTTTAGGTGGTAGCTTGTTTGGCGTAGCAGGAATGTTATTCTTCATTCCACTAGTATCAACTATTTATGCATTGATTCGTGAAAGTGTGAACAATCGTAATGCTAGAAAAGCATTGACCAACATAACGGTAACTGAGGTAAAGCAGTCGCAGGAAGATTCTGATGATAGTGCAAGGATTATTGGGGTAGAAGAGGCTGTGAATGAAAACACTACAACAGTGCAAACAGACTGTGAAGTGTAAGGTAAAAATTGTTTTAACGATGAAAAATAGTAACATTTAAAATACTATATAATATGGAGGGCGTTATGGGAAATTTTGATTACAACAAAGTAAAGAACCCAGAGTATTTTCAGGAGAACAGATTGCCAGCACACTCAGATCATGTGTGCTATCCAAGCAAAGAGGCAATGGATAGGGGCGAAAATAGCAATCGTTATAGTTTAAACGGTTTATGGAAGTTTGCTTATGCGCCTAATTATGAAGCTTCTTTAAAAGGATTTGAGGCAGTAGATTTCAACTGCAAGAATTGGGCAGATATTAGAGTGCCAGCACACATTCAGATGGAAGGCTATGATGTGCCTCAGTATGCAAACGTACAGTATCCATGGGATGGTAGAGAGCAGATTGAAGCAGGAGAGATTCCTGAGAAATTCAATCCAGTGGCTAATTATGTGAAGTATTTTAACGTACCTGAGCATATGAAAGGCCAGCCATTATACATTTCTTTCCAAGGTGTGGAAAGTGCGCTTGTATTGTGGTGTAATGGTCAATTTGTAGGTTATAGTGAAGATACCTTTACTCCATCAGAATTTGATCTGACTCCTTACCTTGTGGAAGGTGAGAATAAATTAGCTGCAACTGTATTCAAGTGGTGTTCAAGTAGCTGGTGTGAGGATCAGGACTTTTTCCGTTTTTCAGGAATCTTTAGAGAAGTGTATTTGTACACTGTTCCTAAGGTACATATTCGCGATATGCGCGTGCAGACATTATTGAATGATAGTTACGACGAGGCGGAGTTGGTTCTGGATATGGAAGCAACTGCTTGTGGAAAAGTAAAGGTGGAGCTATATTGTGGGGACAAAGTTGTAGGTGATTTGAGTGCCACTTTAGATGAAAATAGCCATTTTGTAATTCCAGTGAACAAGCCTATGTTGTGGAGCGCGGAAGTTCCTAATCTATATCAATTAGTAATCGAAGTATATGATATGGATGGTAAGCTTTGTGAGGTAATTCCTCAGAAGGTTGGCTTTAGACGTTTTGAGTTAATTGACAATATTATGTGTCTGAATGGCAAGCGAATTGTATTCAAGGGTGTGAATCGTCATGAATTCAGTTCTAAAACAGGACGTGTGCTCCATGAAGATGAATTGAGATTGGATTTGGTTACGATGAAACGCAATAATATCAATGCGATTCGTACCTGTCATTATCCAAATGACTCCAGAATCTATGGAATGTGTGATGAACTTGGTCTGTACATGATTGATGAATGTAACTTGGAATCACATGGTTCATGGGACCCTGTTGCTAGAAAAATTGCCGATATAGATGTAGTAGTGCCTGGTAATAAGGTGGAGTGGAATGCAATGATGCTGGATAGAGCGAATTCCATGTATCAGAGGGACAAGAACCATCCAGCAATTCTTATCTGGTCTTGTGGTAATGAATCCTTTGGAGGGCAGAACATCTACGAGATGGCACAGTTTTTCCGCAAAGATACCACCAGATTAGTTCATTATGAAGGTATTTTTAATGATAGACGCTGTCCAGATTCTAGTGATATGGAGAGTCAGATGTATACTCCTGCAGAGGATATTGAGAAATGGCTTCAGAAGGACAGAAGTAAGCCCTTTATCTGTTGCGAGTATACCCATGCAATGGGAAATTCTTGTGGTGCAATGCACAAGTATACTGATTTGACAGATAGAGAACCTTTGTATCAGGGTGGTTTTATCTGGGATTATATTGACCAGAGTATCTATAAAAAGGATCGCTATGGTAAATACTTCCAGGCATATGGTGGAGACTTTGGCGAACGTCCTACAGATTTCAACTTTAGTGGTAATGGTATTGCATATGGTGGAGAGCGTGGTGAGTCTCCTAAGATGCAGGAAGTGAAGTTCAACTATCAGAATATCTCAGTAGAGGTAGAAGAGGATGTTATCAGAATTACCAACAAGAATCTGTTTGTGGATACCAATGATTTTGATTGTGTAGTCTTAGTGGATAAGTTGGGTAAAAGAATTGCTGAGCAAAAACTTGTAACCAATGTAGAGCCGGGTCATACGGTAGAAATGGCCAATCCAGTAGCACTTCCAAAAGATGCAGGGGAATATGTGGTAACCGTGTCATTCCGCTTGAAAGAAGATACTGCATGGGCAAAGGCTGGTCATGAGGTAGCCTTTGGACAGGGTGTATTTACCAAGTGTGAAGGAATCATTGCAGATAGACCATTAGCAGTGAAGAAACCATTAGAGGTAGTATATGGCAAGTTGAATCTTGGCGTATCAGGTGAAGAATTTGATGTATTATTCTCCTATAATTTTGGAGGTTTAGTATCTTATCGCTATGGTGGAAAAGAGATGCTTAAAACAACTCCAAAGCCTAATTTCTGGAGAGCGCCAATTGATAACGATTGTGGTAATGATATGATGAATCGTTATGGTCAGTGGAAGCTTGCTAGTATGTATCTTACTCATCATGGTGGACCAGATGTGAATCCTACTGTAGTTGAAGAGGATGGTTGTGTAGTGGTTACTTACGAATACCAGATGCCTACAGTGCCTGCATCTAAGAGCTTTTTGCGCTACAAAGTATATGGTGATGGTACAATAGAGACAACTCTTATCTATGAGCCAGTAGAGGGACTGTGTGATATGCCTGAATTTGGCGTAATGTGGAAAATGGACGCAGATTATGATCATGTGGAATGGTATGGTAATGGTCCAGAAGAGACATACAATGACCGTAAAAAAGGTGCTAAGCTTGGAATCTACAACAATAAGGTTGAGGATAACATGGCGAAGTACATGGTACCTCAGGAATGCGGTAACAAAACGGATGTGCGCTATGCAAAGGTAACCGATATGCTTGGACGTGGTATGATTTTCGCAGGAGATAAGATGAACTTCTCAGCATTACCTTACACTCCTCACGAGATGGAGAACGCAATGCATCCATATGAATTACCAGAGGTACATTATACAGTAGTGCGTGTAGCTGATGACCAAATGGGTGTCGGTGGTGATAATAGCTGGGGCGCTAGAACCCATGAGGAATACTTGTTAGATGTAAGCAAGCGCAAAGAGTTTACATTCTACTTTAAAGGTATTTAATTGTGATAATTCCATGTAGAAGAGATTTTGTTTATATAGCAAAAAATGATTGATTTTTCCCTATTGAGGCGGTATAATAGCCAATGTGTCACGGGGTGTGGCTCAGTTTGGTTAGAGCGCCGTCTTAGGGAGGCGGAGGCCGCTGGTTCGAATCCAGTCACTCCGATTAATATTTAGTATGAGAACTCGGATATCCAACAATGGGTATCCGAGTTTTTTTATAAAAATTTCATGGTTTGCAGGAGAAAAAATATTTTTAGGATATGGATGGATATGGTAAAATGAAATAGACTTAAATTTTATTACAAGGGGTTATGTGGATGAAGCAATTTAGAAGAGATAATTTGACCAAAGATATTCTATCAGGAATTATAGTGGCCTTGGTGTCTATTCCGATATCCATGGGGTATGCGCAGGTTGCAGGATTGCCGGTGGTATATGGTTTGTATGGCTCCGTATTGCCAATTTTGGTATATAGTTTATTTACTTCTTCACCGCAATTTGTATTTGGTGTAGATGCTACACCGGCAGCAATGGTGGGAGCAACACTTGCTAGTTTGGGTATTGCAACAGGGTCACAGGAGGCTATGGAATTAGTACCAGTGATTACCTTGGCAACAGCTTGTTGGCTTCTAATATTCTTTGTAATTAAGGCAGGTAAATTAGTTAATTATATCTCCACACCAGTAATGGGCGGTTTTATATCTGGAATAGGTTGTACTATTATTTTAATGCAGGTGTCAAAGCTTTTTGGTGGAAGTGCGGGAACGGGAGAATTATTTGAATTAATTGCTCATATTGTAGGGGAATTAGATAATTTTAATATTATTTCAGCAATAATTGGATTTGGAACAGTGGCTTTATGTTTAATTGGGAAAAAATTTATTCCTAAATTCCCAATGTCCGTGCTATTAATGGCGGTAGGTGCTGGACTTACCTTTTTGTTCCACATTGATGCATATGGGGTGGCTTTGTTACCAACGGTAGAGTCTGGTCTTCCTAAGTTAGTTGTTCCACAGGTAGCATTACTTATGGAGCATACAGAAGATATTGTTGTACTGTCTTTTACGGTGGCATTGGTTATTGTGGCTCAGACCTTATTAGCTACCAACAATTATGCTTTGAAATATAATTATAAGATAGATTTTAATAGAGAAGTATTAGCATATGCAGCGGGTAATGCAGCTGGCGCAGTAGTAGGATGTTGTCCAATTAATGGTAGTGTATCTAGAACGGGGATTGGTGACCAATATGGATGTAAATCTCAGGTAATGTCCATATCAGCAAGTGTTACTATGGTGGTAGTGTTATTGTTTGGAACAGGATTGTTGTCCTACCTTCCGGTACCAGTATTAACGGGTATTGTCATTGCTGCGTTAATCGGTATTACTGAATTTGGAATTGCTAAGAAATTGTGGAAGTCTGACAAACATGAATTTTTAATTTTTATGGCAGCTTTCCTCGGAGTGTTAGTATTTGGTACTATTTATGGCGTTATTATTGGCGTGGTACTTTCTTTTATTGAAGTCATTATTCGTGCGGTAGTGCCACCTACTGCATTTGTAGGAATGATACCAGGTCATGAAGAGATGTATACCCTTAAGAGACATCGCAATGCAAAGCCAATTAAGGGAACGGTTATTTATCGTTTTAGTGGAAATCTGTTCTTTGCCAATATTAATACCTTTCAGCAAGATATTGAAGATGCAATTAAGGAAGATACTAAGCAGGTAATTGTAGATGCAAGAGGTATTGGAAATATTGATATTACGGCGGCAGAGCGATTGATTATTTTGAATCGTAATCTGAAAAATAGGGGGATTCATCTCTATATTGCAGAGCATGGGGATGCAGTGAATGATCAATTGCGAGCATTTGGTGCGGCAGATTTGATTGAAGAGGGCGTAGTGCGACGTACCATTTCCCTAGCACTTCGAGCGGCAGGTGTGCACAAACCATATCCGTTGGAAGGAATAGCAGAGGATGAAGAATATTCCTATGTAGAAGAAAATGAACGTCTTGCAGAATTTGAATGGGCCTTTGGTGAGAATGCAGAGGAGAAGATGGAGCAATTGGCTACGGAAGTGGCAGAGAAGCTTGTTCATTCAGAAGACCATAGTGTAGAAGCTATCCTAGAAGCTGAAAATGATGCTTCATGGGGACGTATGGGTCTGTTTGATGAAGATGAATTGTTAGAGCGTCTGGAAATGCACCTAACCGAAATGGAAGAGGAAGGATATTCCGATATTGAAGAAATCGAGCAGAAGATTGAACAGAGACGTAAGGATATTGAGCGAAAGATTAAACGCTTGAGCCCAGAGGCATTAGAAATGCTCAGAGAACATCGAGGTCAGATAGAAGAACATTTGAAGGAAAATCACCCTGAGCATTATCGGAGAATGATGGAGATTAGGGAACATATTGTATTTGACAAGGATAAATAGGAGTAGTACAATTGCTTTATCGCACTAAAGTAAAAGCTAATCACAAAGGAGGGGAAACAATGAATGAAGCATTAATGTGGGTATTGATTGTGTTTGCTATCGCAGTATTGATTCCTGTAGTAGGTCATATAATTCGCAAGAGAGATTTTGACAGACAGGTAGCTGGTAAAAAGCCAATGCGTTCTTTTAAAGAAGGAGATGTGGATTATGGCGATGCACAGCAGAAATTCAACTTGGATTTGGAATTAGAAGTGGCGACCAATGCGACAAAAGGCAAAGGTGTTGTCAATATTATGGGACCGAAATAATTATTAAATTAGCATTTAAATCTTAGAAATAGCATCATTGATGGAGTGTATATTTGTTTAGAACATGAATATTTACTTCGTTGATGATGCTATTTGTTTTAGAAGGAGTGACATTTCCTCTTTTGATAGCTTTTAGATTGTTTTTGCTAATGAAATAGAATATACTGAAAGTTAGATTTGAAGTAAAAAGGAGTAATTTCCATGAAGAAAGAAAAGTTAGTATGTCCCGTTGCCAAACAGTGTGGTGGTTGTACTTGGATAAATAAAGGGTATGAAGAACAGCTAAAAGAAAAGGAAAAATGGTTGACGGGATTACTTAAGCCATTTTGCAAGCCAGAGCCAATTATAGGCATGGAGAACCCACAGCATTACCGTAATAAGGTACATGCTGCTTTTGGTGAGGATAGAAAACACAATGCCATCTCTGGAATCTACGAAGCAGGAAGTCACAGAATCGTGCCAGTGGATAGTTGTCTTATAGAGAATGAGAAAGCAGATGAGATTATTGTATCTATTCGAGGATTGTTGAAATCTTTTAAGATTCGACCATACAATGAAGATACTGGATATGGTTTGTTGCGCCATGTGTTGATTCGTACAGGCCATGTAACAGGGCAGATTATGGTAGTGCTGGTATTATCTTCCCCAGTGATGCCTTCTAAGAATAACTTTGTCAAGGCACTTCGTAAGTTGCATCCAGAGATTACTACTATTGTAGTCAATGTGAACAATCGTAAGACAAGCATGGTATTAGGTGATAAGGAACAGGTTATCTATGGTAAGGGATATATTGAAGATGTGCTTTGTGGTAAGACATTCCGTATCTCCCCTAAGTCTTTTTATCAGGTAAACCCTGTGCAGACGGAGAAACTTTATAATAAAGCTTTAGAATATGCAGACTTACAAGGCACCGAAGTAGTAGTAGATGCCTATTGCGGTACTGGAACCATCGGTATGATTGCCAGTGATAAAGCTAAGCAGGTCATCGGTGTAGAGTTGAATGCTGATGCGGTGAAAGATGCTCGTATCAACGCTAAAAACAATGGCATCAAGAACATTCAGTTCTATCAAAATGATGCTGGTAAGTTCTTGGTAGAGATGGCAGAACAGAATGCCAAAGTAGATGTGGTCCTTATGGACCCACCAAGGGCAGGAAGTGATGAAGCTTTCTTAAGCTCTGTTGTGAAAATGGCACCAGAAAAGGTGGTATATATTTCATGTAATCCAGAGACCCTAGTAAGAGACTTGAAGTATTTGACCAAGAAGGGGTACAAGGTTGTGAAGGGCGTAGGATGCGATATGTTTCCGTTTACGGAACATGTGGAGTGCGTAACACTGCTCCAAAGGAAAAATACCTGAAACTCCTTGAATTTAGGCACTTTGAGCG
>CAZHEM010000078.1:0-12916 GCA_964531725.1 uncultured Acetatifactor sp.
GTAATAGCGAGGAATTATGAAATTACAACAAGTATTAAGTTATGTCCGCAAAGCAGTGGATGATTATCATATGATTGAAGATGGCGATAAAATTGCAATTGGTATATCAGGAGGAAAAGATAGTTTAACAATGCTATACGCATTACATGGTCTAAGACGTTTCTATCCAAAACATTTTGATATTCATGCAGTAACAGTTGATTTAGGTTTCGATAATCTTAATCTTGAAAAAATTAAAGAACTCTGCGAAAGCCTTGAAGTTGAATATACTATTGTAAAAACAGATATAGCCAATATTATCTTTGAGCAACGCAAAGAAAGCAATCCCTGCTCCCTATGTGCAAAAATGCGAAAAGGTGCTTTAAATGACGCAATCAAAGCTGCAGGATGTAATAAAGTGGCATATGCCCACCATAAGGATGATGTTGTGGAAACCATGCTTATGTCCCTAATATACGAAGGCAGATTTCATACATTTTCTCCTGTAACTTATTTGGATCGCATGGATTTAACAGTAATCAGACCATTGATGTATATGAATGAAGTAGATGTGATTGGCTTTGTTAATAAATATGATGTACCTGTAGTCAAAAGCCCTTGTCCTGCTGATGGACATACCAAACGTGAATATATCAAAAATCTTCTACGCCAGCTTAATCTTGAAAATCCTGGTGTTAAGGAGCGTATGTTTACAGCAATACAGACTGGCAATTTGAAAGGATGGACGGAATACTTTGGCAAGTAAAAAACCAGATAACTATCATGACGAACAAAACAAACAGAATATTCTCAAAATGCGAGCTGTTTTAGATACTCTCCCACCTTTTTGTAAGACCTACTTCCGTGGTATCGAAGAATATACCTCTACAAGAACACGTTTGGCTTATGCCTATGATTTACGTCTATTCTTTGAATTCTTACATGAGCAAAATAGTATCTGCTCCAAGATGGATATTAAAGAATTTCCAATTACTATTCTGGACAACCTAACCAGAATGGATATTGAAGAATACCTAGAATATATGGCTCTATACCAAAAAGATGGCAAGGATGTTACCAATGATGAAAGAGGAAAAGCTAGAAAAATTGCTTCTCTCAGAAGTTTCTATAACTACTTCTTCCAAAATGAACTAATCCAAAACAATCCTGCCGCCCTTGTACCACTTCCTAAACGCCATGAAAAAGAAATCATTCGTTTAGAACCAAATGAAGTTGCCATCCTTCTGGATCAGGTTGAAGATGGTACCAAACTAACCAAAAAAGAATTAGAGTATCACAAGAAGACCAAACTACGTGATGTAGCGCTTCTTACATTATTATTAGGAACTGGCATTCGTGTGTCTGAATGTGTAGGACTAGATATTAATGATGTGAACTTTGATGTAGGTGGTATTAAAATTCGCCGTAAGGGTGGATTCGAAGCTGTGGTATACTTTGGTGAAGAAGTAGAAACTGCTCTCCTAGATTATTTAGAGCAACGAGAACATATTATTCCCGCCGAAGGGCATGAAAATGCATTATTCTTATCATTACAAAATCGTCGAATGGCCGTGCGTTCCGTTGAGAATCTGGTAAAAAAATATGCTTCCCGTGTAACAACTTTAAAGAAAATCACACCACATAAGCTAAGAAGTACCTACGGCACTTCTCTCTACAAGGAAACAAATGATATATATCTTGTAGCTGATGTACTAGGTCACAAGGATGTAAATACAACTAGAAAGCATTACGCTGCACAAGAGGATGAACGTCGAAGACGTGCTGCTAATGTTGTTCGATTAAGGGAGGATTAAATTCAATAACCCTCCCTTAAAATTTAATATACTTAATTTCATTTTCGTAATACATCTACAATGAAATACGTTTTCTATTTCACAAACTCATTTGAGTAATATGGTAACACAAGCTTCTGTCCTGCTTTAAGTGTACCTTCTGCATCTAAATGATTGATATTCTTTACTTCTGCAATATACACTTCCTTATCTGCATATTTTTCATAATCAATATAATCATCAGCAATCTCCCAAAGAGTCTCACCATACGCTACTGTTATATTAGTATAGTATTTAAAAGCAATTTCTTCATCGCCTGTATTAGCACTTGCAATAAATGAATTATATGAGAATACACCAATAACAACAAAGCAAACTGTCAAAATAATCATTAACATTCTACGACGTAATTCTCTTTGTCTACGAATCTGTCTCTTATATGCTCTATATTCTCTATCAGTCATATAATAAACGCTGTTCTGTTCTCTCATTGTACTCTCTCCAATCTAATAATCATCATTCGAAAATTCGTTCGCAAACATTCGTTCTGTTTGTATTATATCGAACAAATTTTCGTTTGTCAATAAGAAAATCGAACATATTTTTGGAATATATGTTTGCTTTTTGTTTTTTCCTATGCTATACTTTAAATAATCGAAAGCGAGTTTGCTTATTTTATAAACAAATATAACATTATACAAATGGAGGTTTCTATATGGCGCAAGGTAAGATTACTCCCAAGCAGCAAGAGATTTTAGATTATATTAAGCAAGAGATTTTAAAACGTGGCTATCCACCTACCGTTCGTGAGATTTGTGAGACAGTTAATTTGAAGTCTACTTCTTCTGTTCACTCACATTTAGAGACACTAGAAAAGAATGGATATATTCATCGTGATCCAACCAAGCCTCGTGCAATTGAGATTTGTGATGATAGTTTCCAGATGGTTCGTACTGAGATGGTCAGCCTTCCTGTTATTGGGAATGTTGCAGCAGGTCAACCTATTTTAGCAGAAGAAAATATTCAAGAATACTTTCCTGTTCCTGCCGAGGTTGTTCCTCACGGTGAATCTTTTATTTTAAATGTACGTGGAGAATCCATGATTAATGCTGGTATCTTCGATGGTGACCGTGTATTCGTGAACTCCTCTTCTACTGCGCGTAATGGAGACATTGTAGTTGCATTGATTGATGATTCAGCAACTGTTAAGACCTTTTATAAAGAAAGTGGTCATATTCGTCTTCAGCCAGAGAATGATACCATGGATCCAATTATCGTAGATGATTGTCAGATTCTTGGAACTGTATTTGGCGTATTCCGTTTTTATCGTTAATTATGTATGATGTACATATATTAACCGTTGATTCATAATTATAAATAACATAGCAGTATTTTATTAATATCCATACATAAAGAACCATTCCAGATTAAGCATTTATTTGCTCAATTTAGAATGGTTCTTTTTATTAATTACAAATATATACTTTGCTATATCGCTACAACAAATGTTTTTATTCCATTACTGAAAACGAACATTCATATATGCAATAATCTCCTCTACACATCTATCAAATCCTAGCTTAGAACTATCCAGACACAAGTCATAATTTCTAGCATCTGTCCAATCTCTACCGGTATGATATTTGTAGTAATCTGCACGGTTCTTGTCTGTCTTAAGAATAAACTTCTCAAGCTCTTTCTCGCTCATACTGTGCTTCTTAGACGCCATTTCAATACAGAAATCCATTGGTGCATGAACAAATACACTCAACACATTAGGATAATCCTTTAATACATAATCAGAGCCTCTACCCATGATAACGCAAGATTCCGTCTCTGCCAAATGGCGGATAGCTTTTGCCTGATAGTTGAATAAATTGTCAATAGAAGTAAAATCATCACTTCCTGGTGGTATCAACTCACCGTTGTAGGCATGTCTTGAGCCACGGAATAACTTAGTGTTCTTCAAATGCTCATCGGCGTTAACAAAAAGAGCTTCATTAATACCACTATCATCACTAGCTAATTTTAATAGTTCCTTATCATAGTAATGAATTCCCAATTTTTCAGCCAACATCTCGCCTACAGTACGTCCACCACTTCCATATTGTCTAGCAATTGTAATAACTATCTTCTCCATAGCAAACCCACCTTCCTGATTATTACTTTGTTCTTAACTCAAAACGTATTCATAATCATCTAACATTAGTATATCACTATTATTCTTATTCGCCAAGATAAGCCTTCTTAATAGAATCATCATTCATAAGATCACTTGCTTTGCCTTCTAGTACAATATTACCAGTTTCCAATACATATGCACGGTCAGCAATCGATAATGCTTTCTTCGCATTCTGCTCTACCAAGAGAACTGTGGTACCGCTCTTGCTTACTTCTTGAATAATATCAAAAATCTCGTTAACAAAGATTGGGGATAATCCCATTGAAGGCTCATCCATAAGAATAATTTTCGGATGTGACATCAATGCACGTCCCATAGCAAGCATCTGTTGTTCACCACCACTAAGAGTACCTGCCAACTGATTCTGACGTTCTTCTAGACGTGGAAAACGCTTAAAGACAGTCTTTAATGTTTCTTCGATTTCATCTTTATCTTTTCTGGTAAACGCACCCATCTTCAAGTTTTGTAGAACAGTCAACTGTGCAAACACACGTCTTCCTTCTGGCACATGTGCCATTCCCATAGAAACAATCTTATGTCCAGGAATCTTAGAAATATCTGTTCCTTCAAAAGTAACAGAACCATTTTTAGGTGCAAGAAGACCTGATACCGTATGTAAAATAGTAGTCTTTCCAGCACCATTGGCACCAATAAGTGCGATAACCTCACCTTCATTAACATGGAAAGAAACGCCCTTAATGGCCTGAATCATACCATAATATACTTCTAAATCTTTTACTTCTAACATTGCCATTGGTATGTTCCTCCTATTCACCTAAATAAGCCTTAATAACTTCAGGATTATTCAGTACATCACTTGTTTTGCCTTGGCATAATACACGGCCAAAGTTAAGAACAGTAAGTTCTTCACAGATACCACTAACAAGCTTCATATCATGCTCAATTAAAAGAATAGTCATATCGAAGTTGTCTCTGACAAAACGAATGGTATCCATCAATTCTAAAGTCTCATTAGGGTTCATACCAGCTGCTGGCTCATCCAATAATAACAACTTTGGCTTGGTAGCAAGCGCTCTCGCAATCTCAAGCTTACGCTGTTTACCATATGGTAAATTAGCTGCCAAAGTATCTGCTTCGCCATCCAAATCAAATACCTTTAAAAGCTCCAATGCCTGCTCTGTCATCTCCTTCTCTATCTTACGATAAGAAGGAAGTCTTAAAATACCTGCTAAAGTATTGTATTTTAAATGATTATGCAATCCTACCTTAACATTCTCTGCCACTGTTAATTCTTTGAACAGACGAATATTCTGGAAAGTTCTTGCAATTCCTTCATGATTAATGTCAATGGTCTTAAGACTAGTAATATCTTTACCATCTAACTTAATAACGCCTTCATTAGGCTTATATACTCCTGTAAGAAGGTTAAATACAGTGGTCTTACCAGCACCATTAGGGCCGATTAAACCATATAAACACCCTTTTTTTATTTCAATATTAAAGTCGTCTACTGCACGAAGACCACCAAAGGATATGCCCAAATTCTTTACTTCTAATAATGCCATAATTATTTTGCCTCCTTTGTGTTCTTTTTGTTCTTTAATTTGTATACCATCTTCTCACGCCATTCAATACACTTAGGAGCCCAGTTGAATAACATCATACCAATCAATACAATTGCATAAATCAACATACGATAATCATTTAAACCACGAAGCATCTCTGGTAATATGGTCAAAATAACCGCAGCAATCATAGAGCCTCTAATATTACCAATTCCACCAAGCACTACGAATACCAGAATCATAATAGACTGGTTATAACCAAAGTTCTTAGGTAATGCAGTTAAAGTAGACAAATTGTGTGCGTATAACACACCTGCAACACCTGCTAAAGCTGCTGAAATAGAGAATGCCATCAATTTATACTTGGTAATATTAATACCAACCGATTCTGCCGCAATCACGTTATCACGAATTGCCATAATCGCACGACCATCTCTAGAATGAACCAAATTCAATACAATGAATAAAGTCAAAATCAATAATAAAACACCAACTGTAAAGTTAGAGTCATTAGGGGTACCTGTAATACCCTGCGCACCCTTCACAATAACCTCACCAGTCTCTGACATATTCAAATCCATCGTACTAGTAATTGAGAAATGAAAACCATTCTCATCTTTACCAATATAAAGGATATTTACAAAGTTCTTAATAATTTCACCAAAAGCAAGAGTTACAATCGCCAAATAGTCACCTTTTAAGCGAAGTACAGGTATACCAATTAAGATACCAAACAATCCAGCCACAGCAGCACCAATCAACAATGCAATCAGGAATCG
This sequence comes from uncultured Acetatifactor sp., assembly GCA_964531725.1. Taxonomy (GTDB): domain Bacteria; phylum Bacillota; class Clostridia; order Lachnospirales; family Lachnospiraceae; genus Acetatifactor. The sequence continues at coordinate 6,260 of CAZHEM010000078.1, forward strand.
AATTCCGGAAGGTAATGCAGTTGCCTCCATACATTTAGAGAAAAATGCACTACTAAATGCACCCACACACATAAATCCTGCATGTCCCAAGCTAAGCTCACCAAGAATACCTACAGTAAGGTTCAATGATACAGCAAGGATTGCATACATACACAATGGAACAAGCAAGCCCTTCATTAAGCTACTTAACAAACCAAAGGCAGACATACTTTGCAAAATCAAATATGCCACAATAACAATTCCATATGTGATTAGATTACTTTTTAAAGTTTTATTTAATTTCAATTTCGTCTTCATATTCTTCCTCATTTCTGTATTAATTCTCTTATACAAAATGTTCTATTAAACCTTCTCCTGAATATTCTTGCCAAGCAATCCTGTAGGTTTTACCAACAATACGATAATCAATACTGCAAACACTATTGCGTCTGCCATCTGAGAAGAAATATATGCTTTACCAAAGATTTCAATTACACCAAGTAAGATTCCACCGATAAATGCGCCCGGAATGGAACCAATACCACCGAATACCGCAGCAACGAATGCTTTGATACCTGGCATAGAGCCTGTATAAGGTGTTAAAGAAGGATATGCCGAACAAAGAAGCACACCAGCGATAGCTGCTAGTGCAGAACCAATTGCAAAAGTAAGCGCAATTGTTCCATCCACATTAATACCCATAAGTTGCGCAGCACCCTTATCTTCCGCCACTGCGAGCATCGCCTGTCCTGCTTTTGTCTTGTTAATGAAAAATGTCAAGCATACCATAATTACAATACAAGAAACAATGGTAACAACAGTTTCACCAGTAATATTAATCTGACCATCTGCTAATTTGATAGGTTCCATAGATACAACCGAAGTGAAAGATTTAGAGTTCGCACCAAAGATTAATAAAGCAATATTCTGTAAGAAATAGCTAACACCAATCGCAGTAATTAATACTGCCAATGGAGAAGCAGCCTTACGAAGTGGCTTATATGCAATCTTCTCAATGCCCATACCAAGTAACGTACATACAATAACTGCAACTGCAACGCCAACCACTGGAGGAAGTCCCATTGTACTGCAGATTGTATAGGTGGTAAATCCACCAATCATAATAACATCACCATGAGCAAAATTAAGCATCTTCGCAATACCATATACCATGGTGTATCCCAATGCGATTAACGCGTATATGCTTCCCAAACTGATGCCGTTAATTAAATATGTAATAAAACTCATAAAGAAGACCTCCAATTTATCTCAAACATAAATTTAAGTATATCAGACATAACATTTTCAATCAAGTAAATATACAAGGGTTTGATACTAAAAATTGAGGGTTGCCGCAAAGACAACCCTCGTCTAAACATTTGTAAAAATTACATTGCTGCGTAAGCGCCGTTTACAATTTTAACAGCCTTAGGAGCTTTGTTAGGCTCACCGTCTGCTGTCCAAGTCATACCTTCACCAGTAAGACCATCTACAGAGATTTCAACCATAGCAGCTTTAATTGCATCACAGATTTCAGATACACTCTTATCTGGAGTAACACCGCTCTTCTCAATAGCCGCTTTTAAGGTATATACAGCATCATAAGCATCAGCTGCGAACTGGTTAGGAATTTCGCCGTATTTTTCCTGATATGCTTTAACGAATGCAACAGTCTTGTCATCAGTCGCATCAGCTGCGAAAGGAGTTAACAACATAACACCTTCTGCTAAAGTAGTATCAAAGTTCTCAACACCTGTAAGAATACCATCCATACCATCACAGCTAAAGAATGCAGGAGCATATCCCATACCATTTGCCTGAGTTAAAATCAATGCTGATTCATTGTAGTAGATTGGTAAAAATACCATATCAGCACCAGCTTCTTTTGCTTTCTGAAGCTGAACTGAGAAATCAGTCTTGTTATCAGCTGTAAATGCTTCAGCTGCTACGATTTCAAAGTTCTGGTTAGCAGCTTCTTTAGCAAAGCTTTCATAAATACCAGTTGAGTAAACATCTGAGCTATCGTAAATAACAGCAACTTTCTGAGCTAATCCGTTCTCACCAATATATAATGCAGATGCTGCACCCTGATTAGGATCTGAGAAACAGATACGGAAACAGTTGTCATACTGAGCACACTCTACAGCAGAACCGGAAGGAGTAAGCTGGAACATATTGTCATCTTTAGTCTTATCTGCAACTGCGATACAAGCACCACTAGTTGTAGAACCAACAATCATCTGAGCACCCCAGTCCTTTAATGTATTATACGCATTAACAGATTTCTCTGCATCTGCTTCATCATCCTGGAAACTGAACTCAAGCTTATAACCGTTTACACCGCCAGCTGCGTTAATCTCATCAACTGCAATCTGTGCACCGTTCTGTACTGCCATTCCATAAACTGCTGCACCACCTGTAGTAGGTCCAATTCCGCCGATTTTGAAAGCATCAGCTGAACCACTAGCCTGCTGTGCAGAACCACAAGCGGTCATAGCCATTACCATAGCAGATGCTACAATAGCACTAACTAACTTGTTAAACTTTTTCATAATAGTATCCTCCTTGTATTGATACATGTATTCATGTATTTTTATTCATGTTTTAAATGCTTTGAATGCATGTATACAATTATTTTATAAAGATAATACCCCTCCCCTTTTGCTTTGTCAAGGAGCGATTTTAACACTTTAACACATTAAAATTATAAATTTTAGGATAAAATCGCTCCATTTTGGACATGATACAAATGAACATTTATATTTATATGGAGGTAAATCTTTATGGGAAATAAATTTCTTGATAGTATAGCACTTACTATTGCAATTATTGGCGCTATTAACTGGGGACTTATTGGTTTGTTCCGTTTTGATTTGGTTGCATTAATTTTTGGAGATATGACATTACTCTCTAGAATTGTGTATACCCTTGTAGGTATCTCTGGTCTTTATTTAATTTCATTTTATATGCGTATTTGTGACCAGACAGATTCTCCAGAATAATCAAAGTCACAGCAAAAAAGAATGAGTACCTTATCATAAGTACTCATTCTTTTTTACTACATATTTGTAATCTTTCTCTATAAATACGTGATTTCAAGGCTGTTTGCTTCCCACTAAGCTTTCAATGCTTCCACATCTACCACTTTTCCATCTCTCCAGATACGCTCTAAATCGTAAAGCAAACGATTCTCTTTATCAAAAATGTGTACAATCACATCTCCGCAATCCATTAGAATCCAGTTAGCAGTATCATAGCCTTCAATTTGCTTTGAAGGACAACCTGCTCTTCCAAGTTTTTCATCTACATTATCACAAAGTGCCTGAATCTGACTTCTATTACTACCACCAGCAATAATAAAATAATCTGCAATAACAGATACTTCACTAATATCAATCACTTTAATATCTTCTGCTTTTTTATCTTCCAATGCTTCAATTGCAAGCTTTGCCATCTCTAATGATTTGTTTTCCATATTATTCTCCATTATTCTTCATAATTTACATTGTTACAATAATAATCGTACGTCTTCTGAGTCATTGGATCCAATTCCCCATCACTGCTTTTTAGATATGCCAAAGTATCACTTAAAATCCATACTAAAGCTTTATCTAAATCCTTAAATGCAACTTTACGAATCTCTGGCAAATTAGGTAAAGGTTTCCTATGGGGTTCAATATAATCTGCAATAAAAATAATCTTTTCCAATTGACTCATACCTGGGCGTCCAGTTGTATGATTTAAAATCGCATTTATAATATCCGGATCTTCAACATGATATTCATGCATTGCCAAGAAGCTTCCTACCTTCGCATGCAGAAGATACGGATTTCTTTTTTCGATATCTGACACACTGATATTATACTTTTCACAAATGGATAGTTTCTTCTCATCAGACAGACATTTCGCACAGTCATGTAATAGTCCTGCCAACTGCGCATCCTTTAAGGGAACATCATGGCACATTGCCAGCGCAGCTGCCGTATACTCTACACCTAATGTGTGTTCAAAACGTTTTGCATCCTGAACCTTTTTCATTGCCTTTCTGATTTTCTTTAACTCAATTGTTTTCATCTTTATAAAAACCTTTTTCTTCTATATAAGATAACACACTATCTGGCACCATATATCGGATACTCTGTCCCATACGAACACGTTCACGAATATTAGTAGAAGACATCTCAATGCTTAGGAAATTCATAAGCGTTATTTTTGCATTGTAACGCACTTCTAACTCTTTCTTTTTTAGCTCCATATCCTTTATGGAAGCATCACCACGAATCGCTGCTATAATATTGCAGTTTTCAAATATCTTCTCTGGGCACTTCCATTTTTCAATAGAATAAAGACAATCTGCTCCAAATATAAAATAAAAAATATCATCTGGATACTGTTCCTTAAGTTCCTGCAATGTCTCATAGGTATAAGTATATCCAGTACGTTTTATTTCAATGTCAAGACAACGCATATAACCATTATCTTCTGCAGCCAAGGCAGTCATATTAAAACGTTCCTTTGCATCCAGCACTTGAATATCTGACTTCATGTAAGAACAACCAGTGGGAATCAGCCATATCTCGTCAAGATTTTCAGTTTCCTTAGCCCACTCTGCCAACAGTAAATGCCCTACATGAATGGGATTAAATGTTCCACCCATAATGCCTATTTTCTTCACATTATCACCTTAATTCTTATTTAGGAAGTTCAATCTTAGGTTTATCTTTATTAGGTTTATATAATACAATCTTTTTACCAATTACCTGAATCACCTGTGAATGTGTTCTCTCTGCTACAACCTCTGCAATTGCTCTAGGATCATCCATGCAGTTCTTTAATACACCAATCTTGATTAATTCATTATTATTAAACGCCTCTCCAATGGCTTCTGTCAGCTCTGGAGTTAAGCTTGCTTTCCCTACCTGAAAAATAGGGTTTAACTTGCTTGCAAGACTCATTAAATATGCTCTTTGCTTACTTGTCATGTTTCCTCCATTCAACCATATCTATGGTTCTATATTCCTTACAATGTTCACCCTAAGCAAGATAATTACTTATAATAGTCAAACGAAAGTCCGTACATACGCACAGTGTCGCCTTCCTGAATGCCAAGTGCTTCCAACTCTTCTAGAATACCTGTATCCTTCAAGAAATTCTGGAAGAAAGTAAAGCCCTTCTCACTCTCAAGGTTGGTGTAACCAAGCATCTTCTCGATTCTAGGACCTTCTACTACATATTCATCCTCTTCCTCATCATAAGTCACCGTATAAGGTTCGTCTGAGTATCCAGTCTTATATTCTGGGAAGTATTCCTGCTCAAATACGGTAGTATCTTCACCGATATTCTCCAGCATGTTATTCACTTCGTATAAAAGCTCTTTTAATCCCTGACCACTTACCGCAGAAATAGGATATACTTTGATGCCCTTTGGTTCAAATTCTGCCTTAATCGCTTCAATTGGATTATTGCCTTCATCATCAGTATACATTGCATCAATCTTATTAGCTGCAATTACCTGTGGACGCTTTGCAATGTCTGGATTGTAAGCTTCTAATTCTTTATTAATTGCATAGATATCTTCAATTGGATCTCTGCCTTCTGTACCAGCAGCATCCACAATATGAATGATAACCTTAGTTCTCTCAATATGACGTAAGAACTCATGTCCAAGTCCTACGCCTTCGGAAGCTCCCTCGATTAATCCAGGGATATCTGCAATAACAAAGCCTTTTGTGCCTTCCAAATCAACCACACCAAGGTTAGGATTTAATGTTGTAAAATGATAATTCGCAATCTTTGGCTTTGCATTGGTTACTCGTGAAAGGAAAGTAGACTTACCTACATTAGGGAAACCAACCAAACCTACGTCAGCAATTACCTTAAGCTCAAGAATCAACTCTAATTCCTGTGCTGGCTGACCTGGCTGAGCATACTTAGGTGCCTGCATGGTACTGGTTGCATAATGCTGATTACCATTACCGCCTTTACCACCCTTAAGCAGTATAACTCGCTTATTATCTCCCGACATATCCGTAATTACCTGACCACTTTCAGCCTCTTTGATAACGGTTCCTTCGGGAACTTTTATAATGATGTCCTCACCGTCTTTACCACGGCAATTCTTTTTGCCACCTTCTTGTCCATCTTGGGCCTTATACTTACGGATGTGCCTGAAATCTATCAGAGTGTTTAACCCTTCGTCTACTTCAAAGATTACATCGCCACCGTGTCCGCCGTCTCCACCATCGGGACCGCCATTTGGCACATATTTCTCACGGCGAAATGATACATGACCATCTCCACCTTTTCCGCTTCGTGCATATATTTTGGCTCTATCAGCAAACATTGAGTAACTCCTTTCTTACACCTTTCAACAGAGTAAAAAGGACTTCAAACACATGATTGTTTGAAGCCCTGCTTAATTCGCATTATTTCTCTACAGGATATACGGAAGCCTGTTTCTTGTCTCTTCCTTTTCTTTCGAAACGAAGAACACCGTCAACCAAAGCAAACAATGTATCATCTCCGCCGATACCAACATTCACACCGGGATGAATCTTGGTTCCGCGCTGTCTGTACAGAATATTACCAGCCTTAACGAACTGTCCGTCAGCTCTCTTCGCACCTAATCTCTTAGATTCGGAATCTCTACCGTTCTTGGTAGAACCAACTCCCTTTTTA
>CAZHEM010000079.1:0-12736 GCA_964531725.1 uncultured Acetatifactor sp.
GGTAATTAAGAGCACTGGTGATGATAAAGAGACAGAATTCTAAGAAGAAATGTTTTTGGAATTATAGATAGTAAAAGAGAAAATGCATAAAAGGCAGAAACCTTGTAAAATCGGGGTTTCTGTCTTTTTTTGATAAGTTGATAACTGACAAATAGAGAAAATATTTGGATACTTTTACCATTGTTTGTTTGAAAACGGTTTGCTATATTCCTCACACGGGTGCTACCATTTTCGGTAGGCGGTTAGTCCTTCTACAGAGGGACTGTGACCCTCTGTTAATATAGATAATCCAAAGTGTAACTTTTTGTTGCGTTGGAAATTTGTACGAAAGAGGGATGATTGCCATGATGACAATGGACAGTCTGATTGCAGTTATAAGCTTAGTGCTTACTGCATTTGGCCTTGGATATTCAATCGGAAGTAATAAATCATAAAAATAATCGCCTCCGTCCACAAAACTAAGGCGATTATTTTTACTAAAATAATGTGGGCTAACCGTCTATCGGTAGCACTTTTATAAATCAATAATAAATACGCATGTCTTTTTTGTCAACATGAATTAAAATAATTACTAAAAGTTTTTAAATATATTTTAATTCAATTATTCAGTAAACTAAGAGATTGACAGGCACAAGAATCCATTTTTCTCATAGAATATTCTTAAGAGTAATCCCGGGAGGTTATGTTTGAAAACATTTCAAAAGCCGTTAACCTCAGGAGAAGAAGCGGAATACATCCGTTTATTGCAGGAAGGTAGCAAAGAAGAAGCCAGCCGAGCTAAAGAGATATTGATAGAGAGGAATCTGAGATTGGTTGCACACATTGTGAAGAAATATCAGAATGTGGATGAGGATATGGAAGATTTGATATCCATTGGGTGCATTGGTTTGATTAAAGCGGTAGAGAGCTTTGACGCTGGCAAAGGACGTCTTGCCACTTATGCATGTCGGTGTATAGATAATGAACTATTGATGTTGCTTCGCAGCAAGAAAAAAACATCCCGTGAAGTATCTTTGTTTGAACCAATCGGGCAGGATAAAGAAGGCAATGAAATTCATCTAGTTGACGTGATTGAACAAGAACAACAGGATGTAGTAGATGCAATGGAAGTGCATGATAATATTAAGAAGTTGCTTCGTTTGGTGGATGAGTATTTAGAAGGAAGAGAACGAGAGATTATTATAATGCGTTATGGGTTAAATGGATGCCAAGAGAGGACACAAAACGAAATTGGAGAACAGATGAATATTTCACGAAGTTATGTGTCACGAATTGAGAAGAAAGCGTTGCAAAAATTACGCGATAAATTCTTGTCAACAGATGAAGTGTAAGATATAATTGTTTCTAACGGCAGAGTTTCAGATAACTGCTTACTAGAATTAGGGAGAACACGATATGCCTACGATTGAAGAGATTCTGAAAGAAGCAAAAGAAGCAGGTGCCAGTGATGTGCATTTGACGGTTGGTATTCCACCTAAGATGCGTGTGAATGGCAAGTTAATTACCATGAATTATCCTAAAATGTTACCATCAGATACTTTGGATATTTTGCTTGGAATTATGACAGAGACACAGAGACAACGTTTTGAGGAAAAAGGAGAATATGATATGTCATTCTCTATTGCACATTTAGGACGTTATCGTGTCAATGCATATAAGCAAAGAGGTTCTGTTGCTATGGCATTTCGTTTGGTTGGTACAGAGATACCAGCTCCAGAGTCTTTGGGGGTACCAGAATCTGTAATTGACTTATATCAGCGTAAGCGTGGTTTGGTATTGGTTACTGGACCTACAGGAAGTGGTAAATCTACTACTTTGGCAGCAATTATTGATAAGATTAATAATAATAGAGACGCACATGTAATTACATTGGAGGATCCAATTGAGTATTTGCATCAGCACAAGATGTCTATGGTAAATCAGCGAGAGATTGGTTTGGACTCAGAGAATTACGCTAACGCACTACGTGCGGCTCTTCGAGAAGACCCAGATGTTATTTTGGTAGGAGAGATGCGTGACTTTGAGACCATTAGCGTTGCAATTACAGCAGCAGAGACAGGTCACTTGGTATTATCTACATTGCATACCATTGGTGCGGCAAGTACCGTGGATCGTGTTATTGATGTATTTCCACCACATCAGCAACAGCAGATTCGTGTACAGCTTGCCAATGTATTGGAAGCAGTTGTATCACAGCAGTTGATTCCTACGGCTGATGGCAAGGGACGCGTGGCTGCATTTGAAGTAATGCATGCGAATCATGCAGTGCGCAATTTGATTCGTGAAGGTAAGTCGCATCAGTTACCTAGTGTAATGCAGACTAATCGTAAGATGGGTATGATTACTATGGATGAGGCTATTAGCCAGCTTTATTATGAAGGTCGCATTGACCGAGATAATGCTATCCAGTTCGCACAGGACCCAGATGGCATGGAGAATAAACTCTAATCTTGAATCTGATGGGGCGGAGAGTTCCTTCGCCCCATTCTATAGAAATACTTTTATGAAAAGTATTTGTTATATCTAAGAAAATCATTTTTTCAAATATTTTCAAACAGAATCATTACAATTTTATAAGAAAAGAGGAAAGCTTATGTACAGTAAACTTTGGTCAGGAGCTATTTTTGGCGTGCAAGCATATTTGGTAGGGGTGGAAGTGGATATTGCCCAAGGCTTGCCAGGATTTAGTATGGTAGGTTCTTTGAGTGGGGAAGTGAGAGAATCTAGAGAGCGTGTTCATGTTGCGTTAAAAAACATGGGGTTACATCTGCCACCTACTCACATTACGGTAAATTTATCTCCTGCAGATAGGCGAAAAGAGGGTACGGCATTTGACTTGCCCATTGCAGTAGGAATTCTACATGCTATGAATTATTTTGAAACAGAGGCTATAGAAGACACGCTTTTTCTAGGGGAGTTAGGTTTAAACGGAGAGATAAAAAGTATCCCGGGAGTGTTGCCAATTGTAAGGGAGGCGGCAAAACATGGAATCAAGCAATGCATTGTGCCTGAAAAAAATGCTATCGAAGGAGCTGTTATTCCTAATATAACAGTGCGTGGTGTGGCAAGCATAGGACAACTATTAGAATTTCTACAGTCTCCAGAGGAGATGAGAGATGATATTCTGCCAATATGCATTTTGGATGACAGTGCCAATGATGCGGAAAGTGAAAAGAAGTATCCTGATTTTCTAGAAGTAGCAGGACAACAATTGGCCAAAAGAGCAGCAGAAATTGCAGCAGCAGGATTTCATAATCTTTTGATGGTGGGGCCACCTGGAGCAGGGAAAACCATGATTGCCAAACGAATTCCGGGAATTATGCCTGCGCTTACATTAGAAGAAAGTTTAGAGGTGACATCTATTGCAAGTATTGCAGGTGTATTAGGAGAAGACGGACGCCTGATTCAAAAACGGCCTTTTTGGCAACCACATCATACCATATCAAATGTAGCCTTGGTAGGCGGTGGAAATCATCCCAAACCAGGCATCATATCTTTAGCACATCGAGGAGTCTTATTCTTAGACGAACTCCCAGAATTTCAACGATATATATTAGACAGTATGCGCCAACCAATAGAAGAACATAAAATACATATTTCCAGAGCTAATGGAAGTGTGACGTACCCTGCGGATTTTATGCTGGTCTGCGCTATGAATCCCTGCGTTTGTGGATATTATCCAGATACGAACCGATGTCGGTGTACGGAACCACAGATTAAACGATATATGGGAAAAGTATCGGGACCTATTTTAGATCGTATAGATTTGTGCGTGGAAGTACAACCAGTGGATGTTTTTGCACTACAACAAAACCAGTTGGCAGAGAGCAGCGCAACAATCCGTGGGAGAGTAGAACAGGCCAGAATGATGCAGAAGGAGCGATTTAATGGAACGAATTATCGCTTCAATGCTGATGTGGAGAGTGGTGATATGGAATACTTTTTTGTTTTGGGAGAAAAGCAAAGAAACTGTATGAAAAATATATACCATTCTCTACAACTAAGTGCTAGGGCTTATCATCGAATTATTAAGGTGGCGCGAACAATTGCGGATTTAACTGGGGAGGAACAGATTAGAGAGGAACATTTGATGGAGGCTGCGGTTTATCGTCCTTCGATGGAATATTGGATATGACAATATAAATGGCATTGATAATGACATTACAAGTAGGATTGATAGAGGCAGGCATTATTGTATACAAAGATGAACAAATAACACAAGGATAAACCGATAAGACAAAGATAAACAGATAAGACAGAGGAAGGAAATAGAATGACAAACGAAAAGAAAGCATATGACTATTGGCTAGTATCCATGCCAGGAATGGGGAATGCAACCATACGAAGATTATTGGAAGTGTTTCACACTCCTATGGAGATTTATGAGGCGACAGAGGAACAGTTATTGCCGCTATTGGAACCACGGCAATGGAGTGCATTTCGATTACATCGTGGCCAATTTGATGTGTGGAAGGAATATCATAAATTTTGCATGCAAAGCATTGCTTTTTTGCGAAAGGAGGATGAACAGTATCCCGAGAGATTACGAAATATTCCGGATGCGCCATATGGACTATTTGTGAAAGGAATGCTTCCAAATGAGCAGACTCCTAGTGTAGCAATTATTGGAGCTAGAGATTGCTCGGAATATGGTAAGTATGTTGCAAAAGAATTGGGGAAGGGACTTGGTGAAAATGGAATAGCTGTTATCTCAGGTATGGCGCGTGGAATTGATGGTATCAGTCAGATGGCTGCCCTAGAGGCAGGGGGGACTTCTTTTGGCGTGTTAGGATGTGGGGTAGATATTTGTTATCCGACCCAGAATCGACCACTGTACAATTGTTTACTGGAAAAAGGGGGAGTTATATCTACTTTTCCGCCTGGAGCACCACCTCGTCCTCAGAATTTTCCACCAAGGAATCGAATTGTTAGTGGTCTCGCAGACGTAGTGGTAGTGGTAGAGGCTCGTGAAAAGAGTGGAACATTGATTACAGTAGATATGGCATTGGAACAAGGCAGAGAAGTGTATGTGATTCCCGGGAGAATTACGGATAAATTAAGTGAAGGATGTAATCGACTGATAAAACAGGGAGCGGGGATTATTTTGTCGCCTCAGGATTTGGTAGATGAGATTGTAGGCGGGAATTTTGTGAGGGAAAAAAGAAGGGAACTACTAAAAGAACAGCGCAGGGCGGAAGAAGAAAAAAAGGAACAGAATGTGCAAAAAAATGGGAACAAGCAGGAGAAAAAACTTGACGGAATACCTCCAGAACTTCGTCCTATTTATCAAGTGTTGGATATTACGCCACAATCGGTAGAACAGATTGCTAAAAGGCTAGAAGAGGCGAATCATCAACAGTATACGATTATAGAGATAAGTACTATGCTTTTTCGCTTGTGTATGATCAATCTTGCGGTGCAGAAATCACCAGGGTGGTTCGCTAGAGTGAATGTTCTGGATGATATGTGAAATAAGAAAGGAAATACAGATGAGAACTTTTATTGAAACGCCAACTTTTACAAGGAAATGGGTTGCATGTGGATTGACTGACGATGATTTAAGAACTTTAGAAAATGTATTGTTGAGGAATCCAAAAACGGGAGAGGTTATTCAAGAGACAAGTGGGATTAGAAAAATAAGAATACCTTGTAATGAACGTGGGAAAAGATCGGGCGGACGAGTAATTTATGTAGATATAGAAATAAAAGAGAAAATATATCTTCTTGACATTTATCTTAAAAATGAGAAAATAGATTTGACAAAGCAAGAAAAAATGGTATTGAGGAAACTTGTTAATGTGTTAAAGGAGGAATGAGTATGAGTACTTTTTTTGAGGATATGGTTACCAGTTTATCAGAAGCTATTGTTATAGAAAAGGGTAATGTAGAAGTAAAAGAAGTGCATGATATGCCTGCTCCTACTTACAGTTCATTTGAGGCATTTGATTTTGCTGAGAATTTCCATGTGAGCGATAAAAAATAAATAGCGGAAAAAGTCCCCAATACACTTTTCGGATAGGAGAAAAACGAGATGTTACATCATGTTATTTTATGGAAGATAAAAGAAGACAAGACAGAGGAAGAAAAAGCATTGATTAAGAAAAATGCCAAGGAGCAGTTGGAAGCTCTTGCAGCACAGATTCCAGAGATTAAGAGAATTCATGTGCAGGCAGAATCCCTTGCTACTTCTACTTGTGACTTAATGTTAGATTCTGAATTTGAGAATGAAGAAGCTTTGAAGACCTATGCTAACCATCCAGCACATGTAGCAGTGGCAGATGAATATATCAGACCTAATATGGCAGTTAGAATGTGTATGGACTATATGGATTAAGGGTAACAGGAGAGAGATTATGTATAGAAATAATACCAAAACAATTCAAATCGGTAATCGCGTGATTGGTGGTGGCAATCCGATTTTAATTCAGTCTATGACTAATACCAAGACCGAGGACGTAGAAGCTACAGTAGCTCAGATTTTAGAATTAGAGCGCACTGGTTGTGAGATTATTCGTTGTACTGTTCCTACTTTGGAGGCGGCAGCAGCTATTAAAGAGATTAAGAAGCAGATTCACATTCCTTTGGTTGCAGATATTCATTTTGACTATAAGATGGCTATCGCTGCTATGGAGAATGGTGCAGATAAGATTCGTATTAATCCAGGTAATATTGGTAGCACAGACCGTGTAAAAGCAGTAGTAGACGTGGCAAAAGAACGCAATATTCCTATTCGTGTAGGCGTAAATAGTGGTTCCCTTGAGAAGAATTTAGTAGAAAAGTACGGTGGAGTTACCGCAGAGGGTATTGTAGAGAGTGCCTTAGATAAAGTGAAAATCATAGAGGACTTAGGATATGACAATTTGGTTATCAGTATCAAGTCTTCGGATGTATTAATGTGCGTAAAAGCTCATGAATTATTGGCAGGTAAGACCGTATATCCGCTTCATGTGGGCATTACTGAGTCTGGTACAGTACAGAGTGGTAATATTAAGTCTTCCATTGGACTTGGTATTATTCTTCATCAGGGTATTGGTGATACCATTCGAGTATCCCTTACTGGCAACCCAGTAGAAGAGATTAAGTCTGCGAAATTAATCCTTCGTACCCTTGGTTTACGCAAAGGTGGTATTGAAGTTGTGTCTTGCCCAACTTGTGGTAGAACCCAGATTGACTTGATTGGTTTGGCATCAAAAGTTGAGAAAATGGTAGAAGATTATCCTTTGGATATAAAAGTAGCTGTTATGGGCTGTGCTGTGAATGGTCCTGGAGAGGCAAAAGAAGCAGATATCGGAATTGCAGGTGGTATTGGTGAAGGCCTTCTCATCAAAAAGGGTGAGATTGTGCGCAAAGTACCAGAAGATCAGCTTCTAAATGTATTAAAAGAAGAATTAGATAATTGGAATTAGGTGATTGATACATGGGAAAGGCGTTTTTTGAAGTATTTCCATCCCTACAATTGAATAAGTCCATGCATGATATTATGGAACAGACTAGCGTAGAAAAGATTTCCGCTACTAAGCGGAAAGACTTTCTACGCATTTATCTGTTTAGCGCACGTTTAATTGCCAAGGATATTATTTGGGCAGTGGAAGGTGAGATAAAGAAGCAGCTTTTTCCAAATGCCAATATGACCGTAAAAATCTATGAGCGATTTGAATTATCGGCACAGTATACACCAGAGAAATTAATGGATGTCTATCGAGATAGTATCTTGGAAGAATTGAAGGAATATAGTCGTGTTGAGTACAACGCAATGCGTACTGCGGACATTACTTATCCCAACGAGAAGATGGTTCTGATAACCATGGACGACACCGTGCTTAATCGTAGTAAAGCAGATGAGTTAGTGCGTATACTAGAGAAAATATTCGTAGAACGTTGCGGTTTTCAAGTGGCCATTCAGGTGGATTATAAGGAAGTAGAGATTGGCAAATTCGATGCCGATGATGAACGTATGATTCAGATGCAGGTATCTGCCATCTACCATCGTGTGAAGAGCGCAGGTGGTCAGTTAGATGAGGATTCTGTATCTATAAAGATGTCAGGCGGTGGCAAGGCGGAAGAAAGCACTGGAGATGGCGTTGGTGCAGAAAATAATGCAACAGGTGCTGAAGCAAAGCCTTCTGATAATGTAGCTAAGGCTGCTGGTGGTGCTGCACAGGCAACCAGCGGTGGAAAAGGAGCCGCAGGAAAGTCTGCTGGCAAAGGCGAATTCAAAAAAGGCGAATTCAAGAAGGGCGATTTCTCTCGTCCTGCCAAGCGTTCTGATAATCCTGACGTATTGTATGGAAGAGACTTTGATGAAGAAGCTATGAAGATTGAGGATATTATCGGCGAGATTGGCGAGGTTGTCATCCGTGGTAAGATTCTCAATTTAGATAAGCGTGAGATTAAGAATGAAAAGACTATTATTATCTTTGATGTAACAGACTTTACAGACACTATGACTGTAAAAATGTTTGCTCGTAATGAGCAAGTACCTGAGATATTGGAAGGAATCAAAAAGGGAGCTTTTATTAAGCTAAAAGGTATTAGTATGGTAGATAAATTCGACCATGAGCTTACCATTGGTTCTATTGCAGGTGTGAAAAAGATACCAGACTTTACTACTAGTCGTATGGATACAGCTCCGCACAAACGTGTAGAGCTCCATTGTCATACCAAAATGAGTGACATGGATGGTGTGTCGGAAGCAAAGGATATTGTAAAGCGTGCTTACAAATGGGGACACAAAGCCATTGCTATTACTGATCATGGTGCGGTACAGGGCTTTACTGATGCTAACCATGTGTGGGATGACTTGTGGAGGGATGAGAAGAATAAACGAAAAGAAGCAGGGGATGATAACCCTGATAAACAGGACTTTTTCAAAGTTATCTATGGTGTGGAGGCTTATTTAGTAGATGACTTAAAGGAAATTGTTACAGGTGACAAGGGACAGAATCTGCAGGATGATTATGTAGTATTCGATATTGAGACTACCGGCTTTTCTCCTGTGAATAATCGTATTATTGAAATTGGTGCAGTAAAAGTATCTGGTGGGGAGATTGTAGATAGATATTCTACTTTTGTGAATCCAGATGTGCCAATTCCCTTTGAAATAGAGAAATTAACTGGTATTCATGATGATATGGTAGTGGATGCGCCTATGATTGATGAGATACTGCCACAGTTTTTGGAATTCTGTGATGGTTGTATTTTAGTGGCGCACAATGCCAATTTTGATATGAGCTTTATTATCGAGAATTGTAATCGACTAGGTTATCCACAGGAATTTACCTATGTAGATACGGTAGGCATAGCACGAGTGCTACTTCCTAATCAAGCAAAACATACTTTGGATGCAGTGGCTAAGACTTTGGGGATATCTCTTGAGAATCATCACCGTGCGGTGGATGATGCGGAAGCAACCGCTCATATATTTGTAAAGTTCATTAAAATGATGGCGGAAGATAATGTACACACTCTGTCACAGGTGAATGCTATGGGAGCATCCAGTGTGGAAGCGGTGCGAAAGTTGCATTCGCATCATGCTATTATCTTGGCTAAAAATGATTTGGGACGAATCAATCTGTACCGATTGGTGTCACAGTCTCATTTAACCTATTTTTATAAGAGACCATTGATTCCGAAAAGTTTGGTGGAGAAGTACCGAGAGGGTCTTATATTAGGTAGTGCTTGTGAGGCGGGTGAGTTGTATCGTGCTATTTTGGACGAGAAATCGGATGCTGAGATTGCCAGACTAGTGCAGTTCTATGATTACCTTGAGATTCAGCCAAGAGGAAACAATAAGTTCATGATTGAGTCCGAAAAGGTTCGCAATGTGAATTCTATGGAGGATATTCTGAATATCAATCGTCGAATTGTGCATTTGGGAGAACAGTTCCATAAGCCAGTTGTGGCGACCTGTGACGTGCATTTCTTGGACCCAGAGGATGAGATCTATCGTCGTATTATTATGGCGGGTAAGGGATTTAGCGATGCGGATGACCAAGCACCGTTGTATTTACATACCACGGAAGAGATGCTAGAAGAATTTTCTTATTTAGGAAGCGACAAGGCAAGAGAAGTGGTTATCACCAATACCAATATGATTGCGGACATGATTGAGACGGTGGCACCAGTGCGACCGGATAAGTGTGCGCCTGTTATTGAAGATAGTGATAAGACATTGACCGATATTTGCTATAACAAAGCCCATGAGATTTATGGTCCGAACTTACCGGATGTGGTAGAGGCGAGATTGCAGAAGGAATTGAACTCTATTATATCCAATGGTTTCGCCGTAATGTATATTATTGCACAGAAACTAGTATGGAAGTCCGTAGAAGACGGTTACTTGGTTGGTTCCCGTGGTTCCGTAGGAAGTTCCTTTGTGGCGACCATGGCGGGAATTACAGAGGTTAATCCACTTAGCCCTCATTATTATTGTAGTGAATGTCATTATGTGGATTTTGATGAAGATGATGTAAAAGCTTATGCAGGACAGGCTGGTATTGATATGCCAGATAAGGACTGCCCGGTATGCGGAGCTCCTCTGCATAAGGAAGGATTTGATATTCCGTTCGAGACTTTCTTGGGCTTTAATGGTGACAAAGAGCCAGATATTGACTTGAACTTCTCAGGTGAGTATCAGTCAAAGGCGCATAAGTATACAGAGGTTATTTTCGGCGCTGGACAGACCTTCCGTGCAGGAACTATCGGTACTTTGGCGGATAAGACTGCCTTTGGATATGTGAAGAACTATTATGAAGAACGTGGACAGCATAAACGTACCAGTGAGATTAACCGTATTACCCAAGGTTGTACGGGAATTCGTAGAAGTACAGGACAGCATCCAGGTGGTATTGTAGTACTTCCTATTGGGCAGGATATTAACTCTTTTACTCCTGTGCAGCATCCTGCCAATGACATGACTACAGATACCATTACCACACACTTTGATTATCACTCCATTGACCATAACCTGTTAAAACTTGATATTCTGGGACACGACGATCCTACCATGATTCGTATGTTACAGGATATGACAGATAAGGACCCTACTACCATTCCGTTGGATGACCAGAGGGTTATGAGTCTATTCCAAAGTACAGAAGCCTTGGGGATTACTCCAGACCAGATTGGTGGTACCAAGTTAGGGGCTTTGGGTATTCCTGAGTTTGGTACAGATTTTGCTATGCAGATGTTAATTGAAGCGCAACCGAAATCTTTCTCAGATTTGGTTCGTATTGCAGGACTATCTCATGGTACAGATGTATGGTTAGGTAATGCGCAGACCTTGATTCAGGAAGGTATTGCGACTATTTCCACAGCTATCTGTACACGAGATGATATTATGACCTATCTTATTCAGATGGGAGTGGAACCAAGCTTGTCATTTACCATTATGGAAAGTGTGCGTAAGGGTAAAGGCCTGAAGGATGACTGGATTACAGCCATGAAGGAGAAAAATGTTCCAGATTGGTATATTGGTTCTTGTAAGAAGATTAAGTACATGTTCCCGAAGGCCCATGCTGCTGCATACGTTATGATGGCATGGCGTATTGCCTACTGTAAAATTTATTATCCATTGGCGTATTATGGAGCATTCTTTAGTATTCGTGCGAAAGCATTTTCTTATGAGATTATGTGTCAGGGACAGAGACACTTAGAAAATGTAATGGCCGATTATAAGAAACGAATGGATACTTTATCCAATAAGGAAAAAGATTCCTATGCAGATATGAGAATTGTGCAGGAGATGTATGCGAGAGGCTATGAATTTGAGCCAATTGATATTTTCCGTGCCCAGTCACGTTTATTCCAGATTGTGGACGGTAAATTGATGCCATCTCTAAGTAGTATTGATGGTCTAGGTGAAAAAGCGGCGGATGCAATCGTAGAAGCAGCAAAAGATGGCCCGTTCCTTTCTAAGGATGACTTCCGCCAGAGAACGAAAGTCTCCAAGACGGTTATTGATTTGATGGCTGATTTAGGTCTGCTAGGTGACTTGCCTGAGTCTAATCAGATTAGTTTGTTTGACTTTGTATAGCACTTTCTCGAAAGTGCTATACAGTTAGCTGGAAAAGTCAATTTAGGTATGCCGTGAAATATAAAGTTATAGACTTATCTAAGCAAGGTGAAATCCAACTAAATAAGGAAACAATAAGATTAGTTGGGATGCTAAAGGACAAAAATACCAATTTAGGAAGAATTATACGGAATAAGTTGGTATGTGAAGACATGAAAAACCCAACTATACGAAGAAAAAATGCAATTTGTTGGTAAATGAGAGACGAAAAATACCAATTTAGAGTAAGGAAATATAGAATTTGTTGGTTTTGGGATTGGAAAAATACCCAATTAAATTGGTAAGGTAGCAAGAAAAGTTGGGGGAGAGATAAGGAAATGCCCAATTAAATTAAGAAAACGAAAGATTATTAAAAAGGAAGCCGTCCATTTGCTTTGCGATATGATACCTCCAAAGTAGACAGATTAAATATTAAAAATCTGTTATTTTGGAGGTGTTTTCATGCCAAAATCAAAATATTCAGCTGAATTTAGAACAAAGGTATCACAAGAATATCTTGATGGAATAGGTTCTATTCGTTTTTTTGATGAGAAAAAAGAAAAAAGAAAAAAGAAAAAAGCATTGAAACCATATGATTTCAACACTTCCTAGGGTTGGGCTATTCTTTTAAATAGTCAACAGCTCGTAGGGGAATCGAACCCCTGTTTCCGCCGTGAGAGGGCG
>CAZHEM010000080.1:0-12728 GCA_964531725.1 uncultured Acetatifactor sp.
ATTTGGTTGTGGTGTCCTATAATGAGATAGAATCCAATGTAGAATTACAATCAGTAGGGATGGTGACAGCATAATGATAATTAAGAAATATCAAGGGAAAACAGAAGAAGAGGCGGTAGCGTTAGCCAAAAAGGAATTGGGTGACGGTGTCGTAATTATGAATGTTAGGAGCGTAAAAAAGAAGGGACTACTTGGACTTTTAGGTGCAAAATGTGTTGAAGTAACTGTTGCATTGGAAGCTGAGAAGGAAGTGCTCCGTCAACCTAAAAGAGAAGTGGCGCAAGAAATTTCTAAGCCGCATACTGCAGAAATAAAACCAAATGAAGGCATGAGTTCCAATGGATTGATGCAGGAGAGTTCTGCAGCTATTGAAAAAAAATTAGATAGCTTGGAGACTTTGCTGGTTAGTCAAATGCAGAAAGCGGAAGAGGAAAGAGAGTTTGCAAAGAAGGAACGCGAAAAGGAAGAGAATGAACAGAGTAAAGAAGTAGAGCAGGTTGAAGAGGATTCAGAACAGGACAAATTCATACGTCTGCTTTATAACACTATGATAGATGGAGAAGTGGATCAGAAATATGCTAATCAAATTCTTCAGGATATTGAAAGTAGCAAGAAACCAAATGTTCCTTTTGATTATATTTTAGCAAATGTATATCAAAAAATGATTTTAAAGTTTGGAATGGCAGATGGTATTATGCCTGCTAAGGAAGGTCCTAAAGTAGTAGCATTTATTGGACCAACTGGAGTAGGGAAAACAACCACAATTGCTAAGGTGGCAAGTCATTATGCAGTAGAAGAAAAGAAGAAGATTGCTCTTCTTACAGCAGACACCTATCGAATCGCAGCGGCAGAGCAGCTTCGTACATATGCTAATATTTTAGAAGTTCCATTTCGTGTGATTTATACGGAAGACGAACTACAGAGTGCAGTTGCAGACTTTAAAGAATATGATTATATCTTTTTGGATACCATCGGTCATTCTTATCAGAATGAAGAGCAGATTACTAATATGAAGAATATGTTAGAAGCTGCAAAAGAAGTGGCAGAGACACAGGTATTTTTAGTATTAAGTGCAACTACCAAGTATCGTGATTTACTTAAAATTGCAGAGACGTATAGTGAAATTGCAAAATATCAATTGATTTTTACGAAGTTAGATGAGACCAATACATTAGGAAACCTTCTTAACCTAAAATTACATACCGATTCTGAAATCGCGTATGTAACCTGCGGACAGAATGTGCCAAGTGATATTGAAAGATTTAATCCGCAGAAGACAGTAAAGCAACTTCTAGGTGGTAAAAACTAAGAAGTAGATGCTTTAAGAAAGGAGTGCAAACGTGGATCAAGCTGAACAGTTACGCATAATTAAAGCAAGTGATCAAGTTCGTTCCGTGGCACGTGTTATTACCGTTACAAGCGGTAAGGGAGGTGTTGGTAAGTCAAATACAGCAATTAATCTTGCAATCCAATTTCGAAAAATGGGTAAGAGAGTTATTATTTTGGATGCAGATTTTGGGCTTGCTAATATTGAGATTATGTTTGGGGCAGTACCTAAGCATAATTTATATGATTTGATTTACCAAGGAAAAAATATAAAAGAAATTATTACCTGGGGACCAATGGAGGTTGGATTTATTTCAGGAGGTTCAGGTATTGCAGGAATGTCTAATCTAAGCAAGGATTATCTGATATATATTATTCAGAATTTAGCAGAATTAGATTCCATTGCAGATATTATTATCGTGGATACTGGAGCAGGTATTGGAGATGCAGTGTTAGAATTCTTGGTGGCAAGTGGCGAAATTTTACTTGTTACTACACCAGAACCTACATCTATTACAGACTCTTATTCGCTGTTAAAGTCACTTTATATGCATCCTAGATTTAGGGAGGATCAGACAAAGGTAAAAATGATTGCTAACAGAGTGGAAAAAGAGCGAGAAGGTAATATATTATTTGAAAAAATGAACTCTGTGGTAACTAGATATTTAAAGATTCCAATGACATATTTGGGATGTATACCGCAGGATGTAAATTTAACAAAGGCGGTATTGCAACAAACTCCAATCTCAATACAGAACCCAAATTCAAAATCTAGTCAAGCATACGAGCAGATTGCGCTTCGACTTTTGGATAAGGAAGAAACTGAACGACAGCCTAAGCGAGGCATGGCAGCTTTTTTTTCACATATAGCAGTTAGACGGTAGCCTATATTTATTACTGGGGGTGGTTATATGTTAACAAATTTCATTGCAGTTGGAGATCGAATTGAACTACAAGCAGTAGAACGTAGCCTAGAGGAGAAAAAGGCAGGTGTATCGAAAACTTATGTTAGTAAGGTTCAAGATATTTTGTCGGAGGATAGGCTGGAGATTGCTATGCCAATGGAACAAATGAAATTGGTGTTACTACCGATTGATGCGGAGTATAACTTGTTTGTATACTCTGCAAGCGGCGTATATCAGTGTTTTGCACAGATTAAGGACCGATACAAAAGTAATAATATTTATTTAGTAGTTGTTGAATTGACTACAAATATGCGTAAATTCCAACGAAGAGAGTACTATCGTTTTAGTTGTGCGTTAGAAATGGGGGCACGGCCTTTAGAAGACGATGAATTAGATGCAGTGGAAGAGAAACGAATAGGACCGATATACGATGGAAAAGATTTGAAAAAGAGTGTTATCGTTGATATTAGCGGTGGTGGTCTTCGATTTTTATCTGCACAAAAATATGAACCAGGTAGCTTAGTATTGTGTAGTTACCATTTGTTAAAAAGCGGTGAGAAGAAGGAATACAGCATTGCAGGAAAGGTTTTGACGGTAAAGCCTTCGGAAAATAGACCTGGTATATATGAACATCGAGTTCAATATCACAATATGAGTGAAGAAGTAAGAGAAGATATTATCAGATTTATTTTTGAAGAAGAACGAAAAAAACAGAAAAATAGAAAGTGATTCTTGAAAAAGAAAATATTCTTGGTGGGAGAGAAGTAAAATGGCTAAAAAAATTCTGGTTACAGATGACTCTGCACTCATGAGAAGAGTACTCTGTGATATAATCGATAGTGACGAAAGGTTCCAAGTTGTTGCAAGAGCTACCAATGGATTGGAAGCGTTTGATTTACTTAGTAGGAATCAATACGATGCAGTTGTTCTAGATGTGAATATGCCTAAGATGAATGGATTACAACTTCTAGATGAACTGAGAAAATATAAGATACCTGCAAGAGTAATGATGGCAAGTACTGATACCAAAGAAGGGGCTAAAACAACACTTGATGCGCTAGAACTTGGAGCATTAGATTTCGTACATAAACCAGAGAATGCAATTGACTGTAGAGAGGATACTTTCAAAGAAGAACTTCTCAGAACCTTGGATATTGTAGCCAATAGTAAGCTACCAGTATTTGAATCCAGAGAGAAGATTATAGCAGCTAGACAAGTTACTTCAAAAGTGGTCGATATCGTCAAAAAGCATCCTGTTAAGGTAATGGGTAAACAAATCGTAGCACTTGCTAGTTCTACGGGAGGTCCTAAGGCGTTACAGTCCGTAATTCCTAAATTGCCTGCACAGTTGGACGCACCAGTATTGGTTGTTCAGCATATGCCAAAAGGGTTCACAGCTTCTCTTGCTGAAAGATTGGATTCCATTAGTGAGATTCATGTAAAAGAGGCCGAAGAAGGTGAAGAACTGAAAAATGGTACAGTGTATATAGCAATGGGTGGAATGCATATGAATGTGAATGTATCTGCAGCAGGTAAATACACCATTCATTATTCGGACGAGCCAAGTAGAGAAGGTGTTAAACCATGTGCCAATTATATGTACGAATCTTTAACCAAGAGCCATTATGATACCATAGTATGCGTAGTTATGACAGGTATGGGAGCTGATGGCACAGTGGGCATTAAGAATTTGGAAGAAAAAAAGAAAGTGCATGTAATAGCACAGAATCAGGAGACAAGTACTGTGTTTGGTATGCCAAAGAGTGTTATCAATGCAGGGTTATCTGATCAGGTGGTTCCCTTGGAACAGATTGCACAAGAAATCATATTACATGTTGGAGTAACAAACCAATAAAAACAAAGTCGCTGTAGTAGCGGTGGAACGGAGGATAAGATGGACGTTAGCCAGTATCTTGAAATTTTCCTTGATGAAACAAAAGAGCATTTACAGAATTTAAACACACAGATTCTGAATTTGGAATCTGACCCTGAGAATATGGATACAGTTAATGAGATATTTAGAGCTGCTCATTCTTTGAAGGGTATGGCTGGTACTATGGGTTATAAGAGAATGCAGAATCTGACCCATGATATGGAGAATGTATTCTCAGAAGTTCGTAATGGCAATATTGTTGTGAAACCTGAGATGATCGATGTTCTTTTCCAGTGTTTGGATGCACTTGAAGAGTATAACAACAATATTCAGGCGTCTGCAGATGAAGGAACTAATGAAAACGAGCCTTTGATTAAGCAGTTGAATGATATTATGAAAGGAAATACCGCCACAGATGCTGCACCAGCGGCAAAAGAAGAGACCAAAGAAGCTACCGCATCTACAAGTAGTGATGCAAAATGGTATGATATCACATTAGATGACAGCCAGTTAAGCGTTATGCAGGAAGCTAAGAAACAGGGTAAAAAAGTTCTTGGTTTGAATGTATGGGTACAGGAAAGTTGTATTTTGAAAGCCGCGAGAGCTTTCCTTGTGTTTAAAGCGGTAGAAGAAAAAGGCGAGATTATCGTATCTGAGCCTAGTGCACAGGATGTTGAAGACGAGAAGTTTGATAGAGACTTTACTTTAATTGTTATTTCAGATGCTGATTTAGATACAGTAGTAAAAGCTGCTGAAAGTGTATCTGAAATAGAAAAAGTAATTGCAGCTGAAATTGAACTTGATAATTTGAAAGTCGAAAAACGTTCAGGTGCTGTTCGTGAAGAGACTACAACTGAAGTAAGTAAGGTGGCGGCTGTCAAAGAAGAAAATAAATCAACAACTGCTGCAAAAGCAGCAAATAAGCCAGCTACAAACAAACCAGTTGTTAACCGTACTGTACGTGTAGATATTGAGAAGTTAGATGTATTAATGAACTTAGTAAGTGAGTTGATTATTGCGAAGAACTCATTGGTATCTGCATCTAATCAGGAGCAGGCTGACAGTGCAGGATTTAATGAGCAGATTGAATACTTGGAGAGTGTTACTACTAACCTTCATGAATCTGTAATGAAGGTACGAATGGTACCTATCGAAAGTGTTGTTAACAAATTCCCACGTATGATTCGTGATTTGTCTAAGTCATTGGGCAAGAAGATGGAATTATACATGACTGGTGAAGAGACTGAATTGGATCGTACTGTAGTAGATGAAATTGGTGATCCTTTGATGCATTTGTTACGTAATTCAGCAGATCATGGTCTTGAGTCAGCAGAAGTACGTGCGAAACGTGGTAAGCCACCAGTAGGCTCTATCTATTTGGATGCATATCAAGATGGTAATAACGTTATCATTGAAGTAAGAGATGATGGTAATGGTATCGATGTTGAAGCTGTTAAGAATAAAGCTATTGAGAGAGGAACAATAACTCCTGAGCAGGCTGCTAACATGACCGATAAGGAGATTATCGATTTATTATTCCTTCCAAGCTTCTCAACTGCTAAGAAGGTTACTGACGTATCTGGACGAGGCGTTGGTTTGGACGTTGTTAAATCTAAGATTGAATCCTTAAGTGGTGAAGTAGAGGTTAAGACTCAGCTTGGTGTTGGAAGTACTTGGACAATCAGACTTCCTCTTACTCTAGCAATTATTCAGGCATTGATGGTTGTAGTTGGTAATGAGAAGTATGCGATTTCCCTTGGCTCTATCCAGACAATCGAATCTATTCCAGCTAGTGACATTAAGCTTGTACAGAACAAAGAAGTTATCCATTTAAGAGGTACCGTAATTCCATTGGTTCGTCTGTCCGAGGTAATTGATGTTGAGAGCACCAGAGACGAGAATGAGGATTTAACTGTTGTAATCGTTAAGAAGGGTGACAAACAGGCCGGTTTAGTAATTGATGAATTATTAGGTCAGCAGGAAATTGTTATTAAATCCCTTGGTAAGTATATTAAACAGTGTAAATTTATCAGTGGCGCAACTATCTTGGGTGATGGTGAAGTAGCATTGATTATTGATGCGAACACCTTGATTTAAGGAAGGGAGAGATAACGGTATGGATCAGATCGCTAAAGTAAATGAATTAAAGGCATTAGAGAATGGCAAGGCCGATTCAGAGAGAATCCAGTATATTGTAATTCGTTTAGGCGAAGAACAGTTTGGTATTGACATTCGTTATATTGATAACATTGTTAGAATGCAGAATATTACCAGAGTACCTAAAGTTGCTAACTATTTGAAAGGCGTTATCAATCTTCGTGGTGAGGTAATTCCTGTAATGAGTATTCGTCTTAAGATGGGATTAGAAGCAGATGAAATTACCAGAGCTTCTCGTATTATTATCTTAAAGCTTGGAGAACAAGGCAATGTTGGTATTATTGTAGATGAAGTAAAAGAAGTAGTAACATTGAATACAGAGGAAATTGAGAAAGTAGCACATGACTCCAAAATCGCAACCGTAGATGAAAAGGCGAGTTTTATTAATGGTGTTGGTAAGCATGGCGGCGAGTTGATTTCTCTGTTGGATTTGAACTCAGTAACCCTTGAGGACAATGTATAATTGAGTTAGGAGAAGGATTTCATGAGTCAGCTTAGTTTGGAGCAGGTTTCCAATAATTTTTATGATGTATTGAAAGAAATCGGTAATATTGGAGCGGGAAATGCCATGACGGCACTTTCCCAAATGCTCCAATGTAAAGTCGATATGAGAGTGCCACAGGTGCGTTTGCTTGAATTTTCCGAAGTTGGAGCAATCATGGGTGGAGAAGAACAAATTATGGTTGGTGTATTCCTTGGAGTGGAGGGAGATATCACAGGAAGTATGATGTTCTTAGTAGAGCAAAAAAGCGCGAAGCATCTAATCAATAAGGTTATGATGGGAATGGCACCAGAGGGAGATGAGCTTTCTGAAATGGAATTGTCTGCAATGAAAGAAGTGGGCAATATCATAACAGGGGCATATTTAAATTCCCTTTCAGGTCTTACAAATTTAAAAATATTCCCTACTCCGCCAGCCCTTACGGTAGATATGGCAGGGGCAATTCTTAGCGTTCCAGCTATTGAATTCGGCGTTATGGGAGACAATATTTTGTTAATTCAATCTCAATTTTTTGATGAGATTGAGATTGACGGTTACTTTATTCTGATACCGGATATAGAGTCTTATTCAAAGATTTTGACATCGTTAGGCATGAGTGTGAATTAAAGTAGATAAAGAAGGAAACGTGGATGAGTGAAATAATCAAAGTGGGAATGGCAGATTTAAAAACTTGCAAAAGCCCCGATGGCGTGATTACCCTGGGGCTTGGTTCCTGTGTAGGAATTGCCATAAGAGACCCAATAACTTTAGTTGGCGGACTTGCTCACATCATGTTGCCGGATAGTACTGCGATAAGGAATAGTCAGTCAAACATAGCCAAATTTGCCGATACTGGTATAGAAGAACTGGTAAGACAAATGGAGCTTCTTGGAGCGAAGCGTAGCCGCATGGTTGCTAAGATTGCAGGTGGTGCAACAATGTTTGCATTTGAGGGCAAGAATAACATGATGCAGGTTGGTGATCGCAATGTAGAAGCAACAAAGGCGAAACTCAAGCAACTTAATATTCCGATTCTCGCACAAGATACGGGAGCAAATTATGGTAGAACGGTTACCTTTTTCCCAGAGACAGGAGAGTTCCATATTAGAACGGTAGGTAAGACAGAAACGATTATCTGATGGAGGGGCGACCATGAATAGGAAAAACATACCATTAATACTGATGTTAGTGGCAGGTGCTGTAACATGTATAATTACATATGTACAAGAGTATTCCGTTGTGGATAAGCTGGTTTCTTTACTGATTGTCCTGTTAATTTTTTATGTATTAGGAAGTATTTTGACTTATACATTGAATCGATTTGAAGACCAAATTGAGCAGAAACGTCAGGAAGAGTTGCAAGCAGAGGGAGATGTCATAGAGAAGGACGTTGAAAACGGACAGGAAGACACAACAGGGGAGACAACTAAGGAAGAATAATTGACAAAATGGAGGGTGTTTACAGTTCTATGGATGAAGCTGGTAGAAGAAAACTATTAGAAGAATACGCAAAGACGAAATCACCAGAAACCAGAGAAAAAATCATACTGGAATATGCCCCCCTTGTTAAAGTAGTAGCGGGACGTTTGAGTATGTATTTGGGGTATAATGTTGAGTATGAGGATTTGGTTAGCTATGGCATTTTTGGGTTGATAGATGCCATAGACAAGTTTGATTATTTAAAAGAAGTAAAATTTGAGACATATGCCAGTCTGAGAATTAGGGGTGCCATCTTAGATCAGATTCGTAAGATGGATTGGATTCCTAGAACCATTAGACAGAAACAAAAGAAGATAGATTCTGTAATTAAAGAGATTGAATTGACAACGGGACATACGGCCACAGATGAAGAAATTGCTGAAAAGTTAGGTATTAGTGATGATGAATATCTATCATGGCAATCACAGATGAAGATTACAGGTCTAGTATCTTTAAATGAGTATATGGAGCAGGGAAGTGATGTTTCACAGGATTATGGGCGTCACACAACTGCTAGGTTTGAAAGCCCTGAAGAACGAATCGAAAAAGAAGAACTGAGTAAGGTGTTGGGAGAGGCCCTTGAACTCCTAACCGAAAAAGAACAGAAAGTAATAACGCTTTACTATTTTGAAGAATTGACATTAAAAGAAATCAGTAATGTCTTAGAAGTATCGGAGTCAAGAATTTCGCAGTTGCACACTAGAGCATTGCAGAAGATGAAGAACAAGATGGGAAAGTATATGGGTATTTTAGCTGAAAACTAGTGTCGTAATTCTATAATGATAAGGGAGAATGGAGATGAAAAACGGATATTTCCAGCTGGTGAGTGCACCAGGCGGTTACGGAATAGCATTACATCCACCGACAGATGGCGGTGAAGATATAAGATTGACAGAAGTAATTAATTATTTGGAGAAGTGTGGTGTACCTTATGATCCTAAATGGTTAAAATCCATTATAGCAGAGAAGCAGGATAAGGTTTATTTCTTGAGCCGTGGTGATTGCCCTCCATATAATGAGACTTACGATATGAATATTAGTGAGGACAAGTTGACAGTTACCGTGAGATTCTTCCCACCATCAGAGACTGGTAAGCCAATGCCTATTGAGGAATTTATTTCTGATTTGCGTTATCAGAATATTACCTTTGGTGTCCAGATGGATGTGATACAGGCACATTTTCAGGGCGGAGAAGATTTTTGTACTGATTTAGTAGTAGTACAAGGTCTAGCACCAAGACATGGTACAGATGCAAAAATAGAATATTATTTTAATACAGATATACATATCAGACCGACTGTGCGTGAAGACGGTAGTGTGGATTTCTTTAATCTGAATACCATTAATCATTGTACAGAAGGTGAACTTCTGGCGAAGATTATTCCAGAAGATGTGGGTGAACCAGGAACAGATATCTACGGCAACAATATTAAGCCACGTGATGTAAAACGACAAAAATTGAAGTTCAGCCATAATATTCAATTATCAGAAGATGGATTGTCCATTACCTCTATGGTTAATGGACATGTTGTGTTGGTTGATGATAAGGTATTTGTTTCTAATGTATATCAAGTGGAAAATGTAGATAACTCAACCGGTAATATAGACTATGAAGGAAGCGTTGAAGTAAATGGTAATATTGCTTCTAACTTCGTAGTAAAAGCAAAGGGTAATGTTATTATCCGAGGTGTTGTAGAAGGTGCACATGTTATTGCCGGAGGCGATATTATCATTGCTAGAGGTATGAATGGTATGTCCAAGGGTACTTTGGAAGCTGGTGGTAATATTGTTGCGAAGTTCATTGAGAACTCGGAAGTTAAAGCAGAAGGTTATATTCATACGGAATCTATTTTACATAGTAAAGTAGTGGCAGGAACTGAAGTGGAAGTAACTGGTAAACGAGGATTTATTACAGGTGGACATGTGAAGGCTTTTGACCGTGTAACCGTTAAGACACTAGGTTCGGGCATGGGAACTGCAAGTACCATTGAAGTAGGAGCGAGTCCAAAGCTTAAGGCTGAGTATTTACAACTTCAGGAAGAGATGACTGATATTGTAAAAGAGATTAAAGCAGCACAGCCAGCGATTATTTCATTTTCAGATAAGAAGGCTCAGGGGGCAATTTTTACCAATGAGCAGATGGTTTATTTAAAGGCTTTGATTCGTGCAATTGAAACCAAAAAAATTGAACTGTCAGAGAAAGACAAGCGCTTGAAGGAATTACAGGCTAAAATAAGACCAAAGAGAAAACCTGCAGTTGTGGTAACTGGTATGGCATATCCAGGAGTAACCATTATGATTGATGACGTCTCCTGTGTGTTGAAGACCGATTATCATTACTGTCGATTTGAAAAAGAAAGTGGCGATGTAAAATCTAATCCTATGTAATGTGTGGAAGAGGTGAGAAAATGGCAACATTTGGTGCGATTGAATTGACAACTGTGACGAGAGCACAGGATTATACAACCATCAAGCAGAATGAAGACAACAGAGGAATGATTGCCCAGACTCATCTCGGCCAGCAGCAGCAGAAGGATGAAAAGTTACGTGCCAGTCAGGTGCGAGAGGGTGATAATACCCAGTGGCAGAATCGTAAATTTGATGCTAGAGATAAAGGAAGTAATGAGTATCAGGGAGATGGTGGCAAACGTCGCCGTGACAATACCTCTAATGAACGCAATGCTTTCGGTGGACAGCAGAGTTTTGACATAAAAATATAAGATTGGAATGGAATTAGTAAATGAGTGCAACAGAAATTATCCTGTTGATTGCAGGCGGTATTATTTTTATTTTAAGCTTCATTGTACCTCTTAAAAGTGAGGAGACTTCTGAAGAGGATAGAGAATTAGCGAAAGATGAAATCAAAAACTTGGTATCCAAAGAGCTGGAAGATATCAAAAGCCATGTAGATGAAGTGGTGGAAGAGACTATTGAATATGCTATGGAGAAGACAGAACGGTCTCTAGAAAGGCTATCCAATGAAAAAATCATGGCGGTGAATGAATATTCCGATACCGTGTTGCAAGAGATTAATAAGAATCATCAGGAAGTAATGTTTCTGTATGATATGCTGAATGATAAGCATGACAATATTAAAAATACTGTCTCAGAGGTTAACAAGACGGTTAAAGAAGTAGCAGAGACAACCAAAGAGGCTGAGGCTGTGGTAAATAGTTTTCAGAGGTTGGCACCAGAAGTTGAGATTGTAGTTCCGCCAACAAATAAAGAGACTGTTGAAGAAACTATAGAAGACGATATAAGTAATTTTCAAAGGTTAATGCCAGAGGTTGTAGAAGTGCCTGATATGTTGCATTCAATGGGAACAGATGCAGACGATATGAAGGCATTGCAGGAGTTGGTTGGAATTGCTCCTGAGATTAGCTTTATGGATGATGCCAATGAAGAAGGTGCAAACAATAATGAAAAGATTATCGAATTGCACAAACAGGGAAAATCCAATGTAGTGATTGCCAAAGAACTTGGGCTTGGTGTAGGTGAAGTAAAATTGGTAATCAACTTATATAAGAATCTATAAGACGGAATGTGAGTAAACATGAAATTAAAATATTATTTAAGAGGTCTTGGAATTGGTATTCTTGTAACCGCACTCATTATGGGAGCTACAGGGGGCAAGAAGTTAACTGATGAGGAGATTAAAGCAAAAGCAATGCAGCTTGGAATGGTAGAAGGTACAAGTACAGGAGTATTATCAGATTTGCAAGCTGATGCTATAGAAGGAAAAGATGTAGAAGAGACTGTTCCTCAGATGGAAAGTGCTGAGACGACACAGCAGGCCACTGAAATTGCTGAGGTGACAGTGGAGGCAACACAGGAATCTACTGAAGCTGCAAAGGAAACAGTAGAGGCAACGAAAGAGTCTACTGAAACGACAAAGGAGACAGTAGAGGCAACGAAAGAGTCTACTGAAACGACAAAGGAGACAGTGGAGGTAACACAGGAATCTGCTGAAGTGACCAAGGAAAGTGTTGCGGAAACAAAAGAAAATGCAGGTGAGAAAGTAACTATTACTGTTCATGGTGGAGATAGCTCAGTAACTGTTAGTAATGCACTTGTAGCGGCTGGTTTAGTAGAAGACGCAAAAGAATACGACCGATATTTGTGTACCAATGGATATGATAAGAGAATCTGTGTAGGAACCTATGAGATTGAGATGGGTTCCGACTATGAAACCATTGCAAAAATAATCACTAAAGATGCGTAAAACCCCTTGCCATAGGGGTTTTCTTATGTTATAATGCATTCGTTGTGACTAAAAAACACGCATTTCTATTCGATATCGGTGTTCTGTATTAGTGGAATAGTTGTCGGAGTGGTTTGGTTCTTAACGCGGGCCAAGCAGGAGTCGAGTAATTGACTTTGTACGAAGTGCGGAAGACTTTTAACCAAATGGAGGTAAAAACATGAGCGTTATTTCAATGAAACAGTTACTTGAAGCAGGTGTTCATTTTGGACATCAGACCAGAAGATGGAACCCTAAGATGGCTCC
>CAZHEM010000081.1:0-12726 GCA_964531725.1 uncultured Acetatifactor sp.
ACAATTTGGGTGGCGTGTTCGGCAGGGGAATACGTTTTCAAAATTCGTTGACTAAAATGTGAGAATTTCTTATACACGCACTTTGGGATAAATTTCGTGTCCTTTAATGGCTTTGACAAAAAATGGCGAGGCGTACGTGGATGAGAAACATATGGAGAATCTTACAGATAGATAAATCTTCACATATGTTTCTCAACCGCGAACACCTCGCCATTCTTTTGCTCAAACCTTTAACGGACACGAATAA
This sequence comes from uncultured Acetatifactor sp., assembly GCA_964531725.1. GTDB lineage: Bacteria > Bacillota > Clostridia > Lachnospirales > Lachnospiraceae > Acetatifactor. Next base: position 248 of record CAZHEM010000081.1, read on the forward strand.
TCAAAAACTCCCAAAGTGCGTGTATTTTAGAGATTCCACATTTTTGTCTCCGAACTTTTGAAAATGTATGTCCCCTGTCGGACATGCCACCCAAATTGTTCAAGCCATAGGAAGACACGAACCTAATAGCATAGCTGCGCGCATAAGAAATTCACATGTTTTGCTCAACGAATTTCAAGAAGGCATATGCAACCCGCACCTTTTCACTTTATTGCTTTGTGCACCATGCCCCAATTCCAAGGTGGACTACAGACGAAAAAAGCCCTCGCCCCTATCGTAACGGGTGGTTATGATAATGGGCAGGGCATTATGAAGCTATATGTTGCAAAAGTGATAATATAAGTGGCTTAGAAAATGTACTTCTTGTATTTATTCAAAGTGGTGAGCAGGAACGTACCGAGAAGACCACAAGATATAATTTCGCCGATTCCTACTGTCACCATGAAGTAAGGGATGGAACCCTCAAACTGATACACAAAAGCTAGTACAAAGGGAATGATTAGGGTATTAGCAATAATTGGTGGTAGTGGGGCAAACCATTTGCTTGCTTTGCGTAAGGCATAAGTGCCTAAAGCACCAAGAAGAGTTGCAATGCCTCCAAATATAACATCTAGTAATAAACAACCTGTTAGAAAATTGCTTATGACACAACCGATAAATAGACCAGGTATGGCAGCTGGGGTGAAAAATGGAAGTATGGTTAACGCCTCTGAGAAGCGAACCTGAATGGCATAGTTGGCAAGACCTAAGGAATTGGCAACTATCGTCAGAACAACATAAAGAGCAGCAATTAATGCTGCATGAACGATAAATGTAACTTTCTTATTCATTTGGAATCTCCTTTAGTTTTGTTTTACGAGTGGAAGGTCGCGAACACTCGGTTTTAGAGTCGTTAGCCAGACGACTCAGCCCTTTAAGACCTTGTTTTTAGGGCTTTTGCAACGTTATTAGTATAGCACGAGGTAGGTAAAAGTCAAGATGAAGTAGAAGAGAATAGCGGCATAGATGAAAATTGATAAATTGAAGATATGAAAAAGGCGAACCTATATGAGGCTCGCCTTTTGTAATCTCTTGCGAATATTGGTGCTTGCAAACAATGCAATTACCATTTTGACACAGTCGAATGGAATAAATGGTAATACTCCAGTAGCAAAGGCAGTTAGGAAGCTTACCGATGTTTGAAAAGATAACCAAAGTGTTCCAACAAAATAGCAAGTTAGCGTACCCAAAACCATGCCACAGAGACACATCCACTTATTCGTGGACCATTTATCTGCAAATAGCCCGAAAATCAATGCCAGCAGAAGATATCCAAGAAGATATCCACCAGTAGGACCTAATATTCTACCGACACCACCCATAAAACCAGAAAATACAGGTAGTCCCACACAGCCAATCAAAATATATATGGTAGTGCTAATTAGTCCAATACGCATTCCAAATGTGTACACTATAAAATATATTGCCAAGGTACACAAAGAAAGTGGAATAGGACTAAAGGGAAGTACTAATGTCAAGGGACCTACAATACATAGAATAGCTGACATCAAACCAATTACGGCTAATTGCTTTACTTTGTTCATATCTTATAACTGTCCAGATTTATATTTAGCTACGATATTCTGAATTCTTTCGCTTGGATTCAATAAATCGCTGATAGAAGAATCGTGATTCAAAGTATCAATAATGTAAGCAATGTATTTGCTCATGTCACAACTGATGTACCATTCACGCTCTAATAATTCAGGAGTTTGGTATATAAGGTTAGTAGTTAATACCTTATCGATAATACCACTTTCATATGCTTTATCAAACTTATCAAGACCATTGGTAAATAATCCAAAAGTAGAGAATACGAAGATTCTATTAGCCTTGCGTTCTTTTAATGCAGCAGCAACTTCTAACATACTTTCGCCTGAAGAAATCATATCGTCAATGATAATCATATCCTTGCCTTCAACACTGGTTCCTAAAAATTCGTGTGCAACGATTGGATTGCGTCCATCTACAATTCTGGTATAATCACGACGCTTGTAGAACATACCCATATCCAAACCTAATACGTTGGCAATATAGATTGCTCTATTCATACCACCTTCATCAGGGCTGATTACCATCATGTGGTCAGAGTCAAGCTGAAGACCACTTACATTACGAAGTAAGCCTTTGATAAACTGGTATGCAGGCTGTACAGTTTCAAAGCCATGAAGAGGAATTGCATTCTGTACACGAGGGTCGTGTGCATCAAAGGTAATGATGTTATCAACTCCCATTGCAACTAACTCCTGCAATGCCAATGCACAGTCTAAAGACTCTCTTGAAGTTCTCTTGTGCTGACGACTTTCGTAAAGGAAAGGCATGATAACCGTAATACGACGTGCCTTACCACCAACAGCAGCGATGATTCTCTTAAGATCTTGATAATGATCATCAGGAGACATATGATTGGTATGTCCACTTAAAGAGTAAGTAAGAGAGTAGTTACAAACATCTACTAATAAGTAAAGGTCAGTACCACGAACAGATTCTAAAATCATACCCTTAGCTTCACCAGAACCGAAACGAGGAACCTTAGCGTTTAAAAGGTATGAATCTCTCTGATATCCTGCAAAAGCGAGAGAATCTTTGTGTTCACTTTCTCTCTCTGCTCTCCATTTAACAAGGAACTTGTCCACCTGTTCACCTAAGATTTTGCAGCCTTCCAGAGAAATCATTCCCAATGAACCTACAGGAATGGTCTCCAAATTTCTTTTTTCTTCGCGGTTGCCCATGAAAATATCCTCACTTTCTGAAACTAAACATTTGACGTATTTGCTTTACGCTTCTTGTACATTCGTATATCAGGACCAGTTAATTTACATACATTAAAATTACTGGTAATACGAGAAAAGACTCTATCTGAATAACGGTCACGTAATTCTTCCAGACTCAAATTGGTAGAGATAATAGTTGCCTTTTGGCGCAAATGACGCTCATTTAAACAAGAAAACAACTGGGAGGTTACAAAGGAATTGGTAACCTCTGTGCCTAAATCATCTATAATCACCAAGTCACAATTGTATAGGTCTTGGTAGAAATTGTAAAGATGTATTTTTTCTTTTGTGTCAAAGGAGAAACGAGCCAGAGTCTCAAACAAACTTGAAGAACTGAAATAGATCACAGAATGTCCTGTTAGTAGCAATTCTCTAGCAATACATCCTGATAAGTAGCTCTTACCCGTCCCTACTGTACCATAAAAGAATAGATTATGGTAGTCTTGTTTGAAGTTTTGTACAAAATTATGACTAATTTCTACAGCCTTCTGAAAACGCAACAAATCCTCTCCTTGATAGTATTCATAAGAAAGAGTGGAAAAATTCTCAGAAGTAATCATTTCTTGAATGTTTGATTGTTCATATAAAAAGGTAAGTTCTTGCGAACGAAAACAATGGCATTTTTCATTCGGACCATCTACGGTCTGGATATAGCCAGTATCGTGACAATCGGGACAATCATAGATAGGTTCCAAGTAATCAGATGGAAGACCTGCCTGTTCTAACAGTTGCTTTTTCTTGATACTAATTTCTTTGAGCTTTGTATGAAGTGAAGCAAGTGCATTCGTATCACCATTAAGCATTAGGCGTGCTTGTGCTACCGAAATGCTACTGACAGAACTGGACAGTTCTTCATATTCAGGAATGCGGGAATATACAAGCTCGCGACGTTCTTCCAGAGTACGGCGATTACGTTCGCGAGTTGCTTCATATCCCTTCATTATAGATTCGTATTGTGTATTATTCAGCGCCACAAAAGTACCTCCTAATTGCTCAATAGTTCTTTTTCTAAGGCATCAAAATCATAATTGTTCTGAGTGAACTGATTAAAACGATTAGTGGAAGCTGGTTTTGCCACCGCTTTTTTGCGCTGATGCATATCCTCAATTTTGTGGATATCTGCTTTATGTTGAACATTTTCACGCTTCCAGTTACTTAAGATTCCTTCTGCATATTCAAAACGATGTCTGTCAGTGGCTAACACAGTGCGCTCGCAAGCTTCAAAGATAATATCTGTAGAAAATCCATAATCTTTGGTCCAGCGATTGATAAATTCCATTTCTTTAGAAGTGGGGGAACCATTTTTCCCAAGCTCGTTCATAATAGCATATACATTCTTGTCATATTTGGTTGCATATTTCTGAGCCTGTTTAGGAGTAGTAATGCCTTCCTCTGCCCAATTGATAGCAACTTTTTCTATGTATTTAAAATCCTTTTTGCCTCTGTCGACGCAATATTGGATTAAATAATCAATTAATTCTTCTGAAAAATGAAGTTCATCTGTAATGAACAAAATGGACTTCATCTCAGATGGTGTTAATGGCTTGCCGATATAAGCCTCCACTACATATAGAAGCTGTGCAGTTGCTTCGTTCTCCTTAAATGCTCGTACCTGATCCAAGGAATAAGAAGGCTTGGTAAAGCCCACCTTGCTATCTGTAGTAGTTACGGTAGCGGTATCTATAACGGATGAACTAGCAGTAGGAACAATATTAGTAGTCATAGGTGCTACCATGTTAGGAGTAGGCCTAGAGCCTGTGTTTGGAGAATTATTATCACACATATGGATACCAACAAGATTCTTGTTGTCATCATAATCCAATGCCAATAACTGTTTTTTCTCCCAATATTTTAAGGCGCGCATAACGTCCTTCTCTGTATGATTAAATTTATCTGCAATGTCGGACACACTAGTAGCTAAGTTCGCATTCATCATACGGACAAGGTATAGATACACTTTTAGCTGAGCATCATTGGCATCCCCCATATATTCATCAATAAAACGGTTGGACACAACTGTAGAGTCAGCATAGTTGTCCTTGTAAATAGTTAAACGTGCCATATAAACACAATCCTTTCAATCACCCTTAGCCCTTTTTAGGCAAGACAAAGTATAGCACATGGATTGTAAAAAAGAAATAGTCAATTTCCCGAAACCCTTGTAAACACTGGGTTTGCGCAAAAATGTGGATAGTGTGGATAATGTGGATAGAATGGAGGATAAGTCAAATGAAGGCTTAAAAATAGCGAGGAATGAGCAAACAGTTTCTGACAAAAATATCCACAGACAAATGAAAAATATCCACAGAGGAAAGAGAAAGAAAACTCCGCTTACCCTGTGGACAATGTGGATAACTAAATTCCAAGTAGGTTTTCGCCGATTTTTACAACATCTCCTGCCCCCATAGTTATCAACAAATCACCGTTTATGCAATTTTCTAAAAGAAAATTTTCGATTTCATCAAAACTTGGGAAATAGAAGCATTCATGACCTAGGGCTTCTATTTCATGTTGGAGGGTTTCAGAACTGATTCCCAATGTATCAGTCTCACGTGCAGCATAAATATCTGCAAGGACAATTTTGTCTGCATATGACAATGCCTGTGCAAAATCTTTCATGAATGCCTTTGTACGGGTATAGGTATGTGGTTGAAATACACACCATAAGGTATTGTGGGGGTAATTCTGCGCAGCAGTTAAGGTGGCGGTAATCTCTGTTGGATGATGTGCATAATCATCTACTACTGTTACCCCACCGATGGTTCCCTTGTACTGGAAACGTCTATCTGTTCCAGAAAAAGAATTCAGACCTTTCCCAGCGATAGAACTATCTATGTGCAAAATATCAGCCATAGCAAGTGCTGCAACTGCATTGCTTACATTATGCTTACCTGGAACCTGCAAGTGGAATGTTTCATCATAGCCATTAGGTCCTAAAAGCTGAAAACTTGGGTAGCCCATTTCATTATACTGAATATTAGTAGCAGTATAGTCTGCAATGGAACTGCCATCAGAGGAAACACCATAAGTGATAACTTTACAAGCTAATCCATTGGTAATCTCTTCGTAATTTTCAATGTCGGCATTGATAATTAAATGTCCATCCTCAGGTATGAGTTTGGCAAATTCGCGGAAAGAATTGCGAATTTCAGTTAAATCTTTAAAGAAGTCCAAATGATCTTCTTCTATATTTAATATAATTCCAATCTTAGGATTCAAGCTAAGGAAACTATTAGTGTATTCGCATGCTTCTGCCACAAAATAATCTGGGCCACCAACACGAATATTCCCACCGATAGTTTTTAACATACCACCGATAGAAAGAGTTGGGTCTGTATCTGCGCATAGTAAGATTTCACTGACCATAGAAGTGGTAGTGGTCTTGCCGTGAGTTCCGCTAATGGCAATAGGCGTTTTGTAATTGTTCATCAACTGACCTAGAAGTTCTGCGCGAGTAAGGGATGGAAGTCCTAATTCGTGCGTGGCAATATATTCTGGATTATCTTCGCGGATTGCACTAGTAAATACAACGCAATCAATATCTTTGGTAAGGTTCTCAGCTTTTTGTGGAACCATTACAGGAATTCCTTTTTGAATAAGACTTTCAGTAAGGGCACTGCTAGAACGATCAGAACCAGATACTTTAAAACCTGCATCATGAAGAATCTCTGCGAGGCCGCTCATGCTGATGCCTCCAATGCCAACAAAATATATAGAACATGGTGAAGTAAAATCAATTGTATACATATGAAACCTCTACATTCTTTTCTTTAATATCTATAAATGGTTATGTGAATTATCATTTGGTAAAAACTACATTACAACAAGTAGATTTCTTTCATGTACATTATAATCATATTCGTAGGAAAACACAAATAGTAAATGGAAATATGTAAGACCAGAAAATGCAGAAAGCGTCAAATAACAGACGGAATTAACAAAATATTGCAAAACTTTTTGTTGAAAAAGCAAAAAAAAGAAAATAACTTTGAAAAAAGTCGAAATTTTTACCCTCAGATTATTCCATTTCAAAAGGGGGTGTGGTATAATGAATGAACAATAAACAGGTATTTGAGAAGGCTAGATTGAGGTGATGACATGATTAAGAAAGAAATGATTGCCATGCTATTAGCTGGCGGACAAGGCAGCCGTTTAGGAGTGTTAACTTCTAAAGTGGCAAAGCCTGCAGTTGCATTCGGAGGAAAATATAGAATTATTGATTTCCCTCTTTCTAATTGTATCAACTCGGGGGTGGATACAGTTGGCGTTTTAACACAATATCAGCCACTTAGGCTGAATGCTCATATTGGAATTGGTATTCCATGGGATTTGGATCGTAATATTGGCGGTGTATCCGTATTGCCACCATATGAGAAGAGTTCCAATAGTGAGTGGTATACTGGTACTGCAAATGCTATTTATCAGAATATCGATTATATGGAAAGCTTCAATCCAGAATATGTATTGATTCTCTCTGGAGACCATATCTATAAGATGGATTATGAAGTTATGTTGGATTTCCATAAGGCAAATAATGCAGAAGTAACCATTGCAGTTATGCCAGTTCCGATGGAAGAAGCAAGCAGATTCGGTATTATGATTACTGATGAGAACAAGAGAATTACAGAGTTCGAGGAGAAACCAGAACATCCAAGAAGTAACCTGGCAAGTATGGGTATCTACATATTCAACTGGAAGACCTTGAAGGAGGCATTGGTGGCAATGGCTAACCAGCCAGCGTTGGATTTTGGTAAACATGTGATTCCATATTGTCATGAAAAGGGTTCGCCTTTATATGCATATGAGTTTACAGGCTACTGGAAGGATGTTGGAACCCTAAGCTCATATTGGGAAGCTAATATGGAATTAATTGATATTGTTCCAGAATTCAACCTATATGAAGAATATTGGAAGATTTATACCAAGAGTGAGATTCTTCCACCACAGTACATTTCAAGTAACAGTGTTGTTGAAAGAAGTATTATTGGTGAGGGCGCTGACATTAGTGGCGAGGTATACAATTCCGTAATTGGTTGTGGTGTAACGATTGGTAAAGGAACAGTTGTCCGTGATTCTATTATTATGAACCGCACTGTTGTTGGTGATAACTGTGAAGTGAACAAAGCGATTATCGCAGAGGATGTAATCGTTGGTACCAATGTTAAATTAGGTGTTGGAGAAGAAGTGGACAATGATACAGCACCTCATATTTATAACCATGGTCTTGTAACAATTGGTGAGAAGAGCGTACTTCCAAAGAATATTAGTGTTGGTAAGAACTCAGTAATCTTTGGTGTGACAACAGAAGAAGATTATAAGGATTCAATGCTCGCAAGTGGCAAAACATTGATTAAGGCAGGTGAATGATAGTGAGAGCGATTGGAATTATTTTAGCAGGTGGTAATAACCACAGAATGAAAGAGTTATCTCAGAAGAGAGCTGTATGTGCAATGCCGGTTGCAGGTAGCTATCGAAGCATTGACTTTACCTTAAGTAATATGTCTAATTCACATATTCAAAAGGTTGGTGTATTTACCCAGTACAATGCAAGAAGTCTCAACGAGCATTTGAGCTCTTCAAAATGGTGGGATTTTGGACGTAAACAGGGTGGCTTGTATGTGTTTACTCCTACTATGACCACTGATAACAATAACTGGTATCGAGGAACGGCAGATGCTATATACCAGAACCTATCTTTCTTAAAGAATAGCCATGAACCATATGTTGTAATTGCATCTGGAGATGGTATCTATAAGATGGATTTCAATAAGGTGTTGGAATATCACATTGAGAAGAAGGCAGACATCACTGTTGTGTGCAGAGAGATGGAGTCTAACGTTAATATTGATCGTTTCGGAACCATTCGTATGAACGAAGAGAGTCGAATTGAAGAATTTGAAGAGAAGCCTATTATGGCGAAGAGTCATACCGTGTCTTGTGGTATTTACGTTATCAGACGTCGTCAATTAATTGAGATGATCGAGAAGTGTATTGAAGAAGACAGATATGATTTTGTAAGAGATATTCTTATTCGATATAAAGATGTAAAACGTATCTATGGTTACAAGATGCGTGATTATTGGAGAAATATTGCATCTGTTGAGGATTACTACAACACCAATATGGATTTCTTGAAACCAGGTGTTCGTAATTACTTCTTTAAGCAGTATCCTGATATTTACTCTAAAATTGACGATTTACCACCAGCAAAATATAACATTGGTTCAGATGTTAGAAATAGCTTGATTTCCAGTGGATGTATTGTGAATGGTACCGTAGAAAATTCTGTAGTATTTAAAAAGAGTTATATTGGTAACAACTGTGTTATTAAGAATTCTATCATTTTAAATGATGTCTATATCGGCGATGATACCTATATAGAAAATTGTATCGTGGAAAGTCGCGGTACAATTCGTGCAAATTCTCGCTACGTGGGTGAAGACGGAATCAAGATCGTAGTAGAACGCAACGAAAGATACACTATTTAATTACAACAGGACAGACAATTAGATTAAGGAGGCAGCAGTTATGCAGATTACAGATGTTCGCGTGCGCAAGATAACCAAGGACGGCAAAATGAAAGCTATCGTTTCTATTACGCTTGATGACGAATTCGTGGTACATGACATCAAGGTAATTGAGGGTGAAAAAGGCTTATTCATCGCAATGCCTAGCAAAAAAGCTACGGATGGTGAATACCGCGATATTGCTCACCCAATTAATTCTGCTACGAGAGAGACTATCCAGAAGATTATTTTGGAAAGCTATGAAAAGGCTTTGCAGGAGCCAGAAGAAGTTTAAAGTATTATCTAGTTGTGTGAAATAAGTATGTAAAGGCTGTCGCTTCGGGGACAGCCTTTTTTATGTTAGAGCATTGTTATCTCTTGATTTTTGGGATAGAATATGAAATATTATGAGAAAGAGTAATTGAAGAAATATCTGTGAAGTTAAGAAAGAGAGACAATATGTACATTATCGTAGGTTTGGGTAATCCCAAAAAAGAATATGAAAATACAAGACATAATATTGGTTTTGATGTCATAGACAGATTAGCAGAGGAAGAGAATATCTCTGTATTAGAAAAGAAACATAAAGCAATCATAGGAAAGGGCGTTGTAGCGGGTCAGAAGTGTATCCTTGCCAAACCTCAGACCTATATGAACCTCAGTGGAGAGAGTGTTCGTGAACTGATTGATTATTATAAAGTGGATGAAGAGACAGAACTTATTGTAATCTCTGACGATATTAGTTTAGACGTAGGACAGCTTCGTATTCGTAAAAAAGGCAGTGCTGGTGGGCATAATGGATTGAAAAATATTATTGCACATTTAGGGCACGATGTATTCTGTCGTATCAAGATGGGTGTAGGTGAGAAGCCTAAGGGATATGACCTTGCAGATTATGTGTTGGGGCATTTCCCTAAGGAAGAACGAGTTGTGATGGATGAAGCCGTAAAAAGAGCTTGCGACGCCATCCGATTGATGATTATGGAAGATGCTGATGCTGCTATGAATAAGTACAATTGTAAGACGGAAAATAAGTAATTATTCCAAGCCTGTGGCATCGATTTCGTATAGCATGAAAGTAGAGCAAAAAGCAGAGAGGGTAAAACTATGCAGGCGTTACTTGCACCATTGCAGGAACTAGCAGATTACGAACAGATATGTAGTAGCCTGAGAAAAGGAGAAGCACAGTACTCTTTAACAGGCTGCGTGGATTCACAAAAATTGCATATCATATATGGTCTAGGTCAGGGTTGCAAGTATAAGGTAATCGTGACCTATAATGATTTGAAAGCGAAAGAAATCTTTGAAGAATACAAGTTTTACGACAGGAATGTCATGTTGTATCCAGCAAAGGACCTTATTTTCTTTCAGGCGGATATTCATGGTAATCAATTGACCAAAGAGCGTATTCGTACGCTTCGTCGAATGGCAGAGGGAAAGCCTTTAACTATTGTAACAACCTTTGCTGCGCTGATGACACCTCAAGTGATGTGGTCTGAGGAAGATGTAATTGCTATTAAACGTGGTGGTTCGCTGAATGAAGCGGCACTTGCGAAAGCATTGGTGGCAATGGGCTATGAGAAGACCTATCAGGTAGAGAGCCCAGGACAATTCTCTGTGCGCGGTGGCATTGTAGACGTGTATGATCTGACAGAGGAGAATCCCTATCGAATTGAACTGTGGGGCGATGACGTGGATTCTATTCGTAGTTTTGACATCTTAAGTCAGCGTTCCATTGAAAAATTGGAAAGCATTCAGATATATCCAGCTACTGAATTTGTAATGGATGAAGAGCGTATCCGTAAAGGACTTGCTAAGATAGAACAGGAAGCAAAACATCAAGAGAAAATATTCCGTGATGCACACGAGCCAGAGGCGGCACATCGCATTGTGACTCAAGTAAAGGAATTGCGCGAACAATTGGTGGAATTCCAGACGAAAATCAATTTGGAAGGCTATATTCGCTATTTTTATGAAGATACGATGACGTTGCCTGAAATGCTACAGAATAAAGCAGAGAATGGGAAACTAGCCTTTTTCATAGATGAGCCATCTCGTATTAAGGAAGAAGCAGATGCAGTGGAATTAGAGTTCCGTGAGAGTATGGAACAGCGTGTTCGTAAAGGATATATTTTACCAGGGCAAATGAACATTCTGTATAGTGGAGAATGGGTAGCTGCAAGAATCATGAAAGGAAATACCATCGCTATCTCCACTATGGAGACGAGGAATCATCTCTTCCGCATTGAAAATAAATGTGATGTGAGTGCGCGTAATGTAGCACCTTATAATAATAGCTTTGAATCCCTGGTAAAGGATTTGAAAAAGTATCGTAAGCAAGGTTACCGTGTTTTATTGCTCTCTGGTTCTCGGACCAGAGCAAAGCGTTTGGCTGAGGATCTAAGAGAGCAGGAATTGTCGGCAGTATACACAGAGGACCCTTTCCGAGAAGTTCTAGAGGGAGAGGTACTTACTTACTATGGCCATGTAAGTAAGGGATTTGAGTATCCTTTCTTGAAGTTCGTGGTGCTGTCGGAGACAGATATCTTTGGTGCAGAAAAGAAGAAAAAGAAGAAGAAAAAACAATATCAAGGTCAGCGAATCAATGATTTCAATGAGCTAAAGGTAGGAGATTATGTGGTACATGAAAGTCATGGACTGGGAATCTATCGGGGCATTGAAAAAGTTGAGATGGAAAAAGTAGTCAAAGATTATATTAAGATTGAATACCGAGATGGGGGCAATCTCTATGTGTTGGCTACTGGATTGGATGTACTACAAAAATATGCTTCGGCAGATGCGAAGAAACCGAAGTTAAATAAATTAGGTAGCAAAGAATGGGAACGTACTAAGACCAAGGTGCGTAGTGCTGTCAATGAGGTGGCAAAGGATTTGGTAGAACTCTATGCTCTTCGCCAGCAAAGCGAAGGCTACCAGTATGGTAAGGATACCGTCTGGCAGAGAGAGTTTGAAGAAATGTTCCCATTTGAAGAGACGGATGATCAGCTCATGGCAATTGCGGATACCAAAGCAGACATGGAAAGTACCAAGATTATGGATCGTCTGGTGTGTGGTGACGTAGGATACGGTAAGACAGAGATTGCCATCCGTGCAGCATTTAAAGCGGTACAGGAAGGCAAACAGGTAGTGTATCTAGTGC
>CAZHEM010000082.1:0-12507 GCA_964531725.1 uncultured Acetatifactor sp.
TATCATATCTGTGCAAATATATTATATACAATTATGCTTATCTTTTGTCCCATTTACACGAAATCGCCATTCCCCAATAGCTTTCCCAACTTGATTTTAACACATTATCAGCATGTAAGCAATTACTTTCTCTTCCCGCACCATTCTATATTCAGCACATCACCTAATCAATGTCGCCCAGTAAAACATACATCAACAAAATTTCTTATTGCAGACTGCTCACAGCGTACAGTATAATGAGAAAGATAATATAGAAAGGAAACACACACAATGGAAGAAAGAGAACTCTCATTAAGCGACTTAATCTTGGACATCCTGTCCCATTGGCGCGGATTATTGGTATGGATGCTGATAGGCTCAGCAGTATTAGGTAGTTTAAGCTATGTACGCTCTAATCAAGCTTATCAAAATGCCCTTGCTACACAAAACGCCCTTGCTACACAAAATACGCAATCCAACACCACAGAAGACGAGCAGTTGGATTCCTTAGAAGAATTATCCACGGCTCTGACCGAAACAGAAAAAATGGCTGTAACCTTGGTATTGGATGATGAATCAGAATATGATCTACTGAAAAAATATTCGGAACGCTCTGTTCAACTACAGATGGATCCCTACCAGATTCCTCGTTGCGAATTAGTCTACGGAATACAAGTCGAAGACATGGGGCAGGGCTATATGCTTTAGAAGAATTATCCACGGCTCTGACCGAAACAGAAAAAATGGCTGTAACCTTGGTATTGGATGATGAATCAGAATATGATCTACTGAAAAAATATTCGGAACGCTCTGTTCAACTACAGATGGATCCCTACCAGATTCCTCGTTGCGAATTAGTCTACGGAATACAAGTCGAAGACATGGGGCAGGGCTATATGCTAGGCACCGTATACGAGGACCTTATAAATAATGTGCAGTATTACCAATGGATAGAAGAACAGACCGATATTGTCTCCACTGTGGTTTCAGAATTAGTCTCTGTTGATGCCAAGTCCACGGAAGTGGTTTTGAATGGTGCACAATCAACCTCTTCCGGTAATGACAGCATGAGAATCATACTTACACACGCTGACGAAAATGAATGTGCCAAGCTTGTAGATGCAACAAAATCCTATCTTGAACAACAACAGGCATTGCTAGCACAAGAATTCTGTGAACACGAATTAGTACTTTTAGCAGAATCCACAGGTTGTATAATGAATACTGCTATCTTAAACAATCAAATCAATCATCGTAATGCCATGTTAACTCTGCAAAACACCATTGCTAAAGCCAAAGATGCATTTACTGATGAGCAGAAACTATATTACGGATTACTTGCCGATACAGAGGTCGCACTGTCAAACGAAGAAACTGACACAGAGAACACAAGTGAACCACAGCTTTTGCCAGCGCCGGTTCCACCTTCTGTCAGTGTAAAACATCTTGTCTTAGGCGCAATACTGTTCGCCTTTGTATATGTAATCATTCTATTTGTGTTATATATTATGAATGGGAAATTACGTGCAACAGATGATTTCTCCGACCTGTATCAAATCCCACAATTGGGATTTATCGCCAAGACCAATAACCAGACATTTATTATTGATAAATGGATTAACCATTTGCGTTATTATGGCACTCGCCGTTTTACCCCTGAACAGGCTATCGCATTAGCATGTACTGCCATCAAGATTTCCGCTACCAAGAATGAACTGGAGCATATCTGTCTGATAGGATGTGATATGGAGTCCGGTGCACGCAGTGTATGTGATAATCTGGCATCTTCCTTAGCAGAAGTTCACATAAAAGTAACCGTTCTTGATAACATTTTGTATGATGCATCTTCAATGGAACAATTAGAATCAGCCAAAGGTATTGTTCTGGTAGAAAAAGCAGGTTCTACTATGTATCAAGAAATTGCCAAGGAATTAGAATTAGCCAAGCGCCAAGATGTTAAAATATTAGGTGGCATTATTGTAGAATAATATAACGCATTAAGGGCACTGCGTGAGCAGTGCCCTTAATATTTATGACAGAGTAACAACCACTCTTAATCACCAGTTTTTTCCTGAAACATCTCCTTAAAAATAAAATAAAACGCTACCGTAGATAGCATACCTGCTCCCCAAGCGAACTCAAACATGCCAAATATAGGAGGCACTAGCGCTACCATTAGACAAATAAACTTCTCTACATCCCGCAGTTTCCAAGCAAGACGGGTCAAGCGTCCAATTCCCCACCAAATAAACACGGCAAACATAATCATTACCGGCCAACCAAAATTAATACCATAATCTAGATAAATATTGTGAGTATCCTGAATCCAATGATTCTCCGTTAATTGAAATCCTTGTTCATCATAGGGCATGCCACGCAAAGACAGATGGTCCACATACCACTTGTAGATGGTATAACGTACTAAAAATGCATTCCTTGCCTCTGATGCAGACAATGCCGGAATCTTATCCGGATCCTGTTCCAGATCAGTCTCTGAAGATGAATCTATGTTTACCGCTGTCAATATTGTCCTAGGAATATAATCCCGAGTGGATACAACGCGCATTTCTTCATAAGACTCAACACTTCCACTTCTCTTAAATTCAAATGAACTCAGGGTAGCAGTAAACCGCCACATTACGGAATCCAGCATCTCTTCAAAGGACACATACTTCTCTGAATCTCTAGGATCCCATGAATGTACTCTGTCCTCAGAATATCCCTCTTGAAAATAGAACACCACATGAGGATGAATGGTAGGAATATATCGTACTGCCAAATAAGTTAATGGCATCATCACTAGAAATAAAGACACCAAAAGTATTCCCATTCTAACAAACACGCTACGTTTCTTTACCCTACAATATCCTAGAAGAAAACATACTGTGACCACAAACACTGTCATGTATCCCGAACGGCTTCCCGTCATAAATATAAAGGAATAACACACCGCTGCCATGAGATATAAGATTATCTGAATCCATTTAGAGCGATTCTCTCGGACTCCCAACAGTATCTTGCCTAGAATTGCCACCAGGCACAGACACAAGAACATACAGTTATGATTGGGATTACAAAAGTTGCCTACATAACGAGGACTTTCATAAGGTCTACACAAAAAGGCATGTGCCTGAATTGCTAAGAATCCCATAATCATTCCATTAGTCATACCTGCCAGAACATTTTTCTTCTGCTCAGTTGTCTGTTCGGTCAGATAATAGCAGAGGAATAATACAAAATAGCACTCTGGCCACAAGAACTCCGTCTCAGAAAAAATCATCCAAAGCAACATTACAATCCAAAGAATCACCAAAGGCTTATAATATTGGGGACGATACTTTTCCTTCACAAAACTAATCACTGTATGAATTACACAATATCCCATCAAGAAGATACCCAATGCAATCGCAATGGTATCCACCACCAAATAATCCGCTCTATTGGCTATGGCAATAGGTATCCCTATGCCCATTCCCATGATGCCAATCACAGTCCAAACTACATAGGGCAAACGATGTTTCGTAAAGTCCTTCCATTTATAGTGGCTTAGGATAATAATTGCTAGCAATGCTCCGACGGCATCTCTGGAAAACTCTATCCATCCGGAATTCCAAGCTTGGGTCTGCATCTTTTGCGTTCCTAAACATACTGCCAAAAAGCAAAGAGACACTATGATGTTTTGTATATTGCACTTATCTATAATCCGCTTCACATTAATCTCCATTCCGCCACTAAAATTAATTACATTTATGAAAATAGGTACTATTTTCTCCACACCATCTTATTCACAATACCCGTATAGCTCTGGATAATCTTAACAACTTTTGTACTTACATTCTCTTCCACATAATCAGGTACAGGAATACCATAATCTTCTGCACGGTTCAATTCCACCGCAGTATCAACCGCCTGCAATAAGGAATGCTCATCTATTCCTGCAATAATAAAGCATGCCTTATCTATAGCTTCTGGACGTTCTGTTGATGTGCGGATACATACTGCTGGGAAAGGATGTCCTACAGAGGTAAAGAAGCTAGACTCCTCTGGTAAAGTACCTGAATCAGATACCACCGCAAAAGCATTCATCTGCAAACAGTTATAGTCATGGAAGCCCAGCGGTTCGTGCTGAATCACACGAGGATCCAAGGTAAAACCTGACTCCTCCAAACGTTTCCGAGAACGTGGATGGCAAGAGTACAAAATAGGCATATCATATTTCTCCGCCATCTTGTTTACTGCTGTAAACAAAGATACAAAATTCTGCTCCGTATCTATATTCTCTTCTCTATGAGCAGATAACAAAATGTATTTGCCTTTCTCAAGCCCCAGCTTCTTATGTACATCAGAAGCCTCTATCTTGCTTAAATTGCTATGCAGTACTTCAGCCATAGGAGAACCGGTCACATAGGTACGTTCCTTAGGAAGACCACAATCTGCCAGGTATCTTCTGGCATGCTCAGAATAAGCCAAATTCACATCAGAGATAATGTCAACAATTCTACGGTTCGTCTCCTCCGGCAGACATTCGTCCTTACAACGGTTGCCCGCCTCCATATGAAAGATTGGAATGTGCAAACGCTTTGCACCTATAACTGACAGACAACTATTGGTATCTCCTAGCACCAATACCGCATCTGGCTGTATCTCTACCATCAGTTCATAGGACTTGGCAATAATATTGCCCATGGTCTCTCCCAAATCTTTACCTACAGCATTAAGATAAACCTCCGGATCAGCAAGCTCCAAATCATGAAAAAACACCCCATTGAGATTATAATCATAGTTTTGCCCCGTATGCGCTAAAATAGTATCAAAGTAAATGCGACACTTTTTTATCACCTCAGACAAACGGATAATCTCCGGTCTAGTTCCCACAATAATCAATAATTTTAACTTACCGTTGTTCTTAAAAGCTGCCATTATACAGTCTCCATTCTCATCTTTTCTAAACAAATTACTTTTCTTCTCTCGTCACCGACTCATAAATGGTATCCGGCTTCTCCGGATTAAAGCATTCATTACACCACATCAAGGTAACCATGTCGGTATCACCCTCGTTGATAATATTATGTGTATAACCGGTAGGAATATCTACTACTTCCAGTTTCTCACCGCTGACATGGTATTCGATAATCTCATCTGTACCAATCTTTCTAAACTGAATCAAACCCTTACCACTAACCACTACGAACTTCTCATTCTTGGTATGATGCCAATGATTGCCTTTGGTAATACCAGGTTTGGAAATATTGATGGATACCTGACCTCTATCCACACTCCGCAAAATCTCCGTAAAGCTACCTCTGGCATCTTCATGCATTACTAACGGATAAGAAAATCCTGTCTCAGGTAGATAACTTAAATAAGTAGCGTAAAGCTTCTTCTCAAAACCATCCTCCGTCATATCAGGAATCATCAAATTACTTCTGCTTTCTTTAAATCTATACAACAAATCCACAATCTCACCTAGAGTAATCTCATGCTCAACAGGTACATAACAATAGCCGTCTGCGTTCACATGTGGATTTCCATCTAATGCCGCCAGCAACTCCTGCACTACATCATCAATATAGACCAAATGCATTACTGTGCTTCTATCGTTAACCTGAATAGATAAATCATGGGCAATATTATGACAGAAGGTAGCTACTGCACTATTGTAATTGGGTCTACACCATTTTCCGAATACATTTGGAAACCGATATACATATACCATTGCACCAGTATCCTTCCCGTAGGCAAACATCATATCCTCTCCGGCTTTTTTGCTCTTACCGTAAGGATTATCCAAAGCCGCTTGTATGGAAGAAGAATTCATAACGGGACAGGTATTGCCATATTTGCGTAAAGTCTCCACCAAGGTAGTAGCAAAACCAAAATTCCCTTCCATAAACTCTTCCACGTTCTGAGGACGGTTCACTCCTGCCAGATTGTAGACAAAGTCACAATCCTTGCAATATGTTTCTAACAGTTCTGCCGAAGTATCAATATCGAAGGGAAACACTTCTGTTCCTTCCCTTCGTTCTAATTCACTAATTAAGTTCTTGCCAATAAAACCATTGGCTCCAGTAACGAGTACTTTCATTATCTTCTGTTCTCCCACTTCGCAATCTCATCTCGAATATAGGACAGAGTCAACAGCTTCTCCTTCACCTGCTCTACATCCATCAGCTCCGTATTGTTAGAATTAAATTCTGTCAACGTATTTCTCTCTACGTCACCATTATTAAAGTACTTATCATAATTCAAATCACGCTTGTCCGCAGGCACACGATAGAAATTGCCCATATCAATAGCATTGGCACATTCCTCGTTAGTAAGTAAGGTCTCATACATTTTCTCGCCATGACGGATACCAATTACCTGAATATCGCTCTCCACATGGAAGAGTTCCTTTACAGCCTGAGCCAATACACCAATGGTACATGCTGGTGCTTTCTGCACCATGATATCACCACTCTCGGCATTCTGAAAAGCATATACTACCAATTCTACAGCTTCCTCAAGACTCATCACAAAACGAGTCATAGTAGGGTCAGTAACAGTCAAAGGCTTGCCCTCCTTAATCTGACTAATAAAGAGAGGAATTACGGAGCCTCTTGAGCATAGTACATTACCGTATCTAGTACAGCAGATGCTTGTCTCCTCTGGGGCAATGGTACGCGACTTGGCTACGATAACCTTTTCCATCATTGCCTTAGACGTGCCCATTGCATTTACAGGGTATGCTGCCTTATCTGTTGAGAGACAAATAACTTTCTTAACACCTGCATCAATGGCACACTGTAACACATTCTCTGTTCCAAGCACATTGGTCTTCACAGCTTCAATAGGAAAAAACTCACAAGAAGGAACTTGCTTTAATGCTGCCGCATGGAAGATGAAATCAACACCATGCATTGCCTTTGCAATACTCTGTGGATCTCGTACATCGCCAATATAAAATTTTAATTTATTACTATACTCTGGGTACTCTCTCTGATAGAAATGACGCATATCATCCTGCTTTAATTCATCACGAGAAAAGATACGAATCTCTCCGATATCTGTTGCTAAAAATCTGTTAAGCACCGCATTACCAAATGAACCTGTGCCACCTGTTATTAATAATGTTTTATCTTTAAACATAATCGTCCTCCAAATCTATTTATATATATTTTACACCACATCAATATAACATATTATTACCCAAATGTGTAGTAATGATTAATCATTCTCCAATATCGGTTTTATAATCTCTTCACCTACAATATTGGTAAACAACTTGGCTCCTTCATAGTTTAAATGGTTTGAATCCATAAACAACTCTTTGTTCTCAACAAATCTATCATCTGCAGAATAATCATACCATTGCACATTAGTAGTCCCTACTATTTTCTCCATTACATCATAAAAAGTAATATCCAAATTTTCATCGGCACAATCATTAAACTCTTTTGTAAATGGAAAAGTAATGAACACAGGAGTAACGTTGTTTTCCCTGCAAGCCTCTACCATTTCATACACCGCTGTTATCTCCTCTTGAAGAATCACATTATTCCAATCCAAAACCTGCCCTTGATAAGACCGCTCCGCATGCTCACTGAAGTCAAGATTTTGAACTGGTGTGTACCAGCGTTCTTCTCTTTTTGCCAATGCCAAACCATATTGCTCTGTTTCGTCAAAAATATTTCTGCCCGCATATAGAGCAGGTCCCCAATGTAAACGTATATCCTTTTCTAATGAATATTGCTTAATATATTTTCTATCTACTAATGCATAATAGCGATTATTTTTTAGCTCAAATCCATCCGCCGCTTCTTCATCCCATACAAAAGAAAACCATGATATGGGGATTAAACATATCCCGCCTTTTTCCAAATTATCTTGAAATTCCTTCAAAACACCCAAGTCATAGGACGGCACCTGTCCTGATAACGCCAAATTAAAACCCGCCACACCTTCCAGCTCTAGTTCTTCGTAGTATAACCCATAAAAAGCATGGGAGCTTCCCACATTTACCACTTGCAACTGGCTAGGAACATCCTCCGGAGAGAAAAGCTTTTTCTTATACCATTCATTTATCCCCATGCAAAAAGTTGCGACTATGCACATCAATATTATGAATTTACACAAAAATTTTTTCATAAATCTTCCTACATATCTTTGTTTTGTTCACATGCAACAAAATATCTCATAAACTCTTTCGTAAACAAATAACTTCCTTCTTTATTGAGATGAATGTAATCTGCAAACAAAGAATCGTCATACTTTTCCAACTCTTCAGTACTCCAATAATACTGTCCATATGATTCCAAAATTTCCCTACATCTTTTCTGATGTTCTTCCATTTCCTCGGGACCAGACACACTAAGATAATGACCTCTATATGGTGTCTGAACAAAATACAAGTCTATTCCTTCTGCATTTGCCAACTGGCACAGTTCTTCCAAAGCAGTATATTGCTCCTCTTTTACCTTATCTTCTTCTAGTAATAAATCCCATCGGGTGGAATCAATATCTTCATCATATACTTCTAATGCCACTCCCCCTTTGGAATCGAAATCCAAGGACGTGTATTTTTTTCTATCCACTATATATCCCTTGTGAGTTTGTATTGTTTTAATATTATGTGGAAACCCATACTTAGACACAATAGTTATATCATTCCATGAACACCCATCCATGTAATTTTTTAAATCTTTACCATTGTATCTTGATTCCGTATCATTATAAAAATCAATAATATTGCTGAATACAATCACACTTTGCGGTTGAGAAGTCTGTAACAAATTTTCCAAAATAATCTTGGTATCTTCTATTTGCAAGCCCCATGACGCATAATTAAAAAATTTTTTTTTCAGAAGATACCCCCTCTAAAACAGCTTCTGTATTCAGATTATTCAATGTCATTGAGGAACCAAGTCCTATTATATCTATATCTTGTATATCCATTTTGTCAGCATACCATAATTTCGCATCCATGCTTATGGAATTAGTAATTTGCCACACATAATTCCTTTGGATAAACATTATCACATACATAGCGACTAATGTAATTGCTCCCAAAAGAAATATTTTCTTCAAAAAATGTTTCATTTGTTCTTCCTAAAACTGAAAATAAATAAACGCCTGAGTCTGATTAATTGCTCTAAAAAAAATAACAAATAAAATTGCTATTACATATACACACCATCTCGTCACAGTGGATTTCGAACTAATTATTTCTATCACATCCTTTTTCATAGCAATGTAATCGTATATTAATAGTACTCCAATAATAAAAATAAAAAATATGCCATCCCATAAGGTTATACCTAGTGATACACATCCATTTTTAATATAAGGTAATACAGTCGTGCAACCAGTAAACATATGGCATATCACATATAATGCTTGTTCCACATTAGTCGCCCTAAAGAAAATCCACGCATAACAGCATAATACAAATACGATACCTACCGACATTATATTTCTAACAAGTCCTGATTTCCTTTCTTTTTTACCAAACAGTAATTTTTCTAACACTTGAAGGCCACCATGCAAGCCCCCCCAGATAATATATGTAGTATTGGCACCATGCCACAAACCACTTACAGAAAATGTAATTAACAAATTAATACTATTTCTTAACTTCGAGCAACGGTTTCCTCCCAACGGTATATAAACATAATCCCTAAACCATCTTGAAAGAGAAATATGCCATCTACTCCAAAACTCCTTTATACTACTGGAAAAATACGGACTATCAAAATTCTTGGTTAAATTAATGGAAAAAAGTCTAGCAGTTCCTATTGCAATATCTGAATATCCCGAAAAATCGCAATATATCTGAAATGCAAATAGAAGTGTTGCAATTAACAATGCAAAACCTTCATAATTTGTAGGACTATTGTATACCTTGTCTACAATCGGGGCAAGGTTATCCGCAACTACGATTTTCTTATAAAAGCCCCATGCCATTAACTTCAAGCCATAAGTTGCACTTGCATAATCAAATTTCTTTGGCTGCCTTATTTGTGGCAATAAATCTTGCGTTCTTTCAATAGGACCTGCAACCAACTGTGGAAAGAAAGAAATAAAAGTGGCATATATTCCCAAATTACTTTCCGCTTTAGTTGTTCCTCTGTAGACATCCACAACATAACTAATGGTCTGAAATGTATAGAATGAAATTCCCACAGGTATAATAAGCTTTAGCGTTACTGGGTGTAGATTCAATGTAAAACGGTTTAAAAAGGCAACTAATGTTATACTAAAGAAATCAAAATACTTGAATACAAACAATAATCCTAATAGTAACACTAAAGTTATGCTTAATACAGTATTTTTAATTTTCTTTGAAGTACTACTTTCCAGTATTCGCCCTGCCATATATGACACACAGGTTGTGAATAAAATCAAAACTACATATTTGGGATTCCAACTCATGTAAAAATAATAGCTAGACACCAGCAATAAGCACCATTTCCATTTTGATGGCAACATCCAATATAAGCAAAATACAATGGGCAAAAACACCGCAAAGCTCATTGAATTGAATAACATATCGCTCTCTCCTTACTCATTTGTCGTTTGTATAGCAAACGCAATGTACAATTTCACTTTAATTTTAACACAACATGTTCATATGCCTTCTCCTCAGTCTCATGCCTTACCCACATGGTATTCCCAAGAGTATACGTTTCTACACCATTTGATTTTTGGATTAGTATAGCAGTTTTATCTCTATACGGTTCTGGTAAAACTATCCTCTCTATTCCATCTTTATAATAATCTCTATACAAATACACTTCATTTCCAAATGGTATTATGTATTGAACGTTTTGATTTATATTGTTTTCTTTTTCAATAGGAAAAAACTTTCTATAAGCCACGCCTGAAATTGTTGTATTTTCTTCCAAAATTTCGCCGTATCCATCATCCACAAAATGAGGATAGCTTTTCTTAGATGTAGAAATACTCCATGCGTCATTGACTGTTCGCATTGTGTAACCATCTTCACTATCAATCGGCAAATAACCCATTGCAAAGCCTATACAATTATTCCCTGATTTATCTTGAAAAACTTGTACTGTAACCGCCCCAGTATAAGGAGCGTCTTCTATCTTGTCAATTAAAATAGCTACTGCAGGATTAACGACATTATTTCTACCATCTAGTACATTTACTTGCATATATTGCACTAAATCTCTTGTGTCATCAAAGGAGGTTCTGATAGCGACATCCATTTTTTCCTGTTGAGAATTAATCACCACTTGCAAGTATTCATCGCATGTGGAGTCGTCTTTTCCCCCCCAACACATTGACTATTTGACCGCAAAAATGTTCTTTCATGAAGCATAATGCAACAGTATACGCCACCACAGCCACAATACATACACAAATTGCACGAACAATGTACATCATATCTCCTAGGAACATATTAATTCCACTTGCTACTGCAAACATGATAACCATCGCCAAAACATATTTATATAACTCTTTACAGTTAAAAATCCCTTGGTAGCCATCTTTTACAAACTTCTTGCGGAACACCACAATTTCTACCACACAAGAAAATGCCGTGGCAAAAACAGTTGCTACCACTACACCTTCAACGCCCCAAAATCTTACCATCATTACACTTCCAACGACATTTACACCAATACACATAAGATTAATAATCATTGGTAACCTAGACTCTTCAAAGATATAAAAAATTCTGGTAATCATTTCTTTCAATGCTGCAAACACTGCTGCTAAAACATAAATCCTAAATACGTCCGCTACACGCTCAACACTTTCCATATCAAACACGCCACGTCCGAAAATAAGAGTTACAATTTCTTCACTCAACAACATACACAAAACGGTAATAGGTAAAAGAATCAATATAATTACTGCCAGATATTTATTTACATTTTCAACAAATACATCCTTCTTTTTTTCAGCATAAAGTTTTGAAAAAATCGGATACGCCACCGTAATAATCGCTGTTGCAATTGTACCATTCAATAAATTGAATATTTTCTGTGCATAATTAAGCACCGATACTGTTCCAGATCCCAAAGAAGTACACAAAAAATTGTCCACAGACAGGTTTATCTGTTCCGCTGCGGTTGCCACAATTGTCGGTATTGCCAATACAATCATGGTTTTCAAAAGGGGATCTTTTAAATCCAACACAAAACTATATTTGTATTCCTTGCGCAAGCAATAACCTTGAAAAAACAATTGAAATATCCATGCAACTACACCAATCACTGGAACCGCATAGATTCCATATTGTGGAACAAAAAAATACATCAATATAATTGCAATAATGCTATTAAACAAGGTCAATAATTGCGGCGCAAAATGCTTCTGTTTTGCATTTGATAGATTCATCAATACATGTACAGCCACTGTAAAAGGGAATGATAATACTAATAATTGAGACAAACTTATGGCACAGTCATATGTTTTTGCGTCATATCCGCCTGCAATTAAACGAATCAGAAGCGGTGATGCGATAACTGCTATTATTGATAGAATTACATTAAATATAACATAAATAGTAATTAAATT